>CAMOXK010000005.1 GCA_946629065.1 uncultured Clostridia bacterium
TCGGTAGTTCCCATTTTTGCGTTTCAAGCTGTCGACACTTTGTCGACAGCTTGAACACCCCTCCGTAGCCGGAGGGGTGTTCTATCTTCTGACGATGTTTCGACAGTTTGAATGGGAAAATGGGTCCTTCCGAAAAAGCTCCCTTTTCGTATTTCAAAAACGAAAAACTTATTTATCCGCGTAGGCGGCCAGAACGCCCTTATAGGTCATGTAGCAGTCGAACTTGGCGACCACCTCGAAGGGGGCGTGCATGCTGAGCACGGGGACGCCGGCGTCAATGGTGTCGATGTTGCGGTTGGCCATGTATTTTGCGATGGTACCGCCGCCGCCCTGGTCCACCTTGCCCAGCTCCGCCATCTGCCACACCACGTTTTCCCGCTCGAAGAGACGGCGCAGATAGGCAACGACCTCGGCAGAGGCGTCACTGGTGCCACCCTTGCCGCGAGCGCCGGTGAACTTGCAGATGGCCATGCCATAATTGACCTTGGAGTCACTGCGCTTCTCGGAGACCTCGGGATAGAGGGGATCGAAGGCGTTGGAAACGTCCGCAGAGAGGCAGAAGCTCTTCTCATAGCAGCGGCGCAGCGCCACGCCCTGGCTCTCGCAGAGGTCCTTCATGAACACGTCAAAGCAGGCGGACTGCATGCCGGTGACGCCGTCGGAGCCGGTCTCTTCCTTGTCGGCCAGGATGCAGACGCAGGTGCGCTCCGGATCCTGCACATCGAAGAGGGCCCTGAGCTCGGCATAAGCGCAGACCCGGTCATCGTGGCCGTAGCCGCCGATGAGGGAGCGGTCCAAACCGATCTCGCACACGTCAAAGGCGGGAACGGCAGCAAGCTCCGCAGAGAGGAAGTCCTCCTCGGTGATACCGTACATGTCGTTGAGGATGCTCATGACGGCCAGCTTTACCCGATCCTTGCCCTCGTCGGCATAGGGGGTGGAGCCCAACAGAATGTTGAGGCCCTCGCCGGTGAAGCCCTCGGCCATGGTCTTCTTCATCTGGTCGGCTGCCAGGTGGGGCAGCAGGTCGGTGATGACAAACTTGGGTTCGTCCTTCTCCCGGCCGATGACCACATTGACCACTTCCCCGCTCTTCAGGGCTACGGCGCCGTGGAGCTCCAGGGGAATGGTGACCCACTGGTACTTCTTGATGCCGCCGTAGTAGTGGGTCTTGAAGTATGCCATCTCATCCTGCTCATAGAGGGTGACTTGCTTGAGATCGATACGGGGAGAGTCCACATGAGCTCCCGCGATGACAGCGCCCTCGGAGAGGGGCTTTTTGCCGATGACGGCCAGGATCAGGGCCTTGCCGCGGTTGTTCTTGTAGATCTTGTCGCCGGCCTTGAGCGCCATGCCGGGGACGTACTCCACAAAGCCCAGGTCCTCAGCCTGCTCGATGGCGTTGGCCACAGCCTCCCGCTCCATGCGGGAGCGGTTCAGGTAGTCCATGTAGCCCTTGCAGTAGTCCTCAACCTTGAGGCGCTCCTCGGTGTCGATCAGGTCATAGCCGTTCTTCTGCTCGTAAAAAAGCTTGCTTCTCAGTTCATCCATGGTGCAGTTTCTCCTCCAATACTGTGTTGATATTTGCATAAAATGTTGCCTCGTCCTTGTTATTCTCCAACGTAACGGTGCAGCGGGAACGGAAGTAGTCCTCCCCATGCTGGGCACGGACGCGGGAGAGGGCATAGTCCCGGGAGATGCCGTCCCGGGCCATAATGCGCCTGATTCTCGTCTCCTCCGCGGCCAGCACGCCGATGGTGAAGTTGCAGCGATCGGCCAGCGGGCTTTCCAGCAGCTCGCTGGCGTCCAGGGCAGCCAAAGTCCCACCCTGCAGGGCAAAGTCCCGCAGGCGGCGCTGCACTTCATCTGTGATAAAGCGGTGGGTAATGCGGTTCAGGTCCAGGAGGGCCTCCGGATCTCCGAAAACCAGTGCACCCAACTTTTTGCGCAGGAGCTTGCCGTTTTCCACCGTTCCGGGAAAACGGACATCCAGCTCGTTCATCAGATCTGTGTTCGCCTCCAGCAGCTCGTGATACACCGCATCGCAGTCCAACACCAGAGCTCCCCGTTCAAGCAGGCAGCGAAGCGCCGTGCTCTTGCCGCTGCCGCTGGGTCCGGTGACGCCAACGATCTCCATCGCGTCCACCAGGGCGTCGGCGATCTCCACGGCGGGAAGGGCTCCCTGCCGCAGAATGCGGAAGGGCTTTTGGCTCATGTCCAGGATGGTGGATTCTTTCCCCAGGCCACAGGGGCCGCCGTCCACAATGGCGGCGATCTTCCCGTCAAAGTAGGCTTTGACCTCTTCCGCCGTCTTGGGGCTGGGTTCGCCGGAGGGATTGGCGGATGGGGCGGCAAAGGGGATGCCGGAGAGCCGCAGCAGCTCCAGAGTCATGGGATGATCCGGGCAGCGGAGGCCAACCGTCTCCCCACCGGCCCGGACAATGGCGGGTACCAGCTCCTTAGACCGGAGGACGATGGTGAGCGGGCCGGGCCAGAAGCGTTTGGCAAGGACCCGGGCCTGGGGCGGGACCTCCCGGCAGCAGCGCTCCATGGCGCCTGCGTCCGGTACCATGAGGGAGAGGGGCTTCACCTGGGGGCGGCCCTTTACCTCATAGATCTGTTCCACTGCCTGTTCATCCAGGCCGTTTCCCGCAAGGCCGTACACCGTTTCGGTAGGCACAGCCACAAGCTGGCCAGTTTTAAGCAGCTCTGAAGCCTGGCTCAGTTTTTCTATTGTGTTTATCGTAATCGTTTTCATGCTTCCGAATTCCGAACTCCGAATTCCGAATTTTCTGCGAGTTTTGTTGCCTGGTCCGCAGTGACCAGGGCGTCGATCAGCTCGTCCAGATCGCCGTTGATGATGCGGTCGATATTGAAGTTTTTGTTGTCGCCCCCCAGGCGGTGATCCGTCACCCGGTTCTGGGGGAAGTTATAGGTACGGATGCGCTCGCTGCGGTCCCCGGAGCCGATTTGGCTCTTCCGCTCGGCCGCCACGGCGGCGTTCCGCTTGGTCTGCTCCATCTCATAGAGCTTGGAGCGCAGGATCTGCATAGCCCGGTCCTTGTTCTTATACTGGCTGCGCTCATCCTGGCACTCCACCACAACACCGGTGGGCAGGTGGGTAATGCGGATGGCGCTTTCGGTCTTGTTTACGTGCTGACCGCCGGCGCCGGAGGAGCGATAGGTGTCGATCTTCAGGTCATTTGGGTCCAGCTTGAACTCCACTTCCCCGATCTCTGGCAGCACCGCCACGGTGGCGGCACTGGTGTGGATGCGCCCGCCGGATTCCGTTACAGGGACCCGCTGAACCCGGTGGCCGCCAGCCTCAAATTTGAGACGGGACCAGGCGCCGTCTCCTTCGATGAGAAAGCTGATCTCCTTGATGCCGCCAAGCTCCGTCTCGCTGACGTTGGCGACTTCGATCCTCCAGCCCTTGGATTCGGCATAGAGGGTATACATCCGATAGAGGTCGGCAGCAAAGAGCATGCCCTCTTCCCCGCCCACGCCGCCGCGGATCTCCATGATGACGTTTTTGCTGTCGTTGGGATCTTTGGGCAGAAGCAGCAGGCGGATCTCCCGCTCCAGCCGTTCCTTCTCCGCCCTGGCAGTCTGGTACTCCTCCTGGGCAAGCTCCCGCATTTCGGGATCGGCCTGGAGCAAGAGGGCGTCTTCCATATCGGCGCAGGCCCGGCGATAGGCGGCGTGAGCCTCCGCCACCGGCTGCAGCTCCCGGGCTTCCCGCTCAACCCGGGCGTAAACCCCGGGGTCAGAATAGGTCTCGGGCAGCTCCAGGCGCTGGCACAGCTCCTCATATTGACGTTCTATGGCATGCAATCGCTCGAACATAAGCTACTCTCCTGTTGATTTGTTTTATTTTACCACAGGCTTCGGAAAAAAGGAAGAGCGGCCGTGATACTTGCAAGATTTCTCCGTGTGTGTTATGCTGGCAGCATCAAACGTGAAAGGAAGGCTGCGCCATGATCGATCCCCGCGATGTTGATAAAGTCCCCGACGAGGAATGGGAGGATTTCAAAAAGCGCGCCGCGAAGGACGAGCTTTTTTATAACGGTCCCGGCGACATGCTGGACAATCCGGAAGGCCGGGCCAAGTTCTGCCGCCTGAACGTGAGCGGACTTTTCAATAAGGACGACCCCAACTTCCCCGGCTATAAGATCTGGGTATTCAACAACCAGGGGCAAGGCCTGGTTGTGAAAAAGCGCAGCCGGGTGGATCCCGCGCTGATGGAGAACGTGGAATACGACGCCGAAGGCAAAGAGCTGAGCCGCAGCTACGAGCCCGCGTGACACGCAGAGAACTCCCGGAAAAGCAGAAGCTTTTCCGGGAGTTCTCTGTATTGTTGAATCAACGGCCTCTTACTTCTTGTTGCCGAAAAGGCCGCGGAGGATGGAGCTGGTGCCGGAGCGCAGCACGGAACTGAGGGCATTGGTGGCGGCGCGCTTGGCGATGGTGGCGGCGGAGGTGGTCTTACCGCCGGTGACGGAGTTCACCAGGTTATGACTCACGGCGCTCATGACGCTGGAGGTGGCGCTGTTGACAGCCTTCTGGGCAACCTTCTTCTTGGCAGCAGCTTCCCGCTCGGCCGCTCTCTGGGCGGCAAGGGCTTCCTTCTCGGCGGCCTTCTGGGCAGCGGCGGCTTCCCGCTCGGCGGCCTTCTGGGCAGCGGCAGCTTCCCGTTCGGCAGCCTTCTGGGCGGCGGCTTCCTCCTTCAGGCGCTGGCGCTCGGCCTCGGCCTCCTCCTTCTGGCGCTGTTTCTCGGCGGCGGCCGCCTCAGCCTCAACCCGCCGCTGCTCGGCCAGCTCCGCGGTGGCGGCCAGCAGGACCTCATAGGCGGATTCCCGATCGTCGGTCTCCCGATACTTGGGCTCAAACTCATCGGTAAGAATGGCCGTGCGAACTGCGTTCTCATCGGCAATGCCCATCAGGCTCTGAGGCGGCAGGATCTTCGCCCGCTCCACCATGGTGGGAATGCCCTTCTCATCCAGGAAGCTGACCAGGGCTTCGCCAACGCCCAGCTCGGTCAGGGCAGTCTCGGTATCAAAGGCGGGGTTCACGCGGAAGGCCTTGGCGGCGGCACGGATGGCCTTCTGCTCGGAGGGGGTATAAGCCCGCAGGGCATGCTGGACCTTGTTGGAGAGCTGGGCCAGCACATCATTGGGGATGTCAGAAGGACTCTGGGTGATGAAGTAGATGCCCACGCCCTTGGAGCGGATGAGCTTGACCACCTGGACGATCTTCTGCACCAAGGCCTTGGGCGCGTCGGAGAAGAGCAGATGCGCCTCGTCAAAGAAGAAGATCATGCGGGGCTTATCCAGATCGCCCACCTCGGGCAGCTTCTCAAAGAGCTCCGTCATCATCCAAAGCAGGAAGGTGGCGTAGGTCTTGGGACTCTGGATCAGGCGCTGGGAGGAAAGGATATTGATGTAGCCGCGGCCGTAGAGGCCGGTGCGCATCCAGTCGTTGATGTCCAGCTGAGGCTCGCCGAAGAAGCGCTCGCCACCCTCTTCCTCGAAAGCAAGGAGAGCACGCTGGATGGCGCCGATGCTGGCGGCGGAGACATTGCCGTACATGGTGGTAAACTCCGCCCGGTTCTCGCCCACGAACTGCAGCATGGCGCGCAGATCCTTCAGGTCCAGAAGCAGCAAGCCGTGCTCGTCCGCAACACGGAAGACGATGTTGAGAACGCCGGCCTGGATCTCGGTCAGGTTCAGGAGGCGCCCCAGCAGGGTCGGACCCATCTCAGAGACGGTGACGCGGACGGGGATGCCCTTCTCGCCGAAGATATCCCAGAAGCGGGTGGGATAGGACTGATACTTCCAGTCCTCAATGCCGAAGCGCTCGATACGGCGCTGCATATCCTCGCTGTCAACGCCGGGACGGCACATGCCGCTGAGGTCGCCCTTCACGTCTGCCAGGAACACGGGGACGCCCATATCGGAGAAGGACTCCGCCATCACCTTGAGGGTGATGGTCTTGCCGGTGCCGGTGGCGCCGGCGATGAGGCCGTGACGGTTGGCCATGGAGGGAAGCAGGAACAGATTCTTGTCGGACTGCGCAAGCCAGATCTTGTCTTCGCGGAACATATGGATACCCCCTGTTACTAGATATTGTTTCGAATCATTGCCTTTGGGACAATATTTGCTCACTTCATCATAGCACAGCTTTTGTCCAAACACAACAAGAATTTGAGGCAAATCCGCTGGCTTCTGGGCGGAAGGCGCAGAAAAGGACTTGTTGAAATGGGCAAACTATGATAAGCTAAGTGCGATAAAAGAGTCGAAACGAGGGATCCAGTTTGAAACAACGCGTCCTTTCTGCCATCGTGCTGCTGACCATTACCCTCAGCTGCGTGCTGCTGTCGGAGGTCAGCCGGGTTCTGTTCTTCGCCGCGGCGGGCGTCCTCTGCTGCTATGAATACAGCCGCGCAGTGGAGAAGCTCAATGTCTATTGCGCCGCCTGGGTGATGTACAGCTACATCGCCGCCCAGGCCCTGCTCACCCTGTTCCACCAGGGGCCGATCCTCTACATTGGCTTTATGATGATCGGCATCTACCTTGCCATGTTCTCCGGCATCATCCACCACAAGGTCACCGGCAACGGCGCTCTTTACACCGTGGCGGGTCTGGCCTACCCGGGCTTCCTCTTCGGGATTTTGATGATGATCGGCGTGGGCGAGATCTGGCAGGAGACCCTGCTGCTGGCAACCGCCGCCACCCTGGTGTGCGACAGCTTCGCCCTCTTCGGCGGCATGGCCTTCGGCAAGCACAAGCTGGCCCCCTCGGTAAGTCCCAAGAAGACCTGGGAGGGTGCCATCTCCGGTGCGCTGTCGTCTCTGGTGGTGGGCTTAGTCATCTATCTGCTGCCCATTTTCCCGGATCTGAGCCTCCCGCTGTGTCTCATCACCTGCCTGCTCTCCTCCACCATGGGGCAAATCGGCGATTTGGCGGAAAGCCTTTTGAAGCGGATGATCGGCGTGAAGGACTTCTCCAATCTGATTCCGGGCCACGGCGGCATGTTCGACCGGGCAGACAGCCTGCTCTTCTCCATCCCCACCGCCTATATCATCCTGCACATCGCGGGGATCGGAATGTGATTCCACATCTACCTTTCAAGGACGGATTGCCACACCAGTGACATCGGTTTTCTCGACAATAAAAGGCCGCAGCCTAACGGCTGCGGCCTTTTCGTATAGAAAATGGATTCAGCGCTTACCGTACATTCTCTCGTAGTAGCTCTGATACTCGCCGGAGACGATCTCCCCCCACCAGTCCCGGTTGTCCAGGTACCAGCGGATGGTCTGCACGATGCCGTCCGCGAATTTCGTATCGGGCAGCCAGTCCAGATCCCGGTGGATCTTGCTGGGGTCGATGGCGTAGCGCAAATCGTGGCCCTTGCGGTCCGTCACATAGGTGATAAGGCTCTCGGGCTTGTGCAGCTCCTGGCAGATGAGGCGGACGATGTCGATGTTGCGCATCTCGTTGTGGCCGCCGATGTTATAGACCTGGCCCACAGCGCCATTGCGCATCACCAGGTCCACCGCTTTGCAGTGGTCTTCCACATAGAGCCAGTCCCGCACATTCAGGCCCTGACCGTAAACCGGCAGAGGCTTATCCGAGAGGCAGTTTGCGATCATCAGAGGGATAAGCTTTTCCGGAAACTGATACGGACCATAGTTGTTGGAGCAGCGGCTCAGGGAAACCATTGTCCCCCAGGATAAAGGCATCGGCCTTGCCCCGGGGTATCTCCTGGACCTTGTTGGAGAGCGAAATGCCAATGCTTTTCCCGTCCCAGGTGGCTTTTCCTATACCGGTGTGTCCTCCGGCGTGGAAATGATCAGGATCGCCCGTATGCCGGCCAGCATCAGGATGGACAGGGGGAATAGATCATGGGCTTATCGCAGATCGGAAGCAGCTGCTTGGAGACGGCCTTGGTCATGGGATAGAGCCTGGTGCCCTTCCCCCCGGCCAGAATGATCCCTTTCACAGGCGCTTCCCTCCTCAGGTTATTACTTTACGGATATCATTATCGATGAATATGTATCTCATCCAGAAGCTGGGCAGGATTCTCTCCTTTGAATAGTGTTACTCTGTTTCAAATAAACCAAGCTGTGAATAGAGCTTTTGTCTGCTGAGCGCTTCTTTTCGGATGTGGGGATCCAGCACATTGTTTCTTTTGCCGCTCAAGGTTCTGCCCACATATTGAAGCACAACATTCACGATCCCGAGAGGCAGCGGCAATCCGGTATTTCTGGCCCGCTCCAGTGTATTTTGATAGAGATTTTGAACGGTGTTTGATCTCTTCACCGTTCTCGTTCCATTGTCCCGGATCAGTTTCGACTCGCTGCTCCGTTTTTTATCTTTTCTCCCGAAATTCCCCGCGCTCAAGATATCCTCCAGCAGAGCTTCGCACAAGCTGCTGTCGATCCCCTCGCACCAGGTCTTTGCTGGAAGCCCGAAAGCTACTTCTCCACATTTTGTCAGGATCTGCGCAAAACGCCACAGGCCAATCTCCTTTAACGGTTTCTCGAAAAGATCTGTAAACCCATCTCCAAGGCTGTTTTCAAATACCAGCCAATCGCACAAGTGTCTGAGGCCGATCCCGCCGCTTGTAAGATGAGACGCGGTATGCAGAAGCAGGATCAGTCCATGATGGAACGGAGACGGCATATAGAAGGAGCCCTGTGCTTTCTCAACGAGTTCCGCCTTCTGAACCGTATCGGCAAGATAGGCCCGGATCATATCCCCTCCAACACTGGGGACCCCAGGAGCTTGCCAATGCATCTCGGCCTTCTCATCTTCACGGGAATAGCGCCAATGGAATCCATGTTCACCGGAGCCGCTTTTCTTGTGAAATCCGTTTTGAACCAGGATCGCATCTGCTCGATCCAGATTCTCCTCTGAAACCAAAAAATCCACATCTCCAGACTGTCTGTAGATCGAATCAGGATAATAATAGGCAGAGGCCAGCCCTTTGATGATGACATACGGTACATCCTGCAGGATTTTATGCAATTCATAATGAGCGTGCTCATTTTGGATATTCTTTACTACGGCCGTGAAACCCAAATTCCGAAACGATTCCGAAAGGTCCCGGTCCTCCACTTCCGAATAGACGATGGGAAAGACAGACTGATGCAGCGCCTCCGTCAAAAGCGCTTCCATGTCAACGGCATCCAGCGAGGGCATGGGCAGCCGGAAAAGATGATGGCCAACTATTTCGATCAATATACGGTCAATATTAGAAATCAATGAATCCTTCTCCTTTACGAAGCCTGATTTACGAAGCACTGCTCCATCGCTGAATCTGCGGTGCGCTTTCTTCCGCATGCCGTCAGGCTTCGCTTTTCTTCCGCTCCTTTGCAGGGTGGCTTATCTCACCAGGCAGGAGCGGCTTTACGTTCGTACCGCTCAGTCCAAATAGCCGTGATGCAAGTCCAAAAACTCGAAATCGTGGAGAGATACTTGCTTTTCTTTCGGAGGAAGCTTCCTCCAGTCACCAAATACATGCGTCAGGTACTCGTCATAATTCCGGAAACTATAGATTTGAATCCCTTCAAAAACATACAGGGCGGGGTCTTCAAGCCAATCCATCGGGATCACGTCCCGCAAGCCGTAAGTCCCCGTCAGGATTCCCGCATACTTGCTTCCCGCAAAAGGAAGCGAAGCGCATTCGCGGTCGAAACGACGAATCATTTTTTCGGTATTCACCAATGCCTCGGGAAACAGGGAAGAGAACCGGATGGCAAGGTTTTTCAGCGTACTCCTTTCCTTTCTGGGAACGGAGATCCGGCTGGCGAGCACCAGGTTTTCAAAATGGAGCCGCCAAAACAGTTTGTCCCGCTCGGCCTCTGTCCTTCCAAGTCCGTCCAGCGGGAACACATCCAGATAGATTCCCTTTTTTACCATGAACTTGGTTTTCTCCACTGCTGTCGTAGTCGTATCGTAGAGCTTCCCCATGCCGTAATAATGGCCGCCCAAATTGCATTCCGGCGTTTCCAGGACATATTTGCCTTTGCACGTCTTCATGCACGCAATCAGCTTCTCATAATCCGGCCGGGGCATCCACACATCCACATCATCATCCCATGGGATAAAGCCGTGATGGCGCACCGCCCCCAGAAGGGTACCGCCGCTGGCATAATAGCGCAGATTATGTTCCACACAATAATCATGAAAGAAGGCAAAAGCCTCCAGCAATTTCGATTGCAGCTCGTTCATATCTGTCTCCGTTACTGCAGAGATCTGAGGATCTGAATCGTTCTCTCGATCCCGCCGCGAATGTCATACGCAGGTTTCCAACCCAGTGCCTGAAGCTTATGTCCGTCCAATCTCGCGTTCGTTGCTTTAATGTGAATGAACTGCTTGGGGATATCCAGACCCATGCGGCTCCCGGAACCACCTGCTAGAATGATCGCAATCGTCATGATTCCACCCCATTCTTCCACCACGCAAGAACATGATGCTTGTACACGCGCTCCTCTTCGGGAGGAAGCTTCTTGTAGTCTCCGTAGATATGGACAAGATAGTCCTCACAGTCTTTGGGAATGTTGAGCTGATGTCCTTCAAAGTCCGCCTTTATGTATTGCGCCGCGGTATCATGAGAGATGACCTCTTTTTTTCCATAGCCCCAGACCAGGGTTGCAACTTTGTCAGAATGATCAAAAGGATACTTCTGCGCCGCACGAATGGCAAGGCCGGTAAAATAGCTTTTCAAAGGAAAGACTTTATAGAAGCAGCGCATGGCTCTGATCTCGATTTTTTTGAGCGTGCTCCTGTGAGAGATGTCCTGGATCGTTGCGCAGACCACCAGGCCCCAAAGGGCTTTCATCTTCCTGACCGTAAAATCGATCCGCTTTTCGCCGTAAGGAAGACCGTCTACAGGAAAAACATCAATATTCACGCCAAGCTCGCGTCCAAAGAAGCCGTTCTCCTTCAGGTGTGTTCTTGTATCCTCAACCTTGGCAAAGGTACACAGATACTGCTTGTCCTTATCCCAGCAGCAGACGGAATAGATCGGCGAGGCATATTCCCGAACAAAGCGGTTATAGTCCGGACGGGGCATTTGGATATCGATATCGTCATCCCAGGGAATAAAGCCGTGATGCCGGACAGCCCCAAGCATGGTTCCGCCGCTGAGGTAATACCGAATCCCGTTCTCTTCACAGAATCTTGCCACATCCAGCAGGATCGCGAGCTGGATCTGTTTCAGTTCTTCCGTTTCGATCATTCTTTTGTCGTTTTTTCCCATGACAAACATTCCTTGACAATTGGAATTCTCAGCGTTTCCTTCTGATGAGCCCGACGGAGATACTGGCAAGCCGGGCAAGCGTTTGATGATTGACAAGCGCAAAGAGGAATATCGCCGCGAGCGACACCGCCCAGATATGCAGATCCAGCGTTACAAAAACAGCTTGTGTCAGCGCAAGAAGAGCATTGAAGAGGAACACACGCCATCTGGGGTCGAACTTGATATACCGAAGCACATCAAGCATTCTGTAAAGCGCCAAAACAATGTACGCGGTGACCGTGCCGATAATGGCGCCCCAGACGCCCAGCAAGCGAATGCCTGCGTAATTGACAACGATATTGATCAGCGCCGCTGTTAAGGTCGTGCGCATATTGTTCACGCTTTTCTTCAAAGCGCCGTACAGGGAACCGAAATAAGACGCAACCGTTGAGAAGGATGCACTGACAAGCAGCAGCGGAACAAATCTCCAGGAATCCGCAAACTCCGCCGAGACGTAAACCGACATAAAAGGCTTGACGATCGTATTGATACAGACTGCTGCGCCGAAGCCAATGAAACTGTAGAAAACAAAGACATCGGAATAGAAGTCCATTTCGTTGGTGGTCTCGAATTCACGGACCGAAGAGATCCCCCAGGCCTGTGAGAAGAAGCTGATGATCACATTGATCAGCGACGGGATCTTGGTGGCGGCAGTATACAGTCCCAGGGCGGCAGCGCCGACCATGGCTTCGATCATAAGTTTATCCGAAGACTGGATCACCCACCAGGATACGTTATTCAGAATCAGCGGGGCGGAAAAGCGAACCATCTGCGTCAACAGCGCCTTATCAACGGTCCCTCTGCCAACTGCGGAAGCAATATTCCCGGCAAAAAACGCCAGAAGTGCCGTTGCTGCGCTTCCCAGGATGGTAGAAAGCAAATACCCGCGAATGCCCCAGTCAAATCTGGCCAAAAGCAGGACATTCGCAATGGCAAGGACCAGCGTATGAAGGATCGAAATGGCAGCATAGGCTTTATTCCGATCGATCAATTTCAGGTAATTCATTTCCACATTGCCCACCATGGTAAGGATGACATAAAGGCACAAATACCATTTCCATGGCGCCAAGGGCAGATACAGCTGGCAGACCGGAGTAAGCGCAATCGTCAAAAGGCTGCCGGCCATGATTACGGCCAGGCTGGACTTCAACACGGTGTTCCGGTCGGCGTCTTTCGCAAGACCAAAGCGCAAAACCGCATCAAAAATGACCAGCGACACAAAGGGAACCAGAAGCTGCGCAACGGTGAACACCAGATCGGAAGTGCCGTACTCTTCTCTTGTAAGGCAATTTGTATAGAGCGGAACCATGAAAAACAAAATGACCTTTGATCCCAGGTTCCCCAAAGCGAAGATAAAGATATCCCCGATCAGTCTGGAGTATTTCGTTGGCTGCCTAGGTTCAGAATTCCAGCTCATTTTCTGTTCTTCATCTCCAGAATTCATATGGATACAGATGGTTCCAGCCCGGCCTGTAGATCAGTGTAACAATGAACATAATCAGGAGAAAGGTGCAGCAAGCCAGGAGCCAGAGCCGGTAATTCTTCACTTTTCCCCTGTAAAGCATGTTGGGGATTTCAACAACTGCATTCAGCAGAAAGTACTCGCCGGCTCTGGTAAACAAATTGACTGAATAGCCAAACGCCGCAAACATCAGCAAATAAGCAAAATTGGCCGCGACAACCCCATCCGCTTTACTCGCAGCTTCGGTTGACTTTGTCACAAGTATATACCACAACAGATAGGACAGCAGACTATATGTGACTGCAAGCCAGCCGGTTGACGCGTATTGGCTCTCAAAATAGTGCGAATACCGGGGAAGGACGGCATTGACAAGAGCATTCAGCGCCCCGGTCCTGGCCAGAATGGCGCAGGCTGCCGTCAAGCTGAATACGATCCACCGTTTTTTCAGAAGATCCCAGTTCAGAAAAAGCAAAAAGCTGATAATCGCCGTGGCATGAAAAGTTGTCGCCAGTAAAAATATCAGGGCCGCTGGAAGCTTCTTTCCCTGCTTCAGCAGCTGGAAGCCCCACATCACGATGACCATCGCGATCCCCTGCCGGAACATAGAGGTAAACAGGGAAAAGAAATAGCAGAAGAACAGGCAAAGAGAGATCAAAACATTTCTGGAATATCTGAAAATGCCCCAAACCGCGCCGCCATACATAATGGTGGCTATGAACACCAGAAAATAGTGCGGATCGTTGGTTAGTTTACCGAACAAATAATTCAGATACTGATATCCGATTTCAAAGGATCTTGAGCGGTCGATTCCTCTTATGTAGATCTTAAAATAATGCAGATAAACATGGGTGTCGTTCCCTATATTGGATGACCGGAAGGCCGTTAAAAACCAGAGCAGCAAAAACGTCATCACGGCCAGCACGGTGGTAACACGCATATTGGAGCGGATAACGCTTGATCCCGGCAGATCCGGCCAGCAATTGGCTACTGCAATGGAATCATGCCGTAAGCCCACGATGAGGATGAGAAACATCCATAAAGTTAATCCAATATACAGCAGCATGATAACGCCTTTCTGTCATGTTCTGATGCAAAGACCGGTCTGCCGGAACAGCTCCGCCAATCATGACGCAACGCTGGAAATGATCGGCGGGGAGATTTGGATTGTCCCCTTCTCATCCAACCAGCATACGATAAGTCTGGACCGCCTGCTCCCCTATCCTCTTCCAATCATACTTTCCCGACACATACTCTCTGCCGTTTTCGCCAAACTCCCGGTAATGACTTTGCTCCCGCATGGCGCACAGCAGAGCATCCGAGATGGATGCCTCTTCGATTTCGGCACTCCATCCTGCCCGGTTCTGATTTACTTCTTCTGCCAGATTGGTTCCTTCGGTAACGAGGCAAGGCAAGCCATAGCTCATTGCCTCCAGAATTCCCAAAGGCATTCCCTCAAAGCGGGAAGTCTGAACAAACACATCGGCTGCCAGCAACGCTTTCTCCTTCTCGATCCCAGAGATTTCATGGTGCAGCCCAATCAGTTCCGTCACGCCCGCAGTCCGGATCAGTTCTTCCACATGGGCGAAACGGCCGTGCACATCGGGTCCGTAAATATCCAGTCTCGCACGCGCTCTGCGCATTTGATCCTTGATCCTCGCCACAGCCGAGATCAACAGATCCAAGCCCTTGACGAAAGCATCCAACCTGCCGATATACAGGAACCGGATCTCATCGTTATGAAAAGAAGTCTTTCGTTTCTCAGGAATATGCACGCCATTGGTTAACATGATCTTTTGCTTACCGAAATGGGTTCCGGCCAGTTCTTTTGCCGATAGGCATTGAATTGCAAGGGCATGATTCGAAAAGCGGTTAAAGAGGAGGAAATTCGCCGCCATTTTTTTCAGATGTTTTCTTTTTTGTGCATTCTCACTTAACTCGCCATGAGGCAAAATGATATACGGAATATGATTCTTTCGGAGTTCTGCGGCCATTTTCAGATAGTCCGGTCGATAGCATTCGTGAAAAATCACCAGATCGGGCTTGCAGAAAGGTTCCGGGAGGTCACTGATTCGAAAGGGCTTGGCAAAAGGGATCTGCATCCCGGGGTATGGCTTCAACACATCCAACTCAATATTTTTGATATTGAGCAGTCCAATCCTTGCATATTGCGCTTGCGCAATTGCATGCTGCGGCGCGGCAACACTGACCCCGGTAAAGGAATTGTTTTCGATGGCCGCAACATGAAGAATCACCATGGAACTGGTCTCCCTATCTATCATTTGAACCGGCAGTGCACGTGGCCGGAAGACTGCCGTGCAAGGAGGGCAGCGTGAGAGTACAGCTCGCTCTCTTTGGATCGGCAGAAAGAGATCGCCGTATCCCGTTCTCCCACTGTCTCCCCTTCTATCGAAAGAGATGCATTCAATATCGTTTCAATACTTGTGTGCGGCAGTCCCTGCGCAGAAAACGCAGAGCTTGCCGCATCAAACATCTGCTTTGCCGCTCCCGTTTTCTTCCGTACAAGCTCAGGACCTTGCCTTCCGCAGGATCATTCCCGCAAGTCCCGTAAGCGTTCCCACTCCATACCACAGGTGGAGGAGCAGGAAAAGCAGCGGCAATGTAAGTAAATACAGATTTCTCTCTTTTGCGCTGACCACCGCAAAGATCGTCATGGCACAATCTGCAAGCAAATAGGCAGTCCACAGCAGAAGAGCCGGCCATTTGAAGCCAAACGCCGCAAGCACCGCCGTACCCAGAACAGCAAGCACAAAAGCGAAGGGCACAAAATGATAAAGTGAAAAACACCTCGGCTCAACCCCCATGGTTCTGCCGATCCAATAGCCGTTCAGGTATTTCTGTTTCAGAAGATTCCTTAGGGTCGCCCTGGTTTTTCGATAAGATATGATTGCCGGGTCATAGAAGAAACGAAAGCCCGCTTGCCGCATGCGATAATGCATTTCGTTGTCCTCGGTGCGGGTAAGCGTCTCGTTGTATCTGCCGACCTGGTCAAAAACCGTCTTCCTATAGATCGCAAAAGCAGCCGTGCTCACATAGCGGGCAGAATCCGCATGCCGGAATGCGGCAAAGCTTCCGCCAAACATGGAGTTCTCCGCCTCATTGAGAGTGATGCTCCATTTTGTTTTCTCCGCGGGGACACTGATGACCTTTCCCCCGCAGATATTCTCCCCATTTTCCAGGTTTAGGACATTTCGCTCAATAAAATCAGGTGGAAACGTAACATGCGCATCCACCCGGAGGACAGCATCGCCAGATAGCGCTTCCAATGCGACGTTCCAGCCGCAGGGCAGCGTTCTCTTCGGATTGTCAAGGACTACGATCCGATCAAAATCATGCTCTGCATTCTGGAATGCCAGCATTTTTTCTCTCGTATGATCCGAGGACCCGCTGTCAATCAGGAGCACTTCGATATTGCCGTGGGGATAGGTCTGTTTTCCAAGGCAGGCCAAAAGAGCGTCCAGCGTAGAAGCTGCGTTGAGTGCGATGACAACAAAGGAAACCTTCATATTGCTCATTTTCGCCTCTCACGACTCGTAGTTTTTCCCAAGAACGGCAAGAACGGTCCTGATCATCGTTTGAAAATCATGCAGAACATGAAAGTGCTTGACACTGTTCAGATTCCAAGCCATTTTCGCCGGCAGCACTTCTTTCATATAGGTCAGATCCACATCTGAAGCCGCATTCAGAAGTCTTGCTTCATCCTTGTATCGAATGCTTGCCTCAGAAGTGATCCCGGCAGGGAGCAGGAGTGTTGCGAAATACTCCGGGCTGTACTGTTCCACATACTTCACAGCTTCAGGACGCGTTCCCACAAAGCTCATATCTCCTTTGAGAACGTCGAGCAGCTGCGGTAATTCATCCAGCCGATGATCCCGCAGCTTCGCTCCTATTCGTGTGATTCTAGGGTCTGCCCCAACCGTTACCGCTGTCCCAATTTTTTCTGCATTGGCCACCATCGTGCGAAACTTGTGAATATGGAAATGCTTTCCGCAAGTTGTCACACGTTCCTGGCGATAGAAAACCGGCCCGGGGGAATCCCGTTTGATCATCACCGCGATCACCGTCATCGGCAGCGCGAGAACGACTGACAAAATTGACGCCGCGGAAATGTCAAATACACGTTTCAAGATGAGCTGACCGCGTTTTTGATTGAGGATCTCCCAATACGGCCGAACCTCCGGGATCCTCATGAACGCCGGCAGCTCCTCCCATTTTCTCAGCATTCTGCTCCCCTTATTCCGGGCACAAGCTCCTTCAGAACTTCGCAGATGTAATCCACATCCTCATCGCTCAGCAGCGTATGGAAAGGAAGCGAAATCAGGTTGCGATAATAGTCGTAGCTATTCGGATACGCAGAACAGTCCTTGCCATAAGCCGTCATCATCGGCAAGGGCTTAAAATGCACATTGGCCGCCACGCCTCGTTCTGCCATTTTCTCGATGAGACAGTTGCGCTGCGCTTCTGTGATCCCGGGAAAACGGATCAAATAAAGGTGGTTGGAGCTGTCCATATTTCCGGTATGATGCACCATACGGTTGATTCCGAGTTCAGCGCACACGGCGTCATACTTCCCCAAAATTTCAGCGCGTCTCGCAAGCAGAGCGGGATAGCGATCCAACTGCCGCAGACCGATGGCTGCCATGATGTCTGTCATGTTGCATTTGTACCAAGGACCGATGATATCATACTCCCAGGAACCAAGTCTGGTTTTCGTCAAAGCATCCTTGTCCTGTCCGTGAAGCGAAAGCAGCTGGAACATCCTGTAGATCTCCTCGTTTCTGATCCCCTCCAACGGAAGCCAGCTAGACGCGCCCCCTTCGGCCGTGGTAAAGTTTTTCACCGCATGAAAACTGAAGCTGGTAAAATCCGCGATCGCGCCGCAGTTTTTTCTTTCCCCACGAAAATCCCGGGATGCGCCAAGGCTATGCGCGCTGTCCGCAATGACTGCGACCCGGCCAATGGCTTTCTGGATGCGAGCAGATAAATCTCCCAGCGGGCTTCCGTCCGACTCCATTGGAGAGAACATGGCTCGTTTTCGCTCAACGATCTCAAAAACTCTGTCATAATCACAAACGACGCCGCCAAGATCGACCGTAACGATTGCCTTGGTTCTCGGGGTGATGGCCGCCTCCATCGCATCGTAGTCCATCTCCGGCATGTGAGAAACAGGATCTCCGTCCTTCTGGATATCAACAAACCTGACTGTTGCGCCGCAGTGGATCACAGCAGAAGCGGATGCCGTATAGGTATACGCCGGAACGATCACCTCATCGCCCTCTCGGATACCGAAAATGCGCAAATTCAGCTCCTCGGCAGCCGTAGCGGAATTCAAGCAAACCACTCTCTGGCCATAGTGGGAGACTGCCTCTGCAGATGTACAATCTACATCCGTCTTCCCTGTTTCGATATAAGCTGCAAGCCTGCGCTCCAGCAGTTTCGTTCGGGGCCCAGTGGTGATCCACCCTGAGCGGAGCGCCTCTGCCACTTCTGCTATCTCCAGTTCGGTGATATCAGGAGGGCTGAAACTGATGCGTCTTTTCACTCCATTTTCCCGCATAATGATCTATCCCTTCGCGCCATTGAAATGCTTTCTTTTAGCATAATCCCCCCGTTTTGGAATCTGGAGGGGATGCGGTCTTGCTCCATAGCAGATGTTGCTTCTCACCGTGATTGAAACAACAAGACAAAACCACATTGTATCTGAAAAAAGTGTATGAAAATTTCAGTTTAATCATAGATGCACTCTACGGTCAACATACTGCTGTTTCATGCAGCTTTCTTCCGCATGTATTCGATTGTCCCGTTCAGGGTCAAAGCTGCGCCTCTGTTCTCGTTGAAAAAGCACGTGAACACGCCACAGGGAGAGGCTGACGTGGGTTTTCTCCGTACGCCAAGGAAACAATCAGCGACTCAATACGGCTTCGCGCACACTGTTTTCAAGCTCACGTTCCTTATTTTCTCCCCGGTCGGCAGGATGATATGTGGAGACCATCCCTTCCACGATTTCGCGGATATCCTCCCGGTTGGCATAAGCGCTTTCCATCAGCGGCTCCAGCTGAGAGAGAAACTCATCCGTATCGAAGGGGATGGGGCTGCCGATATGGATCAGCTTATTTTCCGTCTTGCGCAGGCCTTCCTCCGCCATCAGCTTCTCTTCATACAGCTTCTCGCCGGGACGCAGACCGGTGTATTCGATCTTGATATCCACATCAGGTTTGAAGCCGGAAAGGCGGATCAGATTGCGGGCCAAGGTGTCGATCTTGACGGGACTGCCCATATCCAGGACGAAGATTTCTCCCCCCCTGGCATAGGTGCCGGCCTGCAGCACCAAGCTCACCGCCTCGCTGACCGTCATAAAATAACGGATAATGTCCGGATGGGTCACCGTGACCGGGCCGCCCTTGGCGATCTGCCGCTTGAAAATGGGGACGACAGAGCCGTTGCTGCCCAGCACATTGCCGAAACGGACCGCCACAAACTCCGTATGGATATCATCCGCAGGAAGACGAAGCTTGCTCACGGGGTCGCTGAACTCCCCATTGTGGGTGTAGAGCGTGGGCATATCGAAGGGGCGTCCTTCCCGAACCTTTTTGTCAAAGGCCTGGATCACCATCTCGCACAGACGCTTGGATGCGCCCATGATGTTGGTGGGGTTCACAGCCTTGTCCGTGCTGATGAGCACAAAGCGCTTGCAGCCGTGGGCCATGGCCGCGTAGGCGGTCTTGTATGTACCGATGACATTGTTTTTGATGGCCTCGCAGGGGCTGTCCTCCATCAGCGGAACGTGCTTGTGGGCGGCGGCATGGTAGACCACATCGGGACGATATTCCGTAAAGATCTCATCCAGTCTCCGGCTGTCCCGCACGGAGCCGATCAGCGTGACCAGATCCAGCTCCGGATACTTGTCCCGCAGCTCCAGCTGAATATCATAGGCGTTGTTTTCATAGATATCCAGTATGATCAGCCGTCTGGGATCGTGAGAAGCGATCTGTCGACAAAGCTCGCTGCCGATGGAGCCGCCGCCGCCGGTGACCAGGATGGTCTTTCCCGCAAGGTATTGGAACACATCCGTCATATCCGTGCGGATGGGCTCTCGCCCGAGCAGGTCCTCGATGGCCACATTCTTCATGGCCCCGACGGTAACGCTCCCCTTTACCAGCTGGACGATGCTGGGAAGGGTCTTCATTTCGCAGCCGGTCTCCTTGCAGATATCCAGGATATCCCGCTTGGCCTCCGCAGAGGCAGAGGGGATGGCAAGATAGATCCGGTCGATCTTGTACTTCTCGCAATTGAGCAGGATATCTTCCCGGCCGCCTACCACGGGGACGCCGTCCACGTAACGGTTCCATTTATTGGGGTTATCGTCGATGATGCAGCAGACCTGATCCTGACTGTCCGGGGACTTCATCAGGTCATGAAGGATAATCTGTCCCGCCTCGCCCGCGCCTATCAGCATAACACGGCGGGTACCGTTCTCTCTCTTTGACCGCCAGCCGCGAAGGAGCAGAACAAAGCGGTACAGAAAGCGGATCCCCAATACCAGGACCGTTTGCATAACGACCCCCATGGCATAATAGGAGATCGGCATGCGGTACACCAGGAGGGTGATGCCGACGATATGGGCAAGGCCAGTAACGACGCTTGCAGCAAGGATCCGCTCCAGCTCACGGAAGCTGGCAAAGCGCCAAATGCTCTGATAAAGTCTGAACGCCCCAAATACCAGCAGGCAGAATACCGTGTAAAACGGGATGAAGCGCAGCCAGGCTTTGATATACTCACCCGGGATGATGGAAAACCGGCAGTCAAAGCGAAGCCATAGCGCAGCCAGGAAGGGAATGCTCACGCTGACGGCATCATAAACCAGCAGCAGCGCGGAAATCACCTTCCAGTGCGCGATCCGAGGCCAGCGGATGAATTTTTCCGGGATCTTTTTATCCATGAATCTTTCTCCCGTATTGACATAATGATTTGATGTTACTATATCACACAACGGTTTGGATTTCAACAGCGCCAGCCTGGATTCGAACCGATATTATCCTCCATATTTTCCAGCTTTTGATCCTCTGTTTTTTTGTGGAAACAAACGACTTCGGCCACAATTTCCAGAACAATCCAGAAGATCGCATGTTGAAGTTTGTAATACAGGCGCGGAGCTTTCCCTGATTTCATGTGGCAGAACGGGATCAACATGCTTGCTCTGGACAAACGCGCGGTTTTGTGCCATAATGCCCCTTGCACTTTTTGGGAAAGGATCGGAATCACATGAATCAAAAGGAGCTGCGGGAGATCCGCCGCCGCATCCGGCCGGAGCATAACAGCATCACCCACCTGTACGGCTGCTATGTAAACGGATCCGGGGAGATCATTGCGACCATAAACGAATCTCTCGGCCTGTTGACAGCCGAAGAGCAGGAGAAATATCTGGCTCTGCTGAAAAAGAGTCTTTCCGGCGCGCTGGGCAAGAACCTGCTGGACATCGCCTTTGCCACCAAGCAGGTGCTGGACAGCGACGAGCACCGGTTGCTCTCCGCCCTGCGCAAAAGCGAGGGGCAGGACCCCTCTCTGTTGGAGCAATTCTACCGCACGATCATCGGACATTTGGATATGGACGGCGGGAACTATCTGATCCTGCTGGCCTTTGACAGCTACGATGTGCCTCATTACGGCAAGGACGGCAGCATCGGCGATGCGGGAGAGGTGTACAAATATATGCTCTGCGCCGTATGCCCGGTGGAGGGCGGAAAGAGCGAGCTGGGCTACACCCCGGAGGACAAGCGCTTTCACAGTGCCACGGCAGGCCAGGTGGTATCCGCCCCGGAACTGGGCTTCCTCTTCCCCGCCTTTGACGACCGGGCAACCAACCTCTATAACGCGCTGTTTTATTCCCGGGACTGCAAGGTGGACCACGCGGATTTCATTGACGCGGTGTTCCGCACGGAGGTCCCCATGCCCGCTCAGCGCCAGCGGGAGAGCTTTGACGGGCTGCTCTCGGACGTG
Organism: uncultured Clostridia bacterium; assembly: GCA_946629065.1. GTDB lineage: Bacteria > Bacillota > Clostridia > Oscillospirales > Oscillospiraceae > Limivicinus. Next base: position 21,782 of record CAMOXK010000005.1, read on the forward strand.
CTGGAGCAGGACTGCCGCTTCGACCTGGTCCAGTCCGTGCATGAGCAGCTCTCCGACCGGATCACCCTGCATAAGGAGAGCAAGGACCCGGAACCGCTTACCGTCACGGTGAAAGAGATGGGCGATATTTTGGAAAACAGCGGCGCAACCGCTGAGGAACGGCAGCGCTTTGAGCAGCGCTGCGAGGAGACCTTCGGCAAGGACGCGGACCTGCGGCCCGCGAACCTCTCCGATCCCAAGCGGATGGAGATCCAGACCCCGGAGGTGAAGATCCAGGTCTCTCCGGAGCACAGCATGCTGGTCCAGGCCAGGATCCTGGACGGGAAAAAGGTAATCGTCATTGACGCTTCCAACGGCGTGGAGCTCAACGGCGTCCCGGTGAAGATTTAGACCCAGATTCGATCAAAACAAGAGGAAGGCAACTGCATCGACAGCCGCCTTCCTCTTGTTTTGATGAGATTTCCTTTCTCGCAAGCCGCTCGCTCACATCACGCCGTAAGCCCCCGGCCTCCGCATCCCGTACAGCCGTATCTGCAGGAACGTCTTATGGCAGTGTGCCCTTGAGTACGACGCCCAGGAGCAGGGCCGCGGCGATGCAGGCAAGGCGCAGGACGGGCTACTTCTTCTCCCCTGCTTTGGGCTTGAGGCAGAGCGCGGCCAGCTGCGCGCCGAGAAAGGTGCAGGCACAGAGGATCAGCGCATTTTCCAGAAAAACCAGCCAGCCGGCTTTTTCATAGTCCAGGAAAGCAAAGGGCACCCGAAAGAAGAGATAATCCGGCAGTCGGTTTTGCAGAAGCAGCCCGAACCCAACCCCGCCGAACAGGGTGCCGAGCAGCGTGATGGCTGTCCTTGCCCCGTCGCTCAGCTTCCACTTCCTCGTCATCACGGGCAGATGCAGGCCCAGGTGCAGCCCCATGAGCAGGAAGGACCAGTGGCTCATGGCAAGGTGCGCCGGACGGACCAGATATATCCCGCCCGGCCAGTACAGGAAAGGCACGGCATAGCCGCTCATGGCCATACCGCAGAGGGCCGTGGCCAGAATGACCGCCAGAAGCAGCAGATTCACCAGGGTCGTGAGAATGCGATAGGCGTTATACCGCCCCCTGAAAACGGCGGCATACCAGCGGCGGTTCAGGATCTGGTGGACGATGACGACCAGGGTCATGCAGATGCCTGTCCACTCGTGCAGCTTTTCGCCTGTGACCTGATAGGCCATCAGGCAGAGCAGGAGCACGAGCATGCACCCGTCTACCGCCAGTCGAAGGCCCTTTGTTTTTGATTTCTGCATGGCTTCCGCCTCCCGCGGTCAGTATCAGTTCTTGCTCGCTATCCAGTCCTGAAGCTTTTCGTTGGAGATGCCGTCGTCCAGGCGGGTGGAAGCGAGGAAGTTCCCCGTTCCGGCGTGCTCGCCCAGGGTCTCTCCGGTGCGGCCTGCGCCGCTGCCGCCAGAGGTGCAGAAGGGGATCACGGTGATGCCGGTGAAATCATGGTTTTCCACAAAGGTGAGCAGGATGCGCGGAGCATCGCCCCACCAGATGGGATAGCCCAGATACACGGTGGAATAGCCCTCCAGGGAAATCTCTTCCGCAATCTCCGGGCGGGCTTCTGGCGTGTTCTGCTCCACGGTGGCACGGGTGCTGCGGTCATTGTAGTTCAGGTCCTCCGCCGTATAGGGCTGGGCCGGGACGATCTCGGCCAGGTCCCCGCCGGTGAGGGAGGCGATCTTTTCCGCAACGCCCCGGGTGGTGCCGGTGGCAGAGAAATACACCACCAGGATGTCGCTGTGGGTCTCCGCCGCGGGCTCAGTTTCCTCGACCTCCGCCGCTGCCGGAGCTTCGGCTTCCGGCTCCCCAGCCGGGGCGGGGCCCTCTTCCGGCTCCGCTGCGGGTTCTGCTGCCGAGGCGGTTTCCGGGGCCGCGACAGACTCCGCCGGGGCGCTGCCGCAGGCCGCAAGACTCAGCACGCAGGCCAGCAGCAGACAAAGGGTGACCAGCTTTTTCATATTCGTACTCCTTTCATGCTCCCGCATCCGAAAAGCGGGAGCCGTTCGTGTTCGTTATTTCAGTGCCCGCCCCAGTTCATAGGCCGCCTGGGGATAGGGGCTGCGCTTTGTCATGGCGGGCGTGCCGCAGCCGGTGCCCAGCACCATGCCCATGTCACGCAGATTCAGATACTTCACCAGGGTCAGATAGTGCTCCCGGATGGCGTCCATGGTCCAGTCATCGTCATTCCAGGCGACGGAAAGGAAGACGGACTTCATATTCCGCATATTGATCCGGCTGCTGAAGGCGCAGAAGCGGTCAATGACGGTTTTGAGCTGGGCAGAGATACCGAAGAAATAGAGGGGCGTGGCAAAGACCAGCATATCCGATTCCAGCACCGCCTTCCGGATCTGGCTCATGTCGTCACGCTGCACACAGGGCCCGTCATAGCCGCAGGCGATGCAGCCGGCGCAGGGACGCACATCCATGTGCGCCACGTTCATTCCCGTGACCGTGTTCCCGGCTTCTTTCGCGCCCCTGGCAAAATTCTCGATCAAAATCTGCGTGGAACCGTTTTTGTTGGGACTGCCGCCCAGAACAAGGATCTTCATGGTTTGTTCCGTCCTTTTCTGATCCTATGTCTCAGTTCATCTTCATGCAGGAGCCGAGGACGTCCCCGGTCTCCAGGTATTCATAGGTCGGGAACTGGAAGAGGGCGGGCTTGAACTTGCGATAGTCGATCCTGCCCTTTTCAGTGAGGATCTCCTCCTCCACATAGGTGCCGGTGATGCGGCAGATAAAGTTGTCAAAGCCCTGGAGATCGTAACTATCCTCCACCTCGCACTCCATGGTGACCTTGGCCGCGTCGATCATGGGCGAGCCCTTCTCCCCCGCTGTCCAGGCAAAGGCCTGGGACTTATCGGTCTTGTTGCCGCTGAGGCAGCCCATGCGGTCGGCCTCCTTGAGCCAGGAGGCGTCCACCACGTTGACGGAAACCACCTTGTTCTCCCGGATCCCCTTATTGCTGTAATGCGCCTTGACCATGGAAAGCATCACATGACTGTGGGCCATGATGCCCGCGTGAGCCACCAGGGTCCAGTTCGGCTTTCCATCCACCATCGCTCCCACCACGATCACCGGAGAGGGATACAGCGCCAGCTGTGCTCCTGTATTCTTTTTCATAGAAACGATTCCTTTCAAGCATTATATTGACACGTTGTCAGAACGCACTATAGCATTATTCTGACACCGTGTCAATATTCTTTTCTTCTTTTTTTTCGGTTCTTTGGCTCTTTTCTATTCGGCAACAGAGGAACAGAAAACGGCACGACCAAAAGGTCATGCCGTTTTCAACGCTTTACTACGCGTGCAAAGGTTCTTCGATAAAGTCGGTTCCGGTTTTCTTTTCAGTCCGCGCGCTCCAACTTCACCCGGAAGCTGATGCGGCGGGGCGTCTTCATGCTGTCAAACTGCAGGACATAAGCTTCCTTGTCCCGGTCGATCTCCAGGACGGTCCCCTCCCCCAGGATCTCGTGGCGGATCCGCGCGCCCACGGGGAAGCCCTCCTCCGGTTTTGCCTCGGGTAAAAACTTCTCGCTGGCGGCAATATACTCCCGGGCGTCCCGGATCAGGCCCTCCTTGGGGGGCGCGGTATAGGCCATCAGCTCCGGGTCGATATCCAGCAGGAAGCGGGAAGGATATCGGGGAGACGCGTCCAGGTTTCTTCCCTCTGCCTCGGAGAGATAGAGCTCCTTCTCCGCCCGGGTGATGGCCACAAAGGCCAGGCGCCGCTCCTCTTCCATACCGGGCAGCGTGTTGGTGCGGCCGGAGGGGAAAACGCCCTCGTTCAATCCGCAGAGAAACACATAGGGAAACTCCAGGCCCTTGGCAGCGTGGACCGTCATGAGTTTGACCTTGTCTCCCCCGTCCTCCGCGTCGGCGTTGGTGAAGAGGGCCACATGGCTGAGATAGTGCTCCAGGGCCGCCTCCTCGCCGCAGCCGGTCTCGTATTCATAGACGGACTGCTTCAGCTCCGCCAGGTTGTCCAGCCGCTCCTGGCTGCCCTCGGTGCGCAGCATCCGCTCATAGCCGCTCTTGTCCATCAGATCGCTCAGGAGCTCGGAGATGGGGCGGGCGGCGTAGCTCTGGGCAAAGCCTTCAATGAGGGAAATGAACTTCAGGGCGCTGGTGCCTTTGAACAGCTCTTCCTCCGTGCTCCGGCAGAGGGCCTGATAGAGACTGCAGCCCTCCCGCTCGGCCCGCTCCCGCAAAAATTGCATCCGCCGCTGGCCCAGGTTCCGTTTGGGGACGTTTGCGATGCGGGCAAAAGACAGGTCGTCCTTGTAGGCCACCATGCGCAGGTAGCTCAAAGCGTCCTTGATCTCCCTGCGGCCGAAGAAGGGCACCCCACTGTAGAGCACATAGGGGATCTTTCGCTTGCGCAGAACCTCCTCCAGCTTGTTGGTGAGATAATGGGCCCGGTAGAGCACCGTCATCTCCCGGAAAGGCACGTCTTTGTCGTGAAGCTCCCACATCTGAAAGGCGATCTGCTCCGCCTCCGCCTCCGCATTGGGGGCGTGGTGGCAGAGAGGCAGCGGCCCATCCGGCAAAATGGGGATCAGGTCCTTTTTGATCCTCGTCCGGTTCTTCTCGATGAGGGAATTGGCCGCCGCAAGGATCTGGGGTGTGGAGCGGTAGTTTTCCATCATCATGATGGTTTTCGTCCCCGGAAACTCCTGATCGAAATCCAGCAGGAAGCGGACGTCGGCTCCCCGCCAGGTGTAGATGGTCTGATCCGGGTCCCCCACGATGAAGAGATTTTTGTGATAGCCGCAGAGGACCTTCATCAGCCGATACTGGGGCGGGTCGATGTCCTGAAACTCATCGATCATGATGTATTCCAGGCGCTGCTGCCATTTAAGGCGAATTTCCTCGTTCTGTTCGAAGATATAGAGGGTCACGAAGATAAGATCGTTGTAATCCAGGCCGAAACACTTTTTCTCCTGATACAGATAGCCGTAGAAGATGATATCGTCCACAGTTTTGGCCTGCTCGTATTTCCTTCGAAGCTCCTCCAGAGACATATCGATCAGGTCCTTATAGTAGTCCGGCTTCCGGATGCCCTTCTGGATCTCGATCATGTCCCGAGCCTGGGCGAAAGTCTTGTCCCGGAGGCTCAGGCCACGCTCGTCATAGATGATCTGGAGCATGGCGTCGATATCCGAATTATCCAGCACCAGAAAGCTGCGGGGGTACTGGACGGCATAGCTGTCCTCCTGCAGGACGGAGACGCAGAATCCGTGGAAGGTATTGATATAGCCGGTATCGTTATCCCCGGTGAGATTGTGGATGCGCTGGCGCATTTCATTGGCGGCCTTGTTGGTGAAGGTGACGCAGAGGATATTCCCCGGCAGGATCCCCATATCGTTTACCAGATAGGCAAAACGGTGGCTCAGGGCACGGGTCTTGCCGGAGCCCGCCCCGGCGATCACGCGCACATAGCCCTCCGTGGTGGTGACGGCTTCCCGCTGGGCGGCATTCAATCGATTCAGATCCATGGTGCTGTCCTCGCAAAATCATTCTCTGAAAATCGTACCACAAAAGCCGCCCCTCCGCAAGGGAGAAGCGGCTTTTGCGTTTTCTGTTTCTGGTCGATCAGTCGTCGTCACTGAAGCCGCCGGCCAGTAGCTTGGCCGCCATCTTCCGGGTACCCAGCACCCAGACCAGATCGTCCTTCTGGATGGTCATGTTCACATCGGGCTGCAGGATGGGCAGACGGTTGCGCTGCAGACCCAGGATCATACAGTCGTACTTCTCTCTCAGGCCGCTGGTGCGGATGGTCTTGCCCTGGAGCTCGGAGGCCTTTTCCACGGGGATGACCGTGGCGTACATATGGTTGGCGTCCTCCTCGTACTTCTCAGTGAAGGCCCGGAGGGTGGGAGGATCCGACTCCTCCATGTTCAGGCTCAGGCGCAGGGCCCGGATGTCCTCCTTCCGGCCGATCAGCAGGATCTTATCCCCTTCCCGCAGCTCCACATTGCCGGAGGGCATGTTCAGGTGCTTTTTGCCCCGCAGGATGCGGAAAACATTCACGCTGAAGCGGCGGCCCCAATCCAGCTGCTTGAGGGTCTTGCCGGAGATTTCCGCCGGGCAGTACATCTTGTCCACAAAGAGCTTCTCGTCCAGCCACTCGGTATTGTCGTCATCCCGCTGGAGGTTGCGTTCATTGAAGTTGGTCATGAACTGGGTCTCGGCGGAGATGTAGGCGGAGGACAGCCAGCCCGTTCTGGCAATGAGCGCCACCGCTGCGGCAATGATCGGCAGCAGCCAGATGCCGTTGATTCCCAGCAGGGTCTGCAGCGGGAAGAAGGCGATGAGCACGATCATCAGATAACGAAGGGCTGTGAGCGTAATAAGGGGAAGCCGGAAATAGCGGTTCTTCACCCACAATGTGGTATATTCCGTGGAGTGGAGGTCCAGCATGGGCCGCACGAAGAGGGCCATGCCCAGCACACAGAAGGCAACGCAGATGGGACCAACAAGGCGCTGGTCCGGCATAGTCTTCTGCAGCAGGGGGAAGAGCACAAACTGCCCCAGAATGGTCACGCCCGCCATCAGCACGCCATAGAGGGCGGTGACCTTCACATAGCGGCGCAGGAAGCGGCCCCAGTCGCTGTCCTGCTCCCGGGTGGCCGTATCTTCGCCGGTGTAGCGCTCCAGCTTGCTGATGAGCTTTGCGGGAAGCACCTTGGTGAGGGCGCCGTAGATCTTGTCCGCGCTCTTGATGAAGAAGGGCGTGGTCAGGGTGGTGAGAATGGAAACCGCCACCACGATGGGATAGACCTTATCTTCGATGACACCCAAGCTCATGCCGAGGGAGGCGATGATGAAGGCGAACTCGCCGATCTGGGCAAGGGAGCAGCCGCAGTGGACCGCCTTGGAAAGGCTCTGTCCGGAGAGCAGCACGCCGAGGCCAGAAATAAGCAGCTTTCCGAAGATGGTGACCAGGGTCACGATCACGATGGGAACGATGTACTTCACGATCATGGCAGGATCCAGCATCATGCCGACAGACAGGAAGAACACCGAGCCGAAGAGGTCCTTGACTCCGGAGGTGAGATGCTCCACCCGCTCGGCATGGATGGTACCGGCCAGAAGAGAGCCTGCCAGGAAGGCGCCCAGAGCGGAAGAAAAGCCCAATGCATCCGCCAGCAGCACCATGCCGAAGCAGACGCCCAGAGAAGCAAGAAGCAGGGACTCATCGTTCATGTAGCGCTCCGCCTTGCGCAGCAGGGTCGGGATGATGTAGATGCCCAGGATCAACCACAGGGCCAGATACAGCACCAGCATCCCCAGCTGGAGAGCCAGGTCGATGCCGGAGATGTTCTTACTGACAGAGACGGTGGACAGAATGATCATCATAAAGATACCGGCAATATCCTCGATGACCAGGGTGCCGAAGACCAGTTGGGCAAAGGACTCCTGCCGTACCCCCAGCTCATCAAAGGCCTTGATGATGATGGTGGTGGAGCTCATGGAGAGCATGCCGCCCAGGAAAATACTGTCCATCATGCCCCAGCCCATGGCCTGGCCCACCAGATAGCCCAGCACCAGCATGCCGAAAACCTCGGTAAGCGCTGTGATGATGGCTGTTCCACCCACGGAGGCCAGCTTATGGAGATTGAACTCCAGGCCCAGGCCGAACATCAGCACGATGATGCCGATTTCGCTCCAGGTCTCGATGGAGCTCTCGTCCGCCACGGTGAAAAACCAGGGCATGTAGGGGCCAACCAAAAAGCCCGCCAGGATATAGCCCAGCACCAGAGGGAGCTTGAAACGTTTGAAGAGGATCGCCACCACACCGGCGGTAAGCAGCATGATTGCAAGATCCGAGATGAGCTTTGGCATCCACATCGCTCCTTTTCTGCATTGTTTTACAAATGTTTATTATATCAGTCTTTTTCCCGTTTGGAAAGACTCGACTACAAGCTTTTCGAGATTGCGCAAAAGATCCATGCCTTTACAAAAAACCGGAGGCCGGGTATAATCGGGACATCGATCGAAAAAAGGAGCCATGCCGATGCAAAAGCACCTGTTTCTCACCGGGCCTGCGGGCTGCGGCAAAAGCGAGGCCATCCGCCAGGCCTTGGGTCCGGCCCTTCTCAGCGCCGGAGGCTTTGTGACCGAGCATGAGCGCGGAACAGACGGAAAACTGCGGCGTTCCCTGCTCCTTCCGGCAGCAGCCGCGGGCGGTGCGGAGGGCTTCGAAGCGCTCCCCTATCTGGATCTTCGGGAAGAGTCCCCGCTGCACGACAATGAGGTATATCGCAGCGAAGGAGTGCGTCTGCTGCAGGAGGCAGCCTGGTATCCCTTCTCTGTGCTGGACGCCATCGGCGGCTTTGAGCTGCTGATCCCCCAGTTCCGGGCAGCTTTGTCAGAGCTGCTGAATTCCGGGCAGCCTCTGGTGGGAGTGCTCCTGGCAAGAAAAGACTCCCTTGCGCTTTGCCATCGGCTTGGCCTGGGAGAGCGGGTGGAAATGAACATTGCCCAGCTCTGGAAAGCGCTCCAGGCCGACCCGGATACACAGATCGTGGAGCTTACGGGTCTGCATCGCAGGAGAGCGCTCCGCTCCCTGGAGCAGTGGACGGAGGAATACGCGCGATGATCTACCCAAACATCCGGGAAGCCCGGTTTCTCCGGCGGCCCAACCGCTTCATCGCCATCGCCGAGCTGGGCGGAGCCGAAACGGTCTGCCACGTGAAAAATACCGGGCGCTGCCGGGAGCTTTTGGTTCCGGGAGCAAAGATCTATCTCCAGCAAGCCGCCAATCCCCTGCGGAAGACCGCCTGGGACCTGATCGCCGTGCAGAAGGGAGAACGGCTCATCAACATGGACGCGGCCGCCCCCAACGCCGTCTTCGGTGAATGGCTGGGCAGCGGCGGCGCGGGCTTTGTTCCGGAACTGCTGAAACCCGAATGTGTCCATGGAGACTCCCGCTTTGACTTCTATCTGGAGCACCGGGGACGGCACATCTTTGCGGAGGTCAAGGGCGTCACGCTGGAGGACGACGGCGTGGTCCGTTTCCCCGACGCGCCAACCGAGCGGGGTGTGAAGCATCTGCGGGGTCTGGCACAGGCAGTTGCGGAGGGCTATGAATCCTGGGCCGTGTTTGTGATCCAGATGACTGATGTGGATCACTTCGAGCCAAACCGGACCACCCACCCCGCCTTTGCCGACGCCCTGCGGGAAGCAAAGGCGGCAGGCGTACACCTGCTGGCCCTGGACTGCTGCGTCACGCCGGATAGCCTCACCATCCGGAGCGAAGTTCCCATCCGCCTGATCTGATCCGTTCTTCTCTTTACCCTTCCCTATTTCCTTCTTGACCTTTCCCTCTTCCTTCTTCACCATTCACTCTTCCCTCTCCTATCCCCCCGGGGGGCTTGTAAAAAGCGGCAGAATCGTGTATAGTTTTTGAGAAATCATAGAAAGCGTGAATGCCATGCACGAACACGAAAAAGAAGAAGTCTATTATCACGATCACGGAGACGGCCATGTGCACAGCCATCCGGTGGAGCATGACCACGAGCACAGCCACGCCCACGGTCACGTCCATACCGAGACCAAGGCCGTGCTGAACCGGCTCTCCCGGGCCATCGGCCACCTGGAATCGGTGAAGCGAATGGTGGAGGACGGGCGGGACTGCACCGAGGTGCTCGTCCAGCTTGCCGCGGTCCGTTCCGCGCTCAGCAGCACCGCCAAGGTGATTTTGAAAGACCACCTGGAGCACTGTGTGGCCGACGCCCATGACGCGGATCTCCAGGCACTCAACGAGGCCATCGACAAGTTTATGTAAGAGTTTTCACAAACAAGCAGCCGGCGGGGCACAGAGCCCCGCCGGCTGCTTGTTTGTATGTCGGGAAGTTTAATCCCCTTTGTGGACCACCACCTGGGGGAAGGGGATCTCCACGCCGTTGTCGTCGAAGAGGATCTTCAGATCCCTTGCCAGCATTCGCTGTCCGGCAAAAACGTCCTGCTCCTTTACATCCACGGCGAATTTCAGGTTGACGCCGCTGTCCGCCAGGGCGTCCACGCCCAGATACCGGGGCGCGCTGAGGTAGAGCTCCGGGTGTTCCTTCTGCAGATCGCCCAGCTTTTCCTTCAATAGCTTCTCCAGCTTCCGCAGATCGGTGGCATAGGAGACGGCCACCAGCACCAAAGCCACGGAATTGTTCCGGGATCGGTTCTGGAAATTGCGGATGTCGGAGTTGTTCACCACCTTCAGATTGCCGCCGGCGTCCTCGATCACGGTGGTGCGCACGCCGATGCTCCGCACGGTACCGCGGAAGTCATCCAGGATGATGATGTCCCCCACGCTGTACTGGTTTTCAAAGATGATGAAGGCGCCGGTGATGATATCCTCGATCAGGCTCTGGGCGCCGAAGCCCAGGATCAGGCCCACGATGCCAACGCCTGCCAGCACCGCGGTGGTGTTCACACCCAGGATGCCCAGACCCCAGACCACGGCGACGATCACCGCCAGGTATTTCAGAAGCCCCGCGATCAGGTTGGTGACGGTCAGCGCCCGCCCGCCCCGCTTGCCGACGGCGTGCAGGATCAGCTTCAGGATCTGGTAGAGCAGCCAGACCAGGGCGATGGCCAGCACCAGGGTGACAAGCTGGGCAATGGTGGTGTGGGCGTCGCTCTGGAAGAGCAGATTGTTCCTCTCCGTCTCGGCGATGGCCTTCTTCATCTCTCCGGACAACGGGAGCCAGCCCGGATTTGCCAGCAGCAGGGCCAGGATCGACACGAGTACGATGCCAACATAGGTTTTGGCATTCTTGTTTTTCATGTTTCAATCTCCTTCCATGGGTCTGTCGTCTCAGAACAAATGCCGCATCTATGCCGCCGGACAGCACCTCCCCTTCCGGGGAACCGCGCAGACGGCTCATATCCTATTTGTAGAAGGTCATAGAGAGGCTCCAGGCCTCCCAGAGATTGTAGTTGTCCACCCAGCCCACAGTCTCCGGAAAGACCGTGTATCTGCCCTCCGGGAAAGGCGAGGCGGAGACAAAGGTGTAGCGCATATGGGTGATCCCGCTCCCGTCGGTCAGGATCTCGGTTTCCGGGTCCGAGTAGACGGTCCAACCGGGGTCGGTGTACCAGAGGCTTCCGCCCTTGTCCGTCACCCTGGCCGGATCGATCAAAGCGGTGTCCAGGATCAGGTCAAAGCTCATGGTGTATAGGGTCTCGCCGGAATCGGGATCAAGGCGCTGGCCTTCCACCCGGCCCTGTCCTCCGTAGCTTTCGTCGATCCGGGCAAAGAAGCCCATATAGACGGGCATCGGCTCCGTCTCGATACGCTCGGTCTCCCCGTCGGGATAGACGAGATCGAAGACGATCTTCGCCATACCCCGGATCCCGCCTGTATCGGGCTCCGGCAGGTAGACCGCAGCGTAGCCCGACCATTCGTCCCCGGGCTCCTCCGCCGGGTCATAGACCGGGCCCCACTCTCCCGCATCGGGAGGCACGGCCGGGTGGAAGCCGTCCCCGGTATCCACATAGGGCGTTGCTGTGGCCGAGCCGCCCTTCAGATCCCGGAGCGTCATGAGGAATTGCATCGTCGGATACCAGGCTTCCTCGGCATAGGGTCCGATCAATTTGGGATTTACTTCCACTGTCGGGGTATTGCGTACGCGGATCCGTGCCCAAGTGCCGTCACTCCAATCGATGCGCTTGTCCTCGTCCTTGTAGTCGAGGACGAGCAGCACCTCGTCATAGCCGCCGGCCTGGAGGCTCTCCCCGGGTTGAAGGATGGCGGAAAGCGGGCAGCTCAGCTGAATGCTTCCATCCTCCGCCATGGAGGACAGGGTCAGCTTTTCCGGCTCCATCTCGATCCAGGTCTCACCCACATACACGACGACTCTTGTTTTTTCCAGCTTGTCAGCATCCAGGATCAGCTCTTTCTGCAGCCGGAAGCTGACGGAAAGACCCTTGCCGGAGAGCGTTCCGGAAAAGCCCTCCGCATCCGGGTTATCAAACAGGTAATTGCCGCCGTAGGCATAGAGATCACGGATATCGGTGGAATAGGCGGTGCCGGCGGTGCCGTCCGTCAGCGTATAGTCGCAGGCGATCCGCAGCTGTTTGAGAAATCCGGTCTCGCCATGATCCCAGTCGATCTCCACAAGCTGCGCATCATAGGCAAGCTCGCCGCTCCAGACGCCGCCGGAGCCGCTGTAGCTCAGCGTGGGGATCCCATTGCCGCCGGTCGGAGCATCTTCCCATGCGCCCCCGGCAGAGCTGCCTGCCTGAAGGCGCGCCGTAATGGGTTTGGCGGGATCAGCGTCATGCAGATTCAGCGAGAAGGACACGGCAAAGATATCATACCCACCTATGCCGTCCAAGCCGAACTCCTCCCTGTGCTCGATGTCCAGTTCTGTGAACAGGGGCTTCACCAGCGGAGCGGGCGTCGGGGTGGGGGTTGGCGTTGGTGTCGGCGTTGGCGTCGGGGTAGGCGCAGGGGGCTTCGGCGTAGGCGTAGGGGTGGGTGGCGGCGGCGCCGGGGGCTTTTGCGTAGGGACAGGCGTAGGCGTCAGCGTCGGCGCAGGCGGCGGCGTCGGGGTGGGGGTTGGCGTCGGGTCCGGGCTGGGCAAGGGGCTCGGTGCCGGAGTGGGAGACTCTACCGGCGTTGTGCTTGGCACCGGGCTGGGTAAGGGGCTTGGCGGCGGAGCCGGGGTAGGCGTGGGGAGGACTATCGGCGTCTCCTCCGGAGGAGGAAGCGGGTCGATCACCGGAGGCTCCGGAAGATTGATCAGGATGAGGATGGTGATAAGGGTGACGACGCTGGTAGTAAAATACTTCCGCATCTGATTCATGCGGGAGAGGCGGCGCTGGTATAGGGCCGCCTCATTGCCGGTCAGACGGGCGCGGATCGTTCTTCTCCGCAGGGGCTCAAAGGGGCGCGCATATTCCGGGTAGCGATCGTCGATCTCGCGCATGACTTTTCCCCCTTCCCTCTCCTTCTGTTTCCGTTCGATCCGAAGCGCCTTCAGGGCCGTCCTCTCCTGGAACAGTCCGCCTTGTCCTGCCGCCTCAACCTGTCATTTTTTGTCTATACCGATTTTATCATATGTATACATATTTTTCAATAGTCTATCGCTTTACTGTTCTGCAGTCACAAAAAGAGACGGAATAATCCGTCTCTTTCAGACTGTAGACAAACCTATACGGCAGAGCTTGGACACGCATGGGGGGATTGTGAAGGGGGGAGGGTATGCCCCCCTTCACGTTCAATCCGCGCAAAAATGGGAACTTTTTCGGTAGTTCCCATTTTTGCGTTTCAAGCTGTCGACACTTTGTCGACAGCTTGAATGATCCGTCTCTTTTTGTTGATGAAAATGCTGACGTTTACAGCCGGTTTCGCCCTTGCTTCTTTCCCGCGTCTTATTCTTTCGCCGGCTGCTTTTCCCCGGGCTCCTTGTTTTCCCGCATCTGCCTTTCCCGGAAGATCGCCTGATTCAGCGCCTCGCCGGTATAGATGATCTGGCAGCAGAGAAAGAGCCAGAACATCAGCAAGATGATGGAGGCCAGGGAGCCGTAAACCAGAGGATAGCGAGTGGAGACGGCAATGAAGGCGGAGAAGATCCCGCTCATGAGAACGATCCCCGCCGTGCCGGCAAAGGCACCGGGTGCTGTGGGGCGATTTTGGTGCAGGCGAAGCCCGGAGACCACATAGACGCCCCAAAGGCCAAGGAAAACCAGGCCTCCCAGGAGCAGAAAGCGCATCCAGTTCCAGGCACTGCTGATATGCAGCACCGGCACCAGACGCTCCAGCAGCTGCAAAAAGCTCTTCCCCGTCATCATTACCAGGATGCCGAAATACATGGCAGCGACAAAGGCGATGGAAAACACGAAGCTGGAGACCAAATCTCTCAGCCCCGCGCGCTTTCCCCCGCTTTTGCCGTGGATCTCCTGAAGTCCGTGGTGCAGCACCCGCACCGCAGCGGAAGCGGAGCTGAGCAGCAGCAGGATCGCGGCGACTACCATGGTCCTGCTGGGGTTGGTGGCTACATAGATCAGAAAGCTTTTGAGGAACTGGGTGGTGGTGGGCTGCAGGACATGATCCGCCAGTTCCAGCACCCGGGACATCTGCTGGTAACTTTTCCCCAGCAGCGCATACAGGCAGATGATCAGCGGAAAGAGCGACATGGTGAGATAGTAGGCCATGGCCGCCGACGACCGTGGGATCTGCTTTTCCAGATAAAAAAGCCCCGTGCGGCGCAGCACCCTGACGATGCGCTGGATCATATTTCTCTCCTTCCAACAAAGAAAGCTCCCTTTGAAGGGAGCTTTCTTTGTTCTATCAGGCACAAGCCTTGCTCACTTGGTGTTGAAAATCTTGAAGATGCTGTCAAAGGGATCCTCGGTGGCCTCGGTCTCGGTCTCCTCCTCCAGCGGAGGGGGAACCGCGGCGGCAGCGGCGGCCTTCTCAGCGGCGCCGGAGAACAGGCCGGCGGGCTTGGCAGCAGGACGCACAGGATTGATGGGAGCGGCAGCGGCGGCCTTCTTCTCCTCGGCAGGCTGCTCACCCTCGGCGGGCTTTTCCTCAAAGCCGGTGGCGATGACGGTGACGCGGATCTCATCCTGCATGCTGGGATCGAAGGTGGCGCCGAAGATGATGTTGGCGTCGGGGTGGGCGGCCTCCTGGACCAGGTTGGCGGCAGCTTCCACATCCTCCAGGCCCATATCCTCGGAGCCGGTGATGTTGATGAGCACGCCGCGGGCGCCGTTGATGGAGGTCTCCATCAGGGGGCTGGCAACGGCCATACGGGCGGCATCTTCCGCCTTGCCCTTGCCGGCAGCATGTCCCACGCCCATGTGGGCAAAGCCCGCGTCCTTCATGATGCAGGTGACATCGGCAAAGTCCAAGTTGATGAAGCCGGTGTTCTTGATCAGGTCAGAAATGCTGGTGACGGCCTGCTTCAGCACATCGTCAGCGATCTCAAAGGCATTGGCCAGGGTGACCTTCTGGTCAGTGGCATATTTCAGACGATCGTTGGGGATGATGAGCAGGGAGTCCACCCGGCCCAGCAGCTCCTTGATGCCGGCGTTGGCCTGGTCCATGCGGCGCTTTCCCTCGAACTTGAAGGGCTTGGTGACCACGCCGACGGTGAGGACGCCAGCTTCCCGGGCGATCTCCGCCACGGTGGGAGCAGCGCCGGTGCCGGTGCCGCCGCCCATACCGGCAGTGATAAAGACCATGTCCGCATCTTCGATGCACTTTGCGATATTGTTGCGGCTCTCCTCAGCGGAGCGCTTGCCCACCTCGGGATCGGAGCCGGCGCCCTGACCGTGGGTCATCTTTTCGCCGATCTGCAGCTTCTGGTCGGCATTGGAGACCGCGAGGGCCTGTTTATCCGTATTGATGGCGATGAACTCAACACCCTGCGTGCCGGCCTTCACCATGCGATTTACAACATTGTTGCCGGCGCCGCCGACGCCGACCACTTTCAGGGTCACGACATTTTCGGGACCTGCTTCGGCTCTGAAATCCATAACCTTTGCCTCCTGTATATTCTCATGTCTGTTTTTTCTTCTTTTAGGCATAATAGCTCCTGACTATCTTAAACCATTTTTACGCCATGGTCAATAGATTTTTTATTTTTTTGTAAGCATTTTGTCACTTGAGATGGCATTAGTTGGGGCTGAAATGGGCCTTGGTGCCGTTGGACACGTCGATAACGCCCACGTCGCCATCTTTCAGCATTCCCAGAACCGTTACAAACATGCCGAATTTGTATTCCACCTTGTCATGCTTGCCCAGGACCACGGTATACTTGCCGCCATAGTCAAATTCCGGGCTGTTGGTATTGGAAAAATCGATGCGGGTGACCTGATCCGTCAGGCCGCGGGCCTGGATCTGGTCCAGCACCTCCGCAAGATAGGCCACCGATTCGGTCTCTCCGCTCTCGGTCTCCATGATCTCGCCGATCATGAGCGTACCGGCCTTCATGCCCACCACGGGAAGCAGGCTCTCCTCCTCCCCCTCGGCAGCCTTGCCCAGGACCTTGCAGTTATGGTCCAGGGTCCACTTCTCTTCGCCAAGCGGCAGGTAGGCCAGGGCCGTGGTCTCCTCCACGGTGATGACGACTTTATTGGGAAGGCTTCGCTCCACCGTGACCGCTTCGATATAGGGGAGCTTGGAAAAGGCCCTGCCCACGGCAGCAAAACGGTCAAAGAAGAAGAGGTTGTCGCCCTCCTCAATATCCACGGCGCGGATGATCTCCTCCGCGGTATAGTGCTGATTGCCGACCACCCGTATATCCTCGACCCGGAAGAATACGCTCATCACAAAGATGGCCGCCACGACCACCACCACAAACATCAGCGGACCGCTGAACGCCCGGCGGCGTGCGCGCATATAACCGCTGAGTTCCTCTTCCGGGACCTTGGTCCCTTTAAACGAAAACGCCATGCTTTTCTCCTTCGTATGATAAGTCCGCCCCCAGAAGCTGCAGGCAGCCGTTCAGATCCTCATAGCCACGCCGGATATGTCCGCCATCCCACACCAGGGTCTCCCCCTCGGCGCAGAGACCGGCCAGCACCATGGCGGCGCCGCCCCGCAGATCAGTGGCTTCCAGCTCCGCGGCGTGCAGGGCGGGCACGCCCAGGACTCTTGCCTCCCTGTCCTCCAGCCGGATCCGGGCGCCCAGTTTTCGAAGCTGAGGCACCTGGCGGTAGCGGTTCTCAAAGATGGTCTCCCGGAAAAGGCTCTCCCCTTCCGCGCGCAGCAGCGCCGCCATCAGCAGCGGCTGGGCGTCGGTGGGAAAGCCGGGATAAGGCGATGTGACCACCGGTCCCACAGCCTGCAGTTTTCCAGGCGAGCGCAGGTGCAGGCCGTCACTTTTTCGCATTATATCACAGCCTGCCTGATTTAGGAAGTAGAGAACTGTAGAAAAATGCGCGCTCTCGCAGTCTTTCAGAAACAACTCTCCTCCGCAGGCGGCGCAGGCGCAGCAGAGCGTGGACGAGGCAATCCGATCTGGAGGAAGCGTAAAGCAGAGGGAGCTTCTCGCCCGAAAGCCGGAAATGCGGATCGTGTCGGTGCCCGCCCCGCGGATCTCTGCCCCCATGTGACAGAGGAAGTCCTGCAGGGCACAGATCTCCGGCTCCCGGGCAGCACCGCGGAGCAGCGTTTCTCCCCGGGCGGCACAGGCCGCCATCAGGATGTTCTCGGTGGCACCCACACTGGGGAAAGGCAGGCGGATCTCCCGTCCCTTGAGGGCGGATGCCCGGCAGAAGATCTGATCCCCCTCCTCTTCGATCTCCGCCCCCAGCTCCCGCAGGGACTTCAAATGCAGGTCGATGGGCCGTTTTCCAAGCTTGCAGCCGCCGGGAAGGCTAAGGGCCGCCTGCCCGGTCCTGCCAAGCAAGGCGCCCATGAAAAAGACCGAGGAGCGCATCCGCTCCATCAGATTCCGGGGTATGGCGCTGCCGGAGACCTGGGAGGCGTCTATGTACACCCGATCTCCCTGCTGCTGGACGCGACAGCCCAGGGCTCGCAGGATCTGCAGCGCGGCGTCCACATCCAGGAGCCTTGGCACCCGGCGAAGCTCCACCGTGCCGGGGCAGAGCAGACTTGCCGCCAGGATGGGAAGCGCCGCGTTTTTTGAGCCCTGGACCCTGCACTCGCCTTTCAGCCTCCGTCCCCCGCGTATCCGCCACAAGTCCATACAAATACCCCCTGTGCACAGAATCAGGCCATTCTATGCACAGAGGGGAGGATGCGTGAAAAACTGTAGGGGCGCTTCACGAAGCGCCCGTCGATATGATGATTTATCCGATAGCGGGCGATTCATGAATCGCCCCTACAAATACTCATCTGCTTGTCAGGCTCAGTACTTTATCCACGATTTTGTCGGTGGCGTCGGGGACGGAGAGGGAGGCCATGGCTTTGGACATGTTCTGAAGCTCCCCGGGAGTCTGCAGCAGACGGTCGATCTCCTTCAGGAGGGAACTTGCGTTGAACTCCCCTTCCAGGAAGACCTTTGCGCCGCCTGCCTGTTCCAGGACCCGGGCGTTTTTCTCCTGGTGATTGTCCGTTACATTGGGGGAGGGCACAATGAGCACGGGTTTTCCCATATAGGTCAGCTCCGCCAGGGTGGAGGCCCCGGCCCTGCAGAGGATCAGATCCGCCGCAGCCATGACACGGGGCATATCGAAGATATACTCCCGGACATCCACCCCACAGGCCGCCGGGTCCAGCTTCCGCTCCGCAAGAGTCTGCTGAACTTCCTTATAATCCCGGCTGCCGACGGAATGGATCATGCGAAATCGCTGCTGTCCCCGCATCAGCGGCAGCATCTCGGCAAGGATGCCATTCATATGTCCCGAGCCAAGGGAGCCCCACACGGAGACCACCAGCGGCTCCTCCGGGTCCAGGCCCAGCTCTTTCCGTGCGCTCTCCCGGGTATAACGGGCAAACTCGCCCCGCACCGGCGTGCCGGTGACACTGACCTTTTCCGGCTCGCGATAGTGCTGCCGGCTTTCCTCAAAGCCCACCAGGATCGCGTCCACTTTATCCGCCAGCATCCGGGTCGTGAGGCCGGGCAGGGCGTTGCTCTCGTGAACCAGGGTGGGGATATGGAGCCTGGATGCCGCGTCCAGCACCGGGAAGCACACATAGCCTCCCGTGCCGATGACCGCGTCCGGCTGAAAGCGTTTCAGAATGCTGCGGGCCTCATGCTCCGAGGCGATGACGTTTCTGGCCGTGTCCAGATTGTGCATCAGTGCGGACAAGGAGTGGCCCCGGGCAATGTTGGTGATCTTGAGGCCCCGGATCTCATAGCCGGCCCTGGGCACCAGATCCATCTCCATTTTCCCTTCGGCGCCGAGGAAAAGAAACTCGCTCTCCGGCATCAGCTCCCGCAGCCGGCCGGCCACCGCCAGGGCGGGATTTACATGTCCGGCGGTGCCGCCGCAGGTCAATACAAATTTCATGTCTTTCTCCTCAATTCATATTCTCTCTCGAAGCGCTGAGAACGATGCCCATCTCCCCCAGCTGGATGAGCAGCGCGGTGCCGCCATAGCTGAAAAAGGGCAGGGAGATACCGGTGCAGGGCAGGAGATTGGTCACCACCGCCACGTTCAGAAAAACCTGCAGCGCAAGCAGCGTGGTGATGCCCGCACAGACCAGAAAGGAAAAGCGGCTGCGGCAGTTCAGTGCGATACGATAGCCCCGCAGGATCAAAAGCGCAAACAAAATCAGGATCAGCGCGGCGCCGAGAAAGCCCAGTTCCTCACACACCACGGAAAAAATAAAATCATTGTGCTCCTCGGGCAGGAACAAATACTTCTGCCGACCCATGCCCAGCCCCAGACCGGTGAGGCCGCCGGAGCCGATGGCATAGAGGCTCTGGACAATTTGATAGCCCTCCGCGGAGGGGCTGGAAAAGGGGTCCAGCCAGGTGCTGATCCGGGAGGAAGCGTAGGGGAAGAAGGTCAGCAGTACGGCGAGGCCCACCCCGGCGGCACCCAAAACGCCCGCGAACCAGAAAAGCCGCACCCCGCCCAGAAACATCATGCAGCCGCCCAAGGCCAGGATGATGATGGAGGCGGAGAAATGGGGCTCCAGGATCAAGAGGCCGACGATCAGGCCCAGGATCCCCAGGAAGGGCAGAATGCCCCAGCGGAAGCTGCGCATTTTCTCCCGAATACGGCAGATCATGGCAGAAAAGCTCAGGATCACCGCAAGCTTGGCAAGCTCCGAGGGCTGGACGGTGAGACTTCCCACCCCCAGCCAGCGGCGGGAACCGTTGGCCTTGACGCCGATGAGCGGCACCAGAGCCAACAAAAGGAGCGTCAGGATCAGAAAGGGATAGGCCCAGCGGCGGTAAAACCGCATGGGCAGACGGCTCAGCAGCAGCATGAGTCCGGTGCCAAGCACCGCAAAGACCGACTGGCGCAGAAAATAATACAGCGCCTTTCCTCCTGTCACCTTGCCCGGGTCATAATAGGCCCGGGGATAGCTGGCGGAGAGCACCGTGATGATTCCCATGAGCAGCAGCACCAGAACCAGCAGCAGAAAAGCACCGTCCATCTGCCCCCGGCGGGCCTTCATCGCAACAGGAGAAGAGCCGGCGAGGCGGGTGCTGTCATAACGCATACATCCACCTCCCCGGCTCGAACCATCCTTTAAAAGGCGCGATGAAACACTCCTATAAAGGATATGATGGCAAACAGCAGGGATATGCCGGAAAAGAGGGCAAAAATTTCAACCTCTTTCCACTTCTTTCCCGTCCAACCGCCCATCTCCAGATGGTGGTGGAAGGGGGCCATGCGGAAAACCCGCTTGCCGTGTGTCAGTTTGAAATAGCCCACCTGAATGATATCCGAAAGGGTCTCGATGATAAAGACGATGCCCAGGGTCACCAGGATCAGCGGCATGTCATAGGCAAAGGCCATGGCCGCGATGGCGCCGCCCAGAAAGAGGGAGCCAGTGTCGCCCATAAAGACCTTGGCGGGGTAGAAGTTATACACCAGAAAGCCCAGCAGGCCGCCTGCAAGTCCGGAGGCAAAAAGCCCCAGCTCCAGAAAACGCTGGCCCCAGGCAAAGGTGACCGCCACAAAGAAGAGGACAACCGGCATGGAGGTGCCAGAGGCAAGACCGTCCAGCCCGTCGGTCAGGTTCACGGCGTTTACCGTGCCCACGATGACAAAGGCGGCAAAAATGAAATACAGCCAGTCCGGAACCTGGATGGTGACATGCCAGAAGGGAATGAAAAGCTGGGTCCGCAGATACCCGATCTGCCGCATGAGCAGGACAAAAACCAGGGCGGCCGCCAGCTGCAGCAGGAACTTCATCCTGGCGCTCAGGCCCAGATTCTGCTTTTTGCGGATCTTTTCCCAGTCGTCCAGAAAGCCGATGGCCCCGTAAACCAGGGCGAAGAGCAGAACGAAAATGTGCACATAGTTGCCGTGGAGCATTCCCTCAAAGCCCAGCGTCAGGCACACAAAGGTCACCGCCAGGATGAACATGACGCCGCCCATGGTGGGCGTGCCGCTCTTGCTCATATGCCACTTGGGTCCGATCTCCTTGATCTGCTGTCCGGCCTTCTGCCGCCGCAGCCAGGGTATATAGAAGCGGCCGAAAGCGGTGGAAAAACAAAAGGCCAGCACAAAGGCCGAGATCAGCTTTATCGTCATAACGGGTCTCCCCTCAATCTCTATTTCCGGGCGGCAAGGACGGCAGCTACGATCTCGCGCTCGTCCATATGGCGCTTTTCTTTGCCCACCACCTGGTAATCCTCGTGGCCCTTGCCGGCAAGCAATATTACATCACCGGGGCCTGCCTTGTCAATAGCCCAGGCGATGGCCTTTTCCCGATCCTCGATGACCTGCACCGCCGTGGTGCTGTTCTTCATGCCGGCAAGGATCTCCTCGATGATGGCCATAGGCTCCTCAGTGCGGGGATTGTCGCTGGTGACAATGCAGAGATCCGCCAGTTCCGCGGCGATATGGCCCATGATGGGACGCTTGCCCCGGTCCCGGTCCCCGCCGCAGCCGAAGAGGACGATGAGCCGTCCCCGGGTCACGGGGCGCAGGGTCTTGAGCACCTTCTCCAGGGCGTCCGGCTTGTGAGCGTAGTCGATCAAAATGGCATAGTCCCCATCGGAAGGCACCAGCTCCATCCGCCCCTTGACGCCCTTGGCACTCTCCATGGCCTCGGCACAGTCTGAAAGGGAGATCCCCAGGCCCAGGCCCGCCGCCATGACGGCAAGAGCGTTATAAACCGAAAACATGCCAGGGATCCCAAGCTTTGTAATGGCAAGCTTGCCGCCGCACATGGCGGCAAAGCGCACACCGGAGGCGCTGAGGCGCACATCCTTGGCCACCAGGTCCGCGTCGTTGTGCTCGGCGGAGAAGGTGTGGCAAGGGCATTGCGCTCCCTCCAGCATAAAGGGCGTCCAGGGATCGTCAGCGTTCAGCCAGCCCTCCCGGCACTGGGAGAAGAGCTTGCGCTTGGCGGCGGCATAGTCCTCCATATCCTTGTGAAAATCCAGATGGTCCTGGCTGAGATTGGTGAAGACGCCCACATCGAAGGTGATGCCGGCCACCCGCTCCAAGGTCAGAGAATGGGAGGACACCTCCATCACCACATGGGTGCATCCCGCGTCCGCCATCTGCCGGAAGAGGCTGTGCAGCTCATAGCTCTCCGGGGTGGTGTGCTCGGTGTGCAGGAATTCGTCCCCGATCCAGTTGCCGTTGGTTCCGATCAGGCCCACCTTGGCGTCCTTTTCCCGCTCCAGGAGATGCTTGAGCAGGTAGGAGGAGCTGGTCTTGCCGCTGGTGCCGGTGATACCAACCATCTTCATCTCGGCGGCGGGATTTCCGAAAAAGTCCCGGCTGCAGAGGGCAAGTCCCAGACGGCAGTCGTCCGTCTGCACATAGGGGGTCCCGTCGGCAGGCGGCGTCTCGCAGAGAATGACCGCGGCGCCGTTTGCCACAGCCTTGGGGATGAAGCGGTGGCCGTCGGCCTCAAAGCCTCGGACCGCCACGAAAAGGTCTCCCGGCCGGGTACGGCGGGAATCGTAGCTGATGCCGGTGATCTCCGTCTCGGGATCTGCCGTGGCGGAAAGTACCCGGATATTCTGTATGATCTCTCTCAGTTTCATATGTTGTTCCTCAATAACGTCCCAAAATCGAATCGTCCGCGCTGATCAGCGTCACCGTGATCACTTCGCCGACGGGAAGACTGCTTCCCGCCGCTGCGCTCTGGTAGGCGACGCGCTGCTCTTCTCCAGATATCAGGGGGCTCCTGCTGCGCAGGAAGAGTCCCCGCTGCGCCAAAAGCTCTCTCGCCTGCTCGTAGCCAAGGCCGTAGAGGTTCGGCACCGTCTGCTCACTCTCGGGAAGCTCCGTACCCAGATAGAGGATCACCTGGCTCCCCCTGGCAAGGCTCCGCCCCGCCTTGGGAAGCTGCCCTGTCACCAGGGTCCCCTCCCCCACTGTTCGGGCCTGAAGCCCCGCCTCCTTGAGCAGGGCCGCAGCCTCGGTAAGCTCCAGCTGCTCCAGCTCTGGCATGGCCGTGTTGTCGCTCTCCTCCGCGTTCTCCGGCTCGACGCCAAGATACGGGAGGATATCCGCCAACATGTTCCCCACCACAGGGGCCGCCATTTGGCCGCCGCTGATGTAGATTCCGGACCGGTCCGAGGGAGTGTCCAGAAACACCAGCAGCGCGATCTTCGGATCCTCCGCCGGGGCGAAGCCGATGAAAGAGACGATGTATTCCTTCCTGCCGGTGCTGGCCTCCAGACTCACCTTTTCGCTGGTGCCGGTCTTCCCGCCGATTCGGTAGCCCGCTACGGCGGCGTTGCGGCCTGTGCCCTCTTTGTTGTCCCCCACCACCTGCTCCAGGATGGCGCGGACCTTTGCACTGGTCTCCGGGCGGATGACCTGGCGGACCGTCTCTGGCTCGTGCTCAAGCTTCACGCTTCCGTCCGGGTTCAGGATACGCTGCACCACATAGGGCCGCATGAGCCGCCCGCCGTTGACGCAGGCGCTCACCGCCGTGACAAGCTGCAGCGGCGTGATGGTAAAGGTTTGGCCGAAGGAGGCAGCCGCCAGCTGAGACTGGTTTCGCGGGGAGCAGAACACGTCTTCGCTCCACCAGATGCTGCCGCTCTCCCCGGCAAGGTCGATGCCGGTTTTGGCGCTCAGGTTCTCCTCCGGATCTCCGGTCTTCTTCAGAAAACCGAAGGCTTCGCAATAATCGTAAAAGCGCTCCGGCCCCATTCTGAGGCCGATGTTCACAAAAGCGGCGTTGCAGGAGTGCTGCACCGCCTGGGTCAGGTTCTGTCCCCCATGGCCCTCGGTTTTCCAGCAGCGGATGGGGGACGTGCGTCCCTTTACATTGACGCTGCCGCCGCAATAGAAGCTGCTGTTCAGATCCACCACACCCTCCTCCAGAGCCATGGAGAGGGTGATGATTTTGAAGGTGGAGCCGGGCTCGTAAGTATCGGAAAGGGCCTTGTTGCGCCACTGACGGGCTCTGGCCTCGTCCAGGATCTGTTGGGCTTCCTCCTCGCTCCCTGCCGCTGCCATCTGCTGCCGGACTTCGTTGCTCACGTCCAGGAAATGGTTGAGATCATAGCCGTCCAGCGAGGCCATGGCCAGGATCGCGCCGGTGTTCACATCCATGCAGATGGCGCCGGCGCCGTTTTGGATGTCATAGTCCTCCACCGCCTGACGCAGGTGCTTTTCCACCAGAAACTGCACCGCCGCGTCCAGGGTCAGCACTACATCGCAGCCGTCCTCCCCCGGTTCATAGTCCTCAAAGCTTTCAAAGAGAAGCTCGGTGCCGAAAGCGTTGGTGCTGCGCAGGCTCCGCCCGGCGCTGCCCTGCAGGACGCTGTCATACTTTGCCTCGATGCCCTCCAGGCCGGTGTTGTCCATCCCCACGAAGCCGATCAGGTGACAGGCCAGGGAGTCGTTGGGATAATAGCGCTTGGTATCCGGCTCCAGGCGGACGCCACGGATGCCGTATATGCTCTTGAAGGCACGGATCTCATCGGCGGTCTCCCGCTCCACCTTCCGTGCCGCTGTCACATACCAGGAGCCGGTCTGTCCGGTCTTTTCCAGCAGGTCCTCATAATCCAGATCCAGGATCCGGCTCAGCTCCCGGGCAATGAGTTGCCGGTCCTCGCCGTACTGCCGGATCTCGGCCGGGCTGAGATAGACGTTGTCCACCGAGGCGCTGAGTGCCAGGGGCCGTCCCCTTACGTCGGTGATGCTGCCCCGCCGCGGAGAGCTTGGCGCCTCCCGCAGCTGCTGCTCCAGGGCGCGCTGCTCATAAAAATCGTGCTCCAGAAGTTGGATCTGACAAAGCTTTGCCAGCAGCAGGGCAAACGCGGCTGCGCCGCACACTGCCATGAGCAGCAGCGCGCGGCGGAGCATCTGTCGGTTCGGGCCCTGTTCGTCCGGAACACTGCACATTCGTATGTTCTTCATGGTATCACCCGCATCTCCCGTGTTTGGGATAGTATATGCTGCGGCTGATCCCGGTATCTCTTTGGGGAAGGCTCTTGTTTTATCCCGCGAAATTGATTCTAACGATCTGTTCGGCAGAGAGGTTCTGCATGCCCAGCTCTTCCCGGGCGCGGCGTTCGATCTCTTCCAGGCTCCAGGCACCGGAACAGCGGACGCGAAGGAACTCATTCTCCTCTTGCAGCGTCTCCACCGCTTCTTTCGCTGCGGCGGCTTCCTGATTCAGCGCGGTGGTGCGCACACCGTAAAGGAGGCTCATCACCAGCAGGAGCAGGCTTGCGGCCGCGCAAAGGATCTGGAACAGGGTCTCCCTGGGATTTGGCATATCCTCACACTCTCTCCGCCACGCGCAGTTTCGCGCTGCGGGAGCGCGGATTTCTCTCGATCTCTTCCTCGCTCGGCAATATGGGTTTGCGGCTCACGCTGCGCAGGGTGCGCACGAAACCGCAGGTACAGATGGGGGCTTCCCGGGGGCAGGTGCAACCGTTTTCCCGACGACCGATGCCGTTTTTCACGATCCGGTCCTCCAGGGAATGGAAGCTGATAACGCACAATCTCCCGCCGGGATTGAGCTTGTCCGGGGCGGTGTCCATCATGCGCTCCACCTCGCCCAGCTCGTCGTTGACGGCAATACGGATGGCCTGAAAGCTCCGTTTGGCCGGGTGCTGCTTTTCCCGGAGGGCTGCCGCCGGCATGGCCCCTTTGATGATCTCCACAAGCTCCGTGGTGCTTTGGATCGGCGCTCTCTCCCGGGCAGCCAGGATAGCGGCGGTGATGCGGCGGGCATATCGTTCCTCCCCATAGTCCCATAGGATGCGGTTGAGGCGCTCCTCGCTCCAGGTATTCACCACCTCATAAGCGCTGAGAGACGCGGTGCTGTCCATGCGCATGTCCAGCGGTGCCTCCAGCATATAGGAAAAGCCCCGTTCCGCCTCATCCAGCTGGGGAGAAGACACGCCCAGATCAAAGAGCATGCCATCCACGCCATCAATGCCAAGCTCGTCCAGGATCTGCGCCACATCCCCGAAATTGCCGTGGACCAAGGTGACCCGGTCCCGGAAGGGTTCCAGGCGCTTTCCTGCCCGCTGAATGGCACTGGGGTCCCGGTCGATGCCGATGAGTCTCCCCTCCCGCAGGCGGGAGGCGATCTCATAGGAATGTCCGCCCAGACCCAGGGTGCCGTCCACATAGGTCCCGTCAGGCCGGATGTTCAGATTTTCGATACACTCTGCAAGCAACACGGAAACATGTCTGGGCTGCTCCATCAGAATTCCAGCTCCTCCATTACCGCGGCGATATTCTCCGGGGTGGTTTCCTCGCTGTAGACCGCGCTCCAGGCTTCGCTGTCCCACAGTTCCGCATGGTTGTTGCAGCCCACAACGGTGACATTCTTGGTAAAGCCAGCATAATCCCGCAAATTCTGGGGGATCAGGACCCGGCCCTGCGCGTCCAGTTCGCAGCGGGCCGCATGGGCAAACAGCGGGCGCATTTTCCGCTGCTTCACATAGGGCATGGCGCTGACCTTATCGGAAAAATTCTGCCAGGCTTCGCTGCTGTAGGCACTCAGACAACGATCCATGGAAAGGGTAATGAAAAAAACATCGCCCAGCTCATCCCTGAGCTTGGCAGGAATAAATAAACGGCCTTTATTGTCAAGAGAGTGTTGATATTCGCCTGTCACGCAAATCGCTCCTTTTATCTTCTCGTGGAGAATTGCTCCATTTTCCACCACTTCAAACCACTTTGCACCTCCATTATAGGGGACGGTTTTCCAAATTGCAAGAGCAAATGTTTGTTACTTTTTGTCTTTTTTCAAGCCCATCCCGTCACAAAAAAGGCCCGTCCCGGAATCCTGCGGCAGACATGGCCGCCGGGGTCCCGGGACGGGTCGATTTGTGATTGATTCTGTTTTCTTTACAGCTCCTCGGGATTGGCCACAGGGCCGTTTCTCCGGGGCGCCTTGCTGTTGCCGCGGAAGCTGGAGCGGGTGCTCTTGATGGCGTCCAGAGAGGCGGTCAGGCTGTTCTCCGTCTGGCGCATGAGATCGTCCACATAATCGCTGGCAAGCTTGCGCAGCTCCGTGGACTTGGTCTCGGCGGTGGAGATCATCTCCGCTGCTCTTGCGCGGGCGGCGCGGGTGATCTCCTGCTCGTCCACCAGTTGGCGGGCACGGTCCTCGGCGCTCTTGCGCATGGCCTCGGCTTCCCGCTTGGCATTGCCGATGAACTCATCTCTTGCCGCAACCAGGCGCTTGGCCTCGGCCACGGAGGAGGGCAGGGCCGCCTTGATGTCACTGATGACCTTCAAGGCCTTTTCCCGCTCGATGATGCACTTGTCACCCCCAAGGGGGACGTTCCAAGCTTCGCTGATCATGTTGAACAGATCGTCCAGCAGTTCCATCACATCGTTGTTGTCCATTACTTCAACCTCCACTGCCTGGCCTTGGTCTCGATCTCTTCGATGAGCTCAGAAGGCACCAGTCCTGTCAGATCCGCACCGTAAAAGGCCATTTCCCGTACCACCGAGGACGAAAGGAAGGTGTACTTGCCGCTGGCGGTAAGGAACATGGTCTCCAGCTCGGGATTGATCTTCTTGTTGATTAGATTCATCTGAAATTCATACTCAAAGTCGGAAGCGGCGCGCAGGCCCTTCACGATCACCGCTCCGGGATACTGCTTGGCGTACTCCGCCAGCAGCCCGTCCGACCAGTCCACAGTGACATTGGGGTAACGCTCCGTGGCCCTGCGGCACATATTTACCTTTTCCTCCACGGTGAACATGGGGTTTGGCTTCATGGCATTGTGCATGATGCAAACCACGACCTGATCGAAGATCTTGGAAGTACGGCGAATGATGTTCAGGTGTCCCAAAGTGATGGGATCAAAGCTGCCGGGGCAGATCGCAATGCTCATAGCTGGCTTTCCTTTGTGTAGACACAGATTTTCACTTTGCCGTAGCGGTATTCCTTGCCCTTCCGATACGGCGCCGGAAGCTCCGGCAGTTCGGTTTCGCGCCGAGCTTCACAGATAATTATACCACCATCCGACAAGTTGTCAACAGAATTGAGGGTATTCAGCACCGGCTCGTACAGTTCCGCGTCATAGGGGGGGTCCACAAAGATGAGATCGAAGCGCTCTCCCCGGCGGAGATAGCTCAATGCGTTCTCCTGCAG
The DNA here is from genome assembly GCA_946629065.1 of uncultured Clostridia bacterium. GTDB lineage: Bacteria > Bacillota > Clostridia > Oscillospirales > Oscillospiraceae > Limivicinus. The sequence continues at coordinate 49,976 of CAMOXK010000005.1, forward strand.
TACAGGCGCAGAGAGCCCGCAGGCTTTCAAATTCTCCTTTACGATCTTCACCGCATCCCGGCTCTCGTCGATGAAGACGCAGCTTTTGGCACCGCGGCTCAAGGCCTCGATGCCCAGCTGGCCGGTGCCGGCGAAGAGGTCCAGCACTCTCCTGCCCTCGATATCAAACTGGATGATGTTGAAGAGCGCCTCCTTCACGTTGTCCGTGGTGGGGCGGATGTCGTAGTTTTCCGGGGTTTTCAGTTTTCTGCCCCGGGCAGATCCGGTGATGACGCGCATAGGAAAGACCGTCCTTTCGTAGGGACGACCATCGGTCGTCCGGGTATCAGCAAATAAAATGAAGCCCGGCTTCGCCGGATGAAGGAATGAAGTTTGCTTCGCAAATGAAGAAATTGTGGTATCGGCTCCGCCGATGGATCCAAATCCATGCCGCGCAGCGGCATACCGTAATTCCTTCATTGGCCGCGGGCCCTTCATTTCTTCATTTCTTCATTGTGGAAATATTCATATACCGCCTTGGCGGTGTTCTTCGGCACCACAAGCTGGAGCTGGCTCTCCGTTGCCTCCCGGATCGCCTTAACGGACTTGAAGGCTTTGAGCAGATCACCCTTACGCCGGGGGCCCACCCCATCGATCTTGTCCAGGGCGGAAGCGTAGCTCTCCAGCCGCAGCTCCCGCTGGTAGCCGATGGCGGTGTTGTGGGTCTCCTCCTGGATGTTGCCCACCAGGGCAAAAACCGCCTGGTTGCCCTGGATGCCGATTTCCCGCCCCTCCGGGGTGATGAGGGCGCGGGTGCGGTGGCGGTCGTCCTTCACCATACCGAAGGTGGGGACGGAAAGGCCCAGATCCTGCAGAGCCCGCACCGCGGTGGCGGCGTGAGTCTCGCCGCCGTCGATGAGCAGCAGATCCGGCAGAGGGGCAAAATGCTCGTCCCCGTCCAGGTAGCGCTTGAAGCGGCGGTAGACCGCCTGGTACATGCTGGCATAGTCGTCCGCTCCGTCCAGGTCCCGGATGCGGAATTTGCGGTAGTCCCGCTTCAGGGGCTTGCCGTCCACGTGAACGCTCATGGCAGCCACGATTCCGGTGTCCCCCAGGTTTGAAATATCAAAAGCCTCGATACGTGCCGGGAAGTTTTCCAGCTCCAGGGCTTTTTGCAGCCATTCCAGGGTCTTGGAGCGGCGCTGTGCCTGCGTGGTGCGGCGCTGGATCTCCTCCCGGGCGTTGAGGGCCGCACTTTCGATGAGGCGCAGCCGCTCTCCCCGTTTGGGGCACTCCAGATAGACCCGCCTGCCCACCGTCTCGCTGAGCAGGGTCTCCAGCTCCTCCCGGTCCTCGATCTCGCAGGGCAGCAGGATGGATTTGGGCCAGCCGCCCCGATGGACGGTGTAATACTGCCGCACCAGATCGGACACAGCCTCCTCGTCCTCCTCCAGCGGCTCTTCCATCATTTCCACGTCCTTGCCGGCCAGATCCCCGTTCACAAAATGCAGCACAGTAAAGCAGCTCTTGGCGCCCCGGGCAAAGCCAATGGCGTCGGTATCGGCAAAGGCAGTGGCGATGACCCGCTGCTTCTGGCTGACGCTCTCGATGGCGCGCATCCGATCCCGCAGCTGGGCGGCCTTTTCAAAGCGCAGTTCCTCCGCCGCCTGCTCCATTTCCCGGCGCAGGTCCTCGATGAGTTCGCCGCTCTTCCCCTCCAGGATCAGGGCAGCTTGTCGCATCCGGGCGCGGTAATCCTCGGCATCACTGTCCTTGAGGCACCAGCCGGCGCAGGAGCCCATGTGGTAATTGAGGCAGGGCCGGTCCTTGCCGATATCCCGGGGGAATTTGCGGCTGCAGTCCGGAAGGAGGAGGGCCTTGCAGATGGTATTGATGATCTCACGGGACTGGTAGCGTCCCCCAAAGGGGCCGTAGTAGCGGGCGCCGTCCTTGGAAGCGCGGCTGGCAATGCTCATCACCGGGTATTCCTGCCGCGGGTCCAGGCGAATAAAGGGATAGCCCTTGTCGTCCTTCAGAAGGATGTTGTAATGGGGCTTGTGGCGCTTGATGAGGGAGTTTTCCAGCACCAGGGCCTCCAGCTCGCTGCCGGCCACGATGACATTGAAGTCCGCCACCTTTTCCACCATGGCGGCCACCTTGGGCAGGTGTTCCCCATGGAAATAGCTGCTGACCCGGTTTTTGAGCTTCTTGGCCTTGCCGACGTAGATGACCTCGTTGTGCTCGTCCAGCATGATATAGACCCCGGGCAGCAGGGGCAGATGATTGGCTTTTTCCCGCAGCTCTTCCAGCATGGCTTACTCCTGTAGTGATCGTTCAAATCGGAAAAAAGGGTGTGCCTCGGCACACCCTTTTTATCTGTATGTTGCTGTATTACTCGGAGAAATCGGAATCAATCAGCTCCGAGAGGGTGGCGATCGCCGCTTCCTCATCTACGCCGTCGGCGATGATGGTGATGGCGGTTCCCTTCACGATGCCCAGAGACAGGACGCCCAGAAGGCTCTTGGCGTTGACGCGCCGCTCTTCCTTTTCAACCCAGATGCTGCTCTTGAACTCATTGGCCTTCTGGATGAAGAAGGTGGCCGGTCTGGCGTGAAGCCCCACCTGATTGTTGATGACTACTTCCTTGGAAATCATGCCCGCATCTCCTTATATCCTATAATAGTTTGCGCTAGAAGAATCTCCACTGGATTCTATGACACTTTAGCAAATTTTCGACCATACGTCAACCGCTTTCCGCCGTTTCGTGATTTTTACCATTTCCTGTCGGTGCAAAAGATGATCTTTTATACGCTTTTTCCAGCAAAAAAGGCAATTATTTCAGCTCCACGATGGTAACGCCGGCTTCGCCCTCGCCAAAGCGGCCCAGGCGGAAGGATTTGACGCTCTTGTTGTGGCGCAGCATGTTCTGAACAGCGGTGCGAAGGGCGCCGGTGCCCTTGCCGTGGATGATGGTGACGGTTTTGAGCTTTGCCATAACGGCTCCGTCCAGATACTGCTCGGCGGTGAGGAGCGCGTCGATGACCTCCATGCCCCGCAGGTCCACCTCCGCCGGGAAGGCGGCGGCACGCAGAGTGGCAGAGCCGGAAGAAGCGCTGCTCTTGGGCTTCGGGCTCTGGCCCTCCACCAGCAGCACCTCGTCCTCCCTGGCGGTGACATTCATGATGCCGGCCCGCAGCGTCAGCACCCGGTCGGGGGAGACGGAGATGACCTCCGCCTTCATGCCCATGGACTTGATCTGCACCGTGTCGCCGGCTCTCACGGGCCGGGCGGACTTCTGCTCCTCCACAGGAGCGGCGTCCTGACGGCGCAGGTCCTCCTGGCTCCGGTTCAGCTTGCGTCTGAGCTCGCTTCTTGCCTCGTTGATGCGCTGGATATTGTCCTCCTCGTTGGCTTTCTCCCGCATCTCGTCCAGTTCCCGGAAGGTGGCCTCAGCGGTGTCCCGCGCCTCCTGCAGGATGCGATCGGCGTCACGGCGGGCTTTCAGGTCCGCCTTCTCCAGGCGCACCTCCAGTTCCTTGCGCAGCTGGGCGGACTTTTTGGCGCTCTCCTCCGCCTCCCGCAGCTTTTTGGCCGTGGCCTCCCGGTCCTTTTCCAGCAGGAGTCTGGTCTGCTCCAGCTTTTCGATGGTGGCCTCAAAGCTGGCGCTGTCGGTGCTGACCCGGTTTTTGGCATCCTCGATAATGTCCTCCCCCAGGCCCAGGCGCCGGGAAATGGCAAAGGCGTTGGACTTGCCGGGAATGCCCACCAGCAGATGATAGGTGGGGCGAAGGGTCTCCACGTCGAACTCGCAGGAGGCGTTTTGCACGCCAGGTTGATTGGTGGCATAGACCTTGAGCTCGGCATAGTGGGTGGTGGCGGCGATCATGG
>CAMOXK010000006.1 GCA_946629065.1 uncultured Clostridia bacterium
TCGGTAGTTCCCATTTTTGCGTTTCAAGCTGTCGACACTTTGTCGACAGCTTGATATCCCCGGAATCTTCGGATTCCGGGGATATTGTCGTAATGAGGATGAATCAGCCCAGGGCGATCATCTCCATCCGAACAGGCCCTTCTTTTCACAGGGGGCGGACTTCACGCCCAGGCAGCTGTAGCCCGTGGCGTCGATGGCGGCCTTCAATGCCGCGGCGTCGGGGGCAGCCTCGGAGAGGAAGCTGGCTTCGCCCCTGCCGTGCGAAGCGGAGACCTTTTTGGCGCCGGGCACGGATTTGCGGATCACCTCCTGGATGTGGGCCTCGCACATGGAACACATCATCCCGTCGATCTTTACCGTGGTTTTGATCATGGAACACACTCCTTTAAGTTAGATTTATCTAACTACATAGTATAGCACAGGCTTTCCGAAAAGGGAAGCCCCCCCTCCTGTGAATGGGGAAGGTTTTCCCGCGGGATGGGGAGCGCGTTGGATTTTTCTTGTAATCCCAGGGAGCGCATGATAAAATAAACCATTAACAGAAATCAGACCGTTGGGGAGGCAGCCCGGCTTTCCCCGCAACGGTGTCGGAGGTGAGCGACTTGGAGGAAAACGAGATCCTGGAGGCCATGGACTATGAGGCGATCCAGGAAAAGCAGTATGACGAGCTGACGGAGCTGCTGGAGAAGAAGGATCGGAAGACCCTGCAGCAGCGTCTGGAGGAAATGAACGAGTTCGACGTGGCGGAATTCCTCACCGAGATCGACGATAACCGCATGCCCATGGTCTTCCGCCTGCTGTCCAAGGAGACGGCGGCGGAGGTCTTTGCCAACCTGGAGGCCCCGGAGCAGGAGCGCATCATCAACGCCGTCACCGACCAGGAGTTGTCCGGGATCATCGAGGAGCTGTACGTGGACGACGCGGTGGACATCATGGAAGAACTGCCCGCCAATGTGGTCAAGCGCGTCATGCGCACCGCAACTCCCGAGACCCGCAGCCTGATCAACCAGTATCTCCGCTATCCGGAGGACTCCGCCGGCAGCATCATGACCGCCGAGTTCGTGGACCTGAAGAAGTACATGAGCGTGAAGGAGTCCATCGCCCGCATCCGCCGCATCGGCGAGGACAAGGAGACCATCTACGTCTGCTTCGTCACCAACGCCCACCGGAAGCTGGAGGGCATCGTCACGGTGAAGGATCTGCTGCTCCACGACGACGACATGGTCATCGAGGATCTGATGGACCGGAACGTGATCTTTGCCACCACCACCGAGGACCAGGAGAGCGTATCGGAAAAGTTCTCCGACTACGACCTGATGGCCATGCCCGTGGTGGACAAGGAAGGACGCCTGGTGGGCATCGTCACCGTTGACGACGTCATCGACGTTATGGAACAGGAGGCCACCGAGGACATCGAAAAGATGGCCGGTATGACCCCTTCCGACAAGCCCTATTCCCGCACCCGGCCCCTGGAGATCTGGCGCAACCGCATCCCCTGGCTGATGTTCCTGATGCTCTCCGCCACCTTCACCAGCATGATCCTCACCTCCTTTGAAAGCCGCCTGGCCGCCGTGGCGGGCCTGGTGCCCTTCATCCCCATGCTGATGGGTACCGGCGGCAACTCCGGCGCCCAGTCCGCCACCGCCGTGATCCGCAGCCTCTCCCTGGGCGATATCGAGCCGCGGGACGCGCTGGCGGTCATCTGGAAGGAGTGGCGGGTCGCCGCCCTCTGCGGCCTGACCCTGTCGGTGATCAATTTCGGCAAAATGCTGCTGGTGGACGGGCTGCTGCTGTCTAACCCCCACATCACCGTGGCCGTGGCGGCAACGGTGAGCCTCTCCATCCTCTTTATCGTCATGTTTGCCAAACTTGTTGGCAGCCTGCTGCCCATCGGGGCGGAGCGAATCGGCCTGGACCCGGCGGTCATGGCAAACCCGCTGATCTCCACCCTGACAGACGCGGTCTCCCTTCTGATCTATATTTTCATCGCCAAGATGATCCTGCATATCTGAGGTATCTTCGCCATGGATTATTCTGTCCTTCTCAACAAAATGCTGATCTTTCTGGTGCTCATGATCATCGGCTATGCCCTGGCCCGCCGGGGAAAGCTGGACCGGGGCGCCGTCAAGGCCATCAGCGCGCTGACGCTGAACATCTTTCTCACGGCCAGTATCCTCAATTCCACCCTCAGCGTGGATGTGGATATGGACTGGGGTGAGCTTGGCAGGGCCTTTCTGCTGGTCTGGGTGGTGATGATCCTGGGCTATCTGGTGGCCTGGCTGGTCAGCCTACCCATGCCCGTGGACCGGGAGCACAAGCCCCTCTTCGAGCTGCTGATGAGCATGGGCAACACCATGTTCGTGGGTCTGCCCATTGTGGACGCCCTGTTCCCCGGCGGGGAAGCGGTGTTCTATCTCTCCCTTTCCTGCCTGCCCTTCAATGTGCTGCTCTTCACCTATGGCGCCTGGCGGCTCCAGAGCGGAAGGGAGAACGCCCGTCTCCGGCCCCGGGACATTTTCAGCATCCCCACCCTGGCGGCGCTGCTGGCGCTGGTGCTCTTCCTGCTGAAGCTGCCGCTGCCGGCTGCCCTCCGGGGCCTGATCTCCACCGTGGCCGGCGGCACCACCCCGCTGAGCATGCTGGTGATCGGCGCGTCTCTCGGCAGCGTGAGCCTGCTGGACGCCTTTCGCAACAGGCAGCTGTATCTGGCAAGCTTCGTCCGCCTGATCGTGATCCCGCTTCTGACCTGGCTGGTCTGCGGCCTCTTCACCCAGGACCCGGTGCTGCGCAGCACCATGATGATCGTGGCGGCCTGCCCGGGCGCTGTGATGGTCACGGTAATGGCCAATCAATACGACCGGGACGCGGTGTACACTGCCGAGGGCACCCTGCAGAGTACTGCCCTCTCCATGGTGACGATCCCCTTTCTTGTTTGGCTTTTGGCCAAATAAAGTGAAAAGTGAAAAGATAAAAGTGAACAGTTATGGTATCACGCCTCCGGCGCGATGAATTGAATCCGTCCCCGAAGGGGACACCACAATTCTTCACTCTTCGCTATTCACCCTTCTCTTTTTCCGGAGGAAAAACCATGCATATTCCGTCTTCGCAGAGCCAGGATGTGGCGCTGCTGGATTTTGAAGAGGCCCTGAGCCGCTCCGGCAGGTCCGGGGGCTACGACGCCGAAAAGTGGCTCTACGTGCCGGATTTTTACACCGAATACCGTTATATCCTGGGCACCCGGGGGCAGAATCCCCTGATCTGCATCGGGGTGAACCCCTCCACCGCCGCGCCGGAGGACCTGGACAACACCCTGAAATCCGTCTCCCGCATTGCGGCGGGAAACGGATTTGACAGCTGGGTGATGTTCAATGTCTATGCCCAGCGGGCCACCCGGCCCGATGACATGGACCGGGTGCGCAACGAGCAGCTCCACCGGGAGAACATGCGGGCCTTTGCCTGGCTCCTGGCGGGGGCGGCGGCCGGCGGGCAGCAGCCCGCCGTCTGGGCCGCCTGGGGCGCTGTGATCGAAAAGCGGGACTATCTCCCCGCCTGCGTGCGGGATATGGTTGCCCTGGGACAGCAGTACGGCGCCCGCTGGCTCTGTGCCGGCGCCTGCTCCAAGAAGGGGCACCCCCATCATCCGCTGTATCTGCGCAAGGACGAGAAGGTCCGGGATTTTGACGTGGAGGGCTATCTGCAAAGCCTATGAGAAACACCTTGAAGCTTGCGATCCTGCAGCTGCGCACGGAGCTGGACCGGGCAGAGACCATGGAGAAGACCGCCCGCATGCTCCGGGAGGCGGCGTCGCAGGGCGCGGAGATGGCCGTGCTGCCGGAGATGTTCAACTGCCCCTACGCGGGAAAGTACTTCCGGGACTTTGCGGCCCTGGGCCATGAGGAGACGGTGAAAGCCCTCTCGGACCTGGCAAGAGAAAACCACATCTGGCTGGTGGGCGGCTCCGTTCCCGAGCGGGAAGGGGAGAAGCTCTACAACAGCTGCTTCATCTTTGATGATAGCGGAGAACTTGTGGCCCGGCATCGGAAGATCCACCTCTTCGATATCGACGCGCCGGGCATGCGCTTTCGGGAGTCTAACACCTTCACGCCCGGGCAGGAGATCACCGTCTTCGACACGCCCTGGGGCAAAATGGGGGCGGCCATCTGCTTTGACGTGCGCTTTCCCGAGCTCTTCCGGGCCATGGCGAAGCGGGGGGCAAGGCTCATCCTGCTGCCCGCCCAGTTCAACAGCACCACCGGTCCCGTGCACTGGGAGAGTACCCTGCGCATCCGGGCGGTGGACAACGAGCTGTTCCTGGCGGCTGCCTCCGCCGCCCGCTATGAGGGCTTTTCCTACGAGTGCTGGGGCCATTCCCTGGTGTCCGACCCCTGGGGCACCCTGATTGCCGCGGCGGATGAGAAGGAACAGATCCTGTACGCGGATCTCGATTTTGCCCGGGTGGAGGAGGTGCGGCGGCAGCTGCCAACCTTCCTGCATCTGCGGGAGGATGTTTACGAGGTGGCAAAATGAGTATCTATGAGGAGATCGACCGCTACGAGCCCTTCAACGAGCAGGAAGCGCGGGACAAGGCCGTGACCCTCCGCTTTCTGGAGCAGAACGAGGATGCCTTTCTGCGGGAAAACCGCATCGCCCACATGACGGCGTCTTCCTGGGTGGTAAATCCTGCTCGGGATAAGGTGCTGATGGTGTATCACAAGATTTACGACTCCTGGTCCTGGACCGGGGGCCACGCCGACGGGGAAGAGGATCTGCTGGCGGTGGCCCTGCGGGAGGTGACGGAGGAGACCGGCGTCACCCATGTGCGCCCGGTGTCAAAGGACATTTTCTCTCTGGAGACCGTCACCGTGGACGGGCACGAGAAGCGGGGAGAATACGTCTCCAGCCATCTGCATCTGAACGTGACCTACCTGCTGGAGGCGGACGACACCGAGCCTCTGCGCATCTGCGAGGACGAAAACAAGGGCGTGGCCTGGTTCGGGCTGGACGAGGCCCTGGCGGCTTCCACCGAACCCTGGTTCGTGAAACGGATCTACGGAAAGCTCAATGAGAAGCTGAAAACGACGCTGTGATGAAGATCACAGCGTCGTTTTCAGGTTTTTCGTATTTAGGGGCCGGCGGATTCCACCTTCTGAGCATCGGCGAAGGGTCCCGGCGCCCGGTTGGTTCTGCCGCAGCAGTGGAAGAAGCAACTTGCTTCCCCCCTCGGGGGAAGTGGCCGAAGGCCGATAGGGGGGGATAACCATAGGATGACACCCCTTCCGGTATCGGGCTGCGGGCAGCCCGATACCACCTCCCCCAGAGGGGGAGGCAAGGAGGGGCGGATTTCATCCGCCCCCTCTACGCTTACAGCAGGAAGATGCTGTCGTCGTTCTCCACCCAGTCGGAGACGGGAATGGTGCGGTACTCCGTGGGGGTCTGGCGGATCACCACCCGGTCGATGCCGGCGTTGATGATCTGCCGCTTGCACATGGAGCAGCTCATGGCGTCGCCCATCAGCTCGCCGGTTTTGGCGTCCCGGCCCACCAGATAGATGGTGGCGCCGATCATGTCCCGCCGGGGAGCGGAGATGATGGCGTTGGCCTCGGCATGGACGCTGCGGCAGAGCTCATAGCGCTCCCCGGAGGGGATGTGCAGATTCTCCCGCATGCAGTAGCCCAGGTCCGAGCAGTTGCGGCGGCCCCGGGGCGCGCCGTTGTAGCCGGTGGAGATGATCTCGTCGTTGCGCACGATGATGGCGCCGTACTTCCTTCTCAGGCAGGTGGAGCGCTCCAGAACGGAGTCGGCAATGTCCAGGTAGTAATTCTGTTTGCTGGTGCGGCTGTCCATGGCGATAACCCTCTTTTCTACAGATTTTCTGCCCCTATCATACCCCATGCGGCCCCGGTCGTCAATGATTTGGTTTTGTTCAATCATTTGTAGCATTTTTGATTTGTATGTGATATAGTGGGGCCATGAATCGAAATTATCAGAAGGAATTGGACAGAATCATCCAGAAACGGGGCCAAAAAGTGCCCCGGGTGCTGCTGCACGCCTGCTGCGGCGTCTGCTCCGGCGCGGTGCTGGAGTATCTCACCCAGTATTTTGACGTGACGGTGCTCTGGTATAACCCCAACCTCTATCCCCAGGCGGAGTTTGACCGCCGCTTCCAGGCCCTCGTGGAGATGATCGAAAAGATGGGCCTTGCCGACAGGGTCAGCGTCCTGGCGGAGCCCTGGAAGCACGAGGATTACGATAAGCGTGTCATTGGCCTGGAGCAGGAGCCGGAGGGCGGCGCCCGGTGCACCGAGTGCTTCCGTCTGCGCCTGTTGGAGACGGCCCGGCTCGCCAGGCACTACGGCTACGACTACTTCTGCACCACCCTGACCCTCTCCCGCCATAAGGACGAAAAGCGCATCAACAGCCTGGGGGAGGAGATCGCGCAGGCCATGGGGGTAGCGTGGCTGCCCTCGGACTTCAAAAAGCAGGGACGGGAGATGCGCTCCCGGGACCTGGCAAACGAGCACGGCATCTACCAGCAGCTTTACTGCGGCTGCGAATTTTCGCTCCACAAGCGGGAAGAAAAAAGTGATAATCAGTAGGGGACGGCGTCCTCGACGTCCCGCCCTCTGGCGCTGAGCTTTCGCAAAAGCGGAATGGAGCGCGTTTCTTTTGTATAAAAGCTGGTTTCCACACCCAGCTTTGACCCAACGGTCGAACCAAAAAATGGAGCCGCAATGGCGGTTTGTGTTTTGGCGGTTTCCTCCGTTGGCAAAATAAAAAATGGAGGTAAACCCCAAACATGAACAAGCAAAGACCCAACGCAGTTTTCCGCCTGGCCGTCATGGCCGTCATCGCCGCCGCCTACGCGGCCCTCACCATCATCCTGGCCCCCATCAGTTACGGACCGGTGCAGTTTCGCGTCAGCGAAGCGCTCACCGCGCTGCCTTTCCTGATGCCCGGTGCCGTCTGGGGCATCTTTGCCGGCTGCGTCCTGGCCAATCTCTATACCGGCAGCGTCCTGGACATCGTCTTCGGTTCGCTTGCCACCCTGCTGGCCGGCCTGCTCACCGCCTGGTTCGGCAAAAAGGGCAACACCGTCAAGAATCGGATCCTGGGCTGCCTGATGCCGGTCCTCTTCAACGCCGTCATCGTGGGCGCGGTGCTCACCTGGGGCTATCAGATCCAGCAGTTTGAAAGCCCCCTGGCCTCCTTTGGCTTCAACGCCCTGACTGTGGGCATCGGCGAGGTGGGCGTTCTCTATCTCATCGGCTACACCCTGATCCGGCAGCTGCCGAAGATCAAGGCCATTCGTACAGTTATCGACCGTTTCAATCAGAACTGAGCCTCTTGCGGGACCCTCATCCGGCGCTTCGCGCCACCTTCCCCCAAGGGGGAAGGCTATAAGGAAAGGAGTATGGAAATGCGCGTTCGGAAAGCCATCATCCCCGCGGCGGGTCTGGGGACCCGTCTGCTGCCCAACACCAAGAGCATCCCCAAGGAGATGCTGCCCCTGGTGGACAAGCCCGTGATCCAGTACATCGTGGAGGAGGCTGTGGCCGCCGGCGTGGAGCAGATCCTCATCATCACCAACCGGGGCAAGAACCCCATCGAGGATTACTTTGACTATGCCCCCGACCTGGAGGAGCGCCTGATTCAGGACGGCAAGAAGAACGAGGCCCGCGTGGTCCGTGAGGTCGCGGATATGGCGGACGTGTTCTTCCTCCGCCAGAAGGAGACCAAGGGCCTGGGCCACGCCATTTGGCGGGCCAGGAGCTTTGTGGGCGACGAGCCCTTTGGCGTTCTTTTGGGAGACGATATCATGCTCAGCGAAAAGCCGGTGCTCAAGCAGCTTGTGGAGGCTGCCGAGGCCAACTCCTGCAGCGCCATTGCCGTGCGGGAAGTGCCGGATGAGCTGATCGTGAAGTATTCCTCCGTGAAGCTGGAGGAGAAGCTGGGGGACCGGGTCTATCGCATCAGCGACATGAACGAGAAGCCCACCCTGGCCGAAAAGCTCTCCCAGTACGCCATCCTGGGCCGCTATGTGCTGACCCCGGGCATTTTCGATATCCTGGAGCACACCGCTCCCGGCCGCAACAACGAGATCCAGCTCACCGACGGCATGAAGGAGCTGGTCCGCCACGAGCCCATGTGCGCCGTGGACTTCGAGGGCCGCCGCTACGATACCGGCAACCTGAAGGGCTATCTGGAGTCCATTATCGATTTCGCCCTGAAGAATGAGGAGGCCGGTCCCTGGCTGCGCCAGTTCATCCTGGACAAGGCCGAGCAGCTCCGGTAAAGGACAAACAAAAAAGCACCCCCACCGGGGGTGCTTCAGACTGTAGACAAACCTGTGCGGCCAAGCTTGGACACGCATGGGGGGATTGTGAAGGGGGGAGGGGATGCCCCCCTTCACGTTCAATCTATGCCAAAATGGGAACTTTTTCGGAAGTTTCCATTTTGGCTTTTCAAGCTGTCGACACTTTGTCGACAGCTTGAAGCACCCCCACCGGGGGTGCTTTTTTCATGCCCGAAAGACCGTAGGGGCGGCCTTTGGCCGCCTCTACGAGAGGCGGGGGAGCGGGTGCTTCGTGAGGCGCCCCTACGGAGGGGTGGGAACGACTCCCTCAGTCACGGCGGCAGGCCGCCGTGACAGCTCCCTCCCGGAGGGAGCCAAAAGGCGGGCTGCTGCAGGGAACGGCCGCCGGGGACGAGATCCCTCGCCTCGCCCTCAGCGAAACCGGGTGAAGTCGATGTTCCAGGCGATGGCTTGGAGGGAATAGAGGTCCGGGTGGTTTGGTACAATGAGCACATAGTGCTCCGGCGCCTCATAGAGGATGGCGGCGATATCATAGGGCTCCTCCCCCGGCAGGGACAGGCTCACCACCGCGCCGCACCGGGTCTCAAAGAGCCATTCCTCCCGGCCCTCCCCAGCACTGGGCAGACGCAGATTGGCAAAGAAGCTGCCCTTTTCCCAGCAGCGCAGCCGGTAATAGGGGGTGTCCAGGGCAAAGCCCGTGTCATAGAGCAGCAGGTCCTGGGGCTCAATGGCATCGAAGGGCGCGAGACCCAGGCGCTGCCACACCTGCTCCATGCTGAGCTTTTCCGTATAAGCGTCAAAATCCGGGACGCCGCCGTTATAGCCCCGGGGGTACACATACCCGTTGTGGATCCAGCACCAGTCCCCGGGACAGCGGAGGCCAGTCTCCGCCGCGATTTTTTCATAGGCCTCCCGCAGGGCGGGCTCCGTCGCCTCGGTGCAGCCCACCGGGCAACCGTCCCGGGCCATGGGGCTCCCTTTCCAGGAAATATACCAGTCCAAAAAGGCGCGGCTGGCCTTCGCCTCCGGCCTTTCGGCAAAGGCGGAGAGGGTCAGGGCGGGCTTCTCCCCGGCATAGACCAGCTTTTCCAGCAGGAAGTTTTCCTCGGGCGTTCCGTTGCAGGCGGCGGAGAAGCAAAAGGCCTCGGCAAGCTTCTCCGCCTGCTCCCGGCCGCCGGGCACCTGGCTGCTCAGATTGAGGAAGGCGTCCTTCCCGGTATAGTGGATCAGGACCGCGTGGTACAGATCCTCCGACTCCGGGTTCAGGGACAGGTTCTGCCCCTCCCGGGCGTAGTCGATGACCACGGTGTCGCCCCCGGCGGTGGTATAGCTCCACTCCTCAAAGTCCTCCTCGTCCCGGATCAGGGTCAGGTAGGCGGGGATGGTGCCGGGCACATAGCGGCTCAGACTCCAGATGCATTCCCTCCCCTCCAGAAGCAGGCTGCCCTCGGACTTGTAGGCTCCGTCCTCGAACACATAGCCTGGAGAGACCCAGCCCTCACCCAGAAAGAAGGGTGCGGTGCCGGTGAGGCGGTAAAACTCCGCCTCGGTGGGCGGGAAGACCATGGAGCTGTGGAGCCGGAGACCATAGCGGTCCCGAATCTCCAGCAGCTTTTCCGCCATGGGCACGTCGGAGGCCAGATAGATGTTGCTCCCCAGCAGCGCCTGGGCTCCCGCGTCGTCGCACCAGTCCCAGGCCCCGCCGCCGGCGGCCACGGAGGCCCGGCTCCTCTCCTCCTGATACTGCAGCTGGAAGGAGAACCACTCCGCCGCCGCCTGATACTCGGGGCTGTCCCGGTAGCCGGTGGGCAGCAGGATCACCGCCTCCGCCGGCTCCAGATGGGAGCTGCCGTCCTCTTCGATGACGGCAAGGGTGGTCTCATACCCGGTGTGCACCGCCCGCTCCCGCAGGCCGAACCAGCCAAGGGCGTAGGCCGTCACGGAAAAGAGCGCCGCCAGGGCCGCGGCGATCAGCGCCGTGCGCAAAAGCTTCACCGGGACATGCCGCCGCGCCTTTTTGGGCGCCGGGGCCTCCGCCTCCTCCGCAAAGAGAGGCGGCGTGCCGCTGTAGTCCCGGAGAAAGGACTGAAAGGAGCTGTCCACATCCGGAAGCGTCCCGGAAGTCCGGGCGGTGTAGGCGTCCATCAGAGCCAGCCACTCCTCGCTGTTGCCCTCCGGCTCCAGGGCGCGGATCCGCTCCTCCAGCTCCTGCAGACTTTCCTTATCGTACATGCACGCTCCCTCCTTTCTCCTGGGCTGCCAGCTCCTGGCGCAGTCGTTTCTTGCATCGGTACAGCCGTTTCCGGCAGGCCTCAAAGCTCATGCCGCAGAGCCGGGCCGCCTCGGCAATGGAATAGCCCTCGCAGTACACCGCCCGCAGGAGCTTCCATTCTTCCTTGCTCATGTGCTCCCGCAGATCCCCGTCCTCCGCCTCCGGCGGCGGGGCGGAGAGCTGCAGCTCCTCCAGGGGCACCGTGCGCCGGGCGATGGCAGCCCGCTCCCGCTGGGCGTGGAGCACGGTATATCCCGCCGCCCGGATCAGCCAGCCCTGGGGGTTGGGACTTTGCCGCAGCTCCTCCAGCTTTTCCTGGGCCAGCACGAACACGTCCTGGGCGATCTCCTGGGCCAGCTGCTCGTCCTGCAGCCGCAGCCGGGCAAAGGCAAAGATTTTCGGGTACATTTCCCGATACAGGGTTTCCAAAAAGCTGTCGGTCACAGCTCCACCGCCTTTCGCTTTCGGGCCTAACGCGAAAAAAGGATTTCATCATCGTTTACTCGTGTCCCCTTTTTGCGTCTCTGATGGTATATGCCATTGGGGACCCCGAAAGGAGACAAAAATGAAGAAAAAAATCAGAAGAATGATAAGTGTTTTGCTGCTGGCCGCGTTCTGCCTGCCGCTTTGCGCCTGCAGCCCGGCGCCCGCCATCGGCACCGGGCGGGGCGCCCAGGTGGAGATCGCCAAAGAGGCAAAGAAGGTCATCGTGAACCGCCTGGCCTCCACCCAGGTGCAGCCGCCGGAAGCCTGCAATCTGGACTGGCAAAGCGGCCTGGTGCCCTCGAATGGGCGGCTCTATGTCCACGCCCAGGGCATCGACCAGCCCCACCGCATCTGTTCCTATGATATGGAGGGCGGTGACCTGCGTCTGCTGGAGGCCTATGACGGCGAGACGGTCAAGGGCCTGGGCGCCTCCGACCGGGGGACGCTCTATGTGCTGAATAACCCCTATAACGAGTCCTCCCGGCAGTTTGACTATGTGCTCCGGGAGCTGGACGAAACCGGCGCGGAGCTGCAGCGGCTTTCCCTGGGCGGCGGGGACTACCCGGCGGATTTCTTCCCCTTCTGGCTGCAGGCCGCGGGAGATACCGTCTACCTGCTGGGAAACGGCTGGCTCTCCGTCTTTTCCGCGGAAGGGGGGCTTCACCATATCTGCGATGTGCAGACTCCTTCCTCCCAGAACATGGCCCTGCTGCCGGACGGGCGGCTGGTGCTGGACGGCTGGGAAAACGAGTCCTTTGTGCTGACCTTCTTTGACCCGGAGACCCGGAGCTTCGGCGGCAGCGTCCCCCTGGAGCACTCCGGCACCCTGCTCTGCGGCGGGGAGCGCTGGAATGTGTATCTCAGCGACGGGATCAGTGTCTTTGGCCTGGACCTTGCAAGCGGGCAGCTGGAAAAACAGTTCGAGTGGCTCTCCGTTGGCATCGTGGGCCGGGAACTGCTGGAGGCGCCGGGAGAGGGCTTTTTCGCCGCCGACGGGGAAAACCGCCTTTTCCGCATGCGCATGAGGGAGCTGGAGGCCGATGAAAACGGCGAGCTGGATACGATGACCCTGGTAGTGCCGGATCGGCTCTTCCTGAGCCCACGGCTGGAGGACGCCATCCTGGACTGGAACCGGGAGCACCCGGAATGCAGCATCCTGGTGCGGGACTATTTCACCGGCGAGCATTCCAACGACTGGCAGCAGCAGGAGCAGGCGGAGCGGGCGGCGGAGGAGGCCATGGCCCTGGACATCATCACCGGCCAGGTGCGGCCGGACCTCTTCGCCCTGGACAGCCTGAATGCCGCCTCCCTTGCGGTGAGCGGGAAGCTGGAGGACCTGTACCCCTACCTGGACGGGGACCCGGAACTGGGCCGGGAGAGCTTTTATCCCAATGTGCTCAAGGCCCAGGAGATCCGGGGCGGCCTCTATGAGGTGGTGACGAACTATCAACTCCTGACTGTGACCGGGGAGGCTGAGGCGCTTGCAGGCACGGAGAACAGCTGGGAGGGACTTCTCCGCCGGGCGGAGGAGCGGGGCTCCCGCCTTTTCACCGCCGAGACCCGGAGCCGGATGGATCTGCTGGATCTGCTGGTTCAGGTCTCCGGCAAAAAACTGGTGGACTGGGACAGAGGAGAGGCCCATTTTGACACGCCCTGGTTCCAGGCCATCCTGGAGGCGGCGGCGCAGCTTCCCGCCCAGGGGGCTGACCCTGCGGAGTACTACGCCCGCCAGCCCGACCGCAGCGAGGGGGAGGGCCTTTTGTACATCGAGGACCTGGGGGATCTGTGGCAGGGGGCCTGCGCCGTGGACGACTACCGGCCGGGGAGCTGTGTTATCACAGGCTTCCCGGAGCTGGGCAGCGTTCTCTATCCCGCCAGCGCCATCGGCCCGGCCTCTCTGGGCATGTCCTCGTCCTCCGCCCACAAGGCGGAGTGCTGGGCCTTCCTGCGGCAGTTTTATCTCCACCCCCCGGCCTACGGCTTCTCCGGCCTGCAGGGGAGCCTGGAGGAGGAGATCCAGCGGCAGCTGCAGCAGCGGGACCGGGACGGCCTTACCGACCGCTGGCCCCACGCGGAGGAAGACATGCGTCTATTTGCCGCCGCCTTCACCGGTTCTACTGTGCTGGCACGGCAGGACGACACGGTCCGGGACATTGTCCGCTCTGAGGCGGAGCCCTTCTTTGCCGGGGAGCGGAACGCCCAGGACTGCGCCGCGCGGATCCAGGAGCGGGTGAAGATCTACCTCTCCGAGCAGTGCCCATAAAAAAGTGGGGACCTGACAAAAGCGCTTGAACGGATGTAGGGGCTGCCGCCCTCGGCAACCCGCATAAACAAATCTCCGACGAATACAGGAAGGAAAAACTCGTATTCGCCGGAGATTTTCTTTATTCTTGGCTTTTTCTGCCGGGACGTCCGGGAGGCCGTCCCCTACAAGCCGGTCTTTCCACGGCTTTCAGGGATTTCTATATCCCCTTGTGTTTTACGTATGGAAAGTAAGGCATCAGCCTTCCGTCTTCTCCTTCCAGAGCTTGCCGGTATAGCGGAAGAGCAGGGGGTAGACCCCGATATCCACAAAGATCACCACCGCGTAGCGGAGGCTTCGGATCAGGTGAGCGGTGAGATCCCCGGCGTCCAGCAGCGCTTTCGGGAAGGGGAGCTTCAGGAGCGTATTCAGCCCAAAGTAGATCGCGGCGCCGCCCAGAGTCCGCAGAAGACAGCGCGGTACATTGCGGGTGCTTTCGAAGCGAACGAAGCGTTCCTCAAAGGGCTCCGCCAGAAGAAAGCCCAGCAGCATGCCGAAGGCGGTGTAGTAATCGCTGCTGGTGCAGTAGAAAAAGCCGGGCAGTGCCGTGAGTAGCAGCACGGCGTAGAAGGCCGGGCGGGGCAGCCTGCGGCGCAGCCAGGGCACCAGCAGCACCACGATCAGGCCAAGAGCCCAGCCGCAGAGCACATCGGTGGGGTAGTGGGCGCCAACCACCACCCGGGAAAAGCCCACCAGCAGCGGCAGCACGACGGCCAGCGCCCGCAGGAGGCGGTTCTTCTTCTCGTGGGCGGCCAGCGAACCGTAGAGGGACACGGCGCTGGAGGAGTGGCCGCTGGGGAAGGAATAGCCCTGGGCCGCCACGTCCATGATATCCGCGTCCGGTTCGATCTTGCGCAGCAGTTGGATTTTGTCGCTGGCAAAATAGGGCCGCAGCCGCAGGGCGATGTTTTTGATCATCGGGTTCCACACGCAGGCCACCAGTACGTTGACACCCACGTACTTGCCGAATTCCTTGTTCCAGCCCCAGTACAGAAAGCCCATGACCAGCACCAGAAGCAACTGCTCTCCAAAGGCGGAGAGGCTGCTCAAAATCGAAAGCAGAGCTCCCTCGCTGCCGATGGCGCTCTGCAGCCACTCCATCAGCCGGATCTCCCAGTCAAAGAAGAAATTGTTGCCGAGTACCTCTGTCATGAAATCATCTCCTATTTGATATGAGACTATTTTAGCGCCCTTTGACCGTAGATGCAAGGTAAACGCTGATCAAATCGTCATCGGCATCTTGCGGATAATTTCCGCCCTGATTTCGTCACTTTTTCTTGCAATACACAAAGTATTCCTGCGAAAAACTGCCTTCATCAGAACGCAAATTCTCTCGCAATCTGCTCTCGCCGATTTCATCAGCGTTTACCAAGGCTTTCTCTTGCATCCGGGCCGCACATGGGCTAATATGGGGAAAAAGGCGAGAGGAGGCTTCCGCCATGAAGATCAAAACCAAGGCCCTTTCCTATGAACAGGTGATGGCCTTGCCCCGTCCCGCGCATAAGCCGCCCCAAAAGCCCAGCCGAGCCCTGGGCGCCCTGATCCGCCTGGTGGGGGCCGGAGATTTGAAGGAGACGAACTTCATCTGGCGGGCCGAGCGGATGGAGGAATTGGGGCCGGGGCCCTATCTGATCCTGATGAATCACTCCAGCTTCATCGATCTGGAGATCGTGAACCGGATCTTCTATCCAAAGCCCTACTGCATCGTCTGCACTTCCGACGGCTTTGTGGGCAAGGAGGGGCTGATGCGCTCCATTGGCTGTATCCCCACCAACAAGTTCGTCACGGATCTGAATCTCCTCTCGGATATGGACTGCGCCATCCGCAAGGGCTGGAGCGTACTGCTCTATCCCGAGGCCAGCTACAGCTTTGACGGCACAGCCACGCCCCTGCCGCGAAAGCTGGGCGTCATGCTCAAGCGCCTGGGCGCCCCGGTGGTGGGGATCCTGACGGAGGGCGCCTTCACGAGGGATCCTCTTTACAACTGCCTGCAAAAGCGAAAGGTCCCTGTCAGCGCCACGGTGCGGGGACTTCTCACCCGGGAGGAGATCCGGGAGAAGAGCGTGAAGGAGCTGGACGAGATCCTGGATCGGATGTTCCGCTTTGACCACTTCGCCTGGCAGCGGGACAAGGGGATCCGCGTTGCCGAGCCCTTCCGGGCGGACGGGCTGGAACGCATCCTCTACAAGTGCCCTCACTGCGGGGGCGAGGGGAAGACCCTGGGAAAGGGGATAAAGCTGCGCTGCGAGAGCTGCGGGAAGGAGTATGAGCTGGATGAACTGGGCCAACTCCGCTGCCTGAACGGGGAGGCAGCCTTTTCCCATATCCCGGACTGGTACGCCTGGGAGCGCTCGGAGGTGCGAAAGGAGCTGGAGGAAGGGCGCTATCTGCTGGATGTGCCGGTTGAGATCGGCATGCTGGTGGACTTCAAAGCCATCTACATGGTGGGGGAAGGGCGCCTGCGCCACGACCGGGAGGGCTTCCTCCTCACCGGCTGCGAGGGGAAGCTCCGCTTTGAGCGGCCCGCCCGGCTGAACTACAGCCTCTATGCCGACTACTACTGGTACGAGCTGGGGGACATCATCTGCATCGGGGACCAGGAGATCCAATACTACTGCTTCCCGCCCAAGGGCACGCCTGTGGCCAAGGCCAGGCTTGCCACCGAGGAGCTCTACAAGCTGCAGAAAAAGAAATGAGTTCTGCCTGCCGAGGCAAGCAAAGGCACCCATGGCCCGGCCGGCAGCAAAAAGGAAGATGACCCCGCGCTTTTGCGCGGTGGTCATCTTCCTTTTTCGTATGAGTGCTGTTTATTCCACAGTGACGGATTTGGCCAGGTTTTTCGGCTTGTCGATGTCGCAGCCCTTCTCTCTGGCCGCGTAGTAGGCCAGCAGCTGCAGCGGCACCACGGCCAGCGCCGCGGAGAACACCGTCTCGATCTGGGGAATGAAGATCACGTCGTCCGCCTGGGAGACGATCTTCTTGTTCCCGCGAAAGGCCAGGGCCAGCACCTTTGCCCCCCGGGCCTTGACTTCCACGATGTTGGACAGGGTCTTGTCGCAGAGCGCCTCGTTGCAGCAGACGGCGATCACCGGCTGTCCCTCGTCGATGAGGGCGATGGTGCCGTGCTTGAGTTCCCCGGCGGCGTAGGACTCGGCGTGGAGGTAGGAGATCTCCTTCATCTTCAGCGCCCCCTCCAGCGCCACGGCATAGTCGGTGTTGCGCCCGATGAAGAAGAGGGATTGGCTGGCGTAGCGCCCCGCCAGGGCGGGGATCTGGTAATTCATGTCGATGGTTTCCTGCAGCCTCTTGGGCAGAAGCTTCAGGGAGCGCAGCAGCGCGGCGTACTGGGCCTGCTCCACCCGCCCCAGCTTCTTTCCCACATAGAGGGCGAAGAGGTAGAGGATCGCCAGCTGCGTGGTGAAGCCCTTGGTGGTGGCCACGGCGATCTCCGGTCCGGCCCAGGTATAGAGAGTGTGGTCGGCAAGCTTGGCGATGGTGCTGCCCACTACGTTCACGATGCCGATGATGGTGGCGCCGTGGGCGCGGCACTCCTTGAGCGCGGCGATGGTGTCGGCGGTCTCGCCGGACTGGGAGATCACCAGCACCAGCGTGTGCTCATCCACCATGGGCTCCCCGTAGCGCAGCTCGCTGGCCAGCTCCACCTGGACCGGGATATGGCAGAGCTTTTCGATGGCATAGCGCCCGGAGCAGCCCGCGTAATAGGCCGAGCCGCAGGCGGTGATGACGATCTTGCTGACAGAGCGCAGCGTTTCCTCCGAGAGCTCAAAATCGTCCAGGCGGATCTCCCCCTCGTGAAGCCGGGGGGCCAGGGCCGCCTTCACGGCGGCGGGCTGCTCCATGATCTCCTTGAGCATGAAGTGCTCATAGCCGCCCTTCTCCGCCGCCTCCACGCTCCAGGTCACGCGGCTGATGGGCTTTTGCAGGCGCTGACCGGTGCAGTCGTAAACCTCGATGGAACCGGGCGTGAGCGCGGCGATCTCGCCGTCCTCCAGATAGATGACGTTTTTCGTGTGGGCCACCAGAGCGGTGACGTCAGAGGCAAAGTAGTTCTCCCCCACGCCGATGCCCAGGATCAGGGGGCTGGCCTCCCGCACCGCGTAGAGCGTGTCCGGCGCGTCCGCGCAGAGGATGCCCAGAGCGTAGGAGCCCTCCAGCCTGGCCGCCGTCTTCATGACGGCGGCTTTGATATCTCCGTCGTAGTATTTTTCCAGCAAGTGGACGATGGTCTCCGTGTCCGTCTCGCTCTGGAACACATAGCCGTCGGAGATCAGCTCCTCCCGCAGGGCCAGATAGTTCTCAATGATCCCGTTGTGTACGATGGCAAAGCGTCCGTCATTGGACAGGTGGGGGTGGGCGTTTACATCCGTTGGCGCCCCGTGGGTGGCCCAGCGGGTGTGCCCGATGCCGATGCTGCCGGGGACGGCTGCGCCGTTTTCCGTCTTTTCGCAGAGTCTGGCGATCCGGCCGCTGACCTTCTCCACCCGGATCCCATCGGCGTCCATCACGGCGATGCCCGCCGAGTCATAGCCCCGGTATTCCAGCTGCTTCAGACCCTTCAGCAGGATCGGAGCAGCGCTTTGTTTTCCGACAAATCCAACGATTCCGCACATGATCTGTTCCTCCTTTTATACGCCGAACAGCAGATCGCCGTAGGTGGGGAAGGGCCAGCGGCCCGCCGGGGTCAGGCCTTCCGCCTCGTCGCAGAGCCTGCGCAGCTCCGCCATCCTTCCCAGCACCACGTCCCGGATATGGTAGGCCTGAGCGGCGGCATCCTCTCCGGCTTTGCCGTCGATGCTCTCCTCCAGCGCCTCGATGGCCTCGTCGATGGCGTCCGCCAGAAGGGACAGCTTCTCCAGCCGCTTGCGCTCGGCCCGAAAGCCCAGCACAGCCGAGGTCTTCTCCTTTTCGTTGAGCCCCGCGGCCACCTGATCCGTATAACCCAGAATGGCCGGGAGGATCTCCTTTTTGGCCATGTCCGCCATGGTCAGCGCCTCAATGCGCACCGTGCGCACATAGTTTTCCAGGCTGATCTCATAGCGGGAGCGGATCTCCGCCTCGGTGAAGATCTGATGCCGCTGCAGCATCTCCATGTTCTCCGGCACCAGCACCGTCTGCAGCGCGTCCGGCGTGGTGCGCAGATTCAGCAGCCCCCGTTCCTCCGTGGCTTCCCGGATCCAGGCCTCGTCATAGCCGTTGCCGTTGAAAAGGATCCTCTTGTGGGCCCTGATGTTCTCCCGGATCAGGCTGTGCAGGCAGGCGTCGAAGTCCTCTCCGCGGCCCTCCAGCTCGTCGGCAAACTGCCGCAGCGCTTCCGCCACGGCGGCGTTGATCATGATATTGGCACAGGAGATGGAGTCGTTGGAGCCCACCATACGGAACTCGAACTTGTTGCCGGTGAAGGCGAAGGGCGAGGTGCGGTTGCGGTCCGTGGTGTCCCGGTTGAAGCGGGGCAGCACATCGGCGCCCAGACGGATCCGCCGCTTCTCCGCCCCGGCATAGGGGCTGTCGGCCTCAATGGCGTCCAGCACGGCGCTGAGCTCGTCCCCCAGGAAAATGGAGATCACGGCGGGCGGCGCCTCGTTTGCGCCGAGACGGTGATCGTTGCCGGCGGAGGCCACGCTCAGCCGCAGCAGGCCCTGATACTCGTCCACCGCCTTGATGACGGCCACCAGAAAGAGGAGGAACTGGGCGTTTTCATAGGGCGTGTCCCCGGGACTGAGGAGGTTGACGCCGGTGTCCGTGGCCATGGACCAGTTGTTGTGCTTGCCGCTGCCGTTGACCCCCGCGAAGGGCTTTTCATGCAACAGGCACATGAGGCCGTGCCGGCGGGCCACCTTTTTCATGATCTCCATGGTGAGCTGGTTGTGGTCCGCCGCGATGTTGGTCACGGTATAGACCGGCGCCAGCTCATGCTGGCAGGGGGCCACCTCGTTGTGCTCGGTCTTGGCATAGATCCCCAGCTTCCAGAGCTCCTCGTTCAGCTCCTCCATGAAGGCCTTGACCCGGGGCTTGATGGCGCCGAAGTAGTGATCCTCCAGCTCCTGGCCCTTGGGGGGCTTCGCGCCGAAGAGGGTCCGCCCGGTGTAGATCAGGTCCTTTCGCTTGAGATACATCTCCCGGTCCACCAGGAAATACTCCTGCTCCGGGCCGACGTTCGTCACCACCCGCTGCACATCACTGTTTCCGAAGAGGCGCAGCACCCGCAGCGCCTCCCGGTTCAGCGCGTCCATGGAGCGCAGCAGCGGAGTCTTCTTGTCCAGGGCCTCGCCGCCGTAGGAGCAGAAGGCCGTGGGGATGCACAGGGTCTTTTCCTTGATGAAAGCATAGGAGGTGGGGTCCCAGGCGGTGTAGCCCCGGGCCTCAAAGGTGGCCCGCAGGCCGCCGGAGGGGAAGCTGGAGGCGTCCGGCTCGCCCTGAATCAGTTCCTTGCCGGAAAACTTCATGATCACGTGGCTGTCCGGCGCGGGGGAGAGAAAGCTCTCGTGCTTTTCCGCCGTGATGCCGGTCAGCGGTTGGAACCAGTGGGTAAAGTGGGTGGCCCCATTCTCCACCGCCCAGGCGCACATGGCGTCCGCCACGGCGTTGGCCACGGAGAGATCCAGTTTTTTGCCTCTGCGAATGGTCTCCTTCAGACTGTGGTAGACCTCGCTGCTGAGGCGGGCACGCATCACCTTGTCATCGAATACCATGCTGCCGAATAATTCCGGTACTGTACGCATACGCGTCCCCCCTGAAAAAAGGATAAGAGAGGCTCCCGGCCTCTCAATTCAGAGTCAGTTTACGGCAGAAAAAGCCGGATTGCAAGCGTTTTCATATCTGATGAAGCATTACCATATCTATAGCATATGATAAACCGGAGGCGCAGGCTATGGCGGAAGCTCGGAAACGCTTGCAGGAAGCGGAGAGCAGGACTATAATTCCAGCAAAGGGGGCAAGAACGATGGACTTGCGCGCACTGCATTATTTTGTTGTCGTTGCCGAGGAGCGGAACATCACCCGGGCGGCGGAGCGTCTGAAAATGAGCCAGCCGCCGCTTTCCAACCAGATCAAGGGGCTGGAGGAGGAGCTGGGGGTGCAGCTTTTCATCCGTGGCAAGCGCCAGCTTACCATCACGGATGCGGGGCTGCTGCTGTACCGCCGGGCACGCCAGATCCTGGAGCTCTCCGAGCAGACACGGCAGGAGGTGCAGTCCACCGAGGGTCTCTCCGGAGATCTGAACATCAGCCTTGTAGAGGGCCGGGGCCCCTATCTGCTGGCCCGCTGGATCGCGGGCTTTCGCCAGGAATTCCCCAGGGTGGCGGTGCATCTCTGGAACGGCAGCGGTGACGAGGTCATCGAGCGGGTGCAGCGGGGCCTGGCGGATCTTGCCCTGGTGGCCAAGCCCTACAATGCCGAGCTGCTGGAGGGCTTTCCCGTGGGCCGGGAGCCCTGGGTGGCCATGATGTCCCGGGAACACCCGCTTGCGCAGGAGGAGGGGAACTTCCTGCCTCTGCGGAAGCTGGTGGGACAGCCCCTCTTCATCCCCAACCGCCGCTCCCGGGCTGAGGCCATCCGCACCTGGTTTTCCGAGCTGGGGGAGGAGCCCACCATCGCCGGGGACCTTTCCAATTACATCGACGCCGTGGCTCTTTCCGAACAAAACGCCGGGATCTGCATCTACCCCATGACCACCTATAACGTCAGCAATCTGATCACCGCCAAGATCATCACCGAGAGCGCCCGCCAGGTGGAATACGCCCTGGCCTGGAAGCGCAACGACCGGCCCCATGATCTGCGGCAGGAATTCATCAACTATGTGCAGGACTGTATGGAGGCCGAGCGCCTGGGCACCCAGCCCTACCGTATGCCGGAGCAGGAGTACTTCCCGCCGGAGGACACGAAGTATCTTTGATCTTCCTCCAACCTTGGCGGCGGAGCCGACTGCCGTTGACTTCCCCTGAAAGGGAAGGTGCACAGTCGCGCCGCAGGGGCGGCCTTTGGCCGCCTCCTTTTTCCGCTCCCGCTCTGTCTCCCTCATAATTCCAAATTCCGAATTCCGCATTTCCCACCCTCCCGGCGCTGCCATACGTCTGCCCTATGCCCTTCCATACGGGATCCCTATTCCTGCGATTTCCCACGCTTGACATTCTTTTTTCCCTTGTGCTACAATTCTCCCGTCTTGAATAGCGACTGAAATGTTTCTTCGGTGCCAGGGGCCAAGTGCCCCCTTAAGGCATCGAAGAATCTTTTTTTCGGGAGGTTTTCAGGATGACGAAATATGTGTTTGTGACCGGCGGGGTGGTATCGGGCCTGGGCAAGGGGATCACGGCGGCCTCCCTGGGGAGGCTCCTGAAGGCCCGGGGCCTGAAGGTGGCGGCCCAGAAGCTGGACCCCTATATCAACGTGGACCCCGGCACCATGAGCCCCTATCAGCACGGCGAGGTCTATGTCACCGAGGACGGCAGCGAGACGGACCTGGACCTGGGGCACTACGAGCGCTTTATCAACGAGGACCTGAACCGCTGGTCCAATCTCACCACCGGCAAGGTCTACTGGAACGTGCTGAACAAGGAGCGGCGCGGAGAATATCTGGGCCAGACCGTGCAGATCATCCCCCACATCACCCAGGAGATCAAGGACTTCATCTACCGCGTGGGAGAAGAGACCGGCGCCGACGTGGTCATCACCGAGATCGGCGGTACCACCGGCGACATCGAGAGCCAGCCCTTTCTGGAGGCGGCCCGGCAGGTGAGCCTGGAGCAGGGGCGGGAGAACACCCTGTTTCTCCACGTGACCCTGGTCCCCTTCCTGCGGGGCAGCGACGAGCACAAGACCAAGCCCACCCAGCACTCGGTGAAGGAGCTGCAGGGCATGGGCATCTCCCCGGACATCATCGTGCTGCGCTGCGACGAGCCGCTGGAGGAGGAGATCTTCCGCAAGATCGCCATGTTCTGCAACGTAAAGCCCGACTGCGTCATCGAAAACCGCACGCTGCCCACGCTCTACGAGGCGCCGCTGATGCTGGAGGAGCAGGACTTTTCCCTCATTGTCTGCCGGGAGCTGGGGCTCTGGACCCGGGCGCCCAGGCTGGAAGAGTGGCGGGAGATGGTCGCGCGCATCAAGTCCCTGCAGCACCGGGTGACCATCGGCCTTGTGGGCAAATATGTGCAGCTGCACGACGCCTATCTCTCCGTGGCCGAGGCGCTGCGCCACGCGGGCTACGCCTGCAATGCCCAAGTGGACATCCGCTGGATCGACAGCGAAACGGTCACGGAGGAGACCGTGGAAGACGCCCTCTCCGGCTGCGACGGGCTGATCGTCCCCGGCGGCTTCGGCGACCGGGGCGTGGAGGGGATGCTTGTGACGGCCCGGTACGCCCGGGAGCGGGACATCCCCTATCTCGGCATCTGCCTCGGCATGCAGGTGGCGGTGATCGAGTTTGCCCGCCATGTCTGCGGTCTGGCAGACGCCGATTCCGGAGAATTTGCCCCCGCTTCGTCCCACAAAGTCATTGACTTTTTGCCCGGTCAGGACGAAAATGTGGAAAAAGGCGGCACCCTGCGCCTGGGCGCCTATCCCTGCCGCATCGCGGAAGGGACCGTCATGCGCCGCTGCTACGGCATGGCGGAGATCCGGGAGCGGCACCGCCACCGCTATGAGTTCAACAACGACTACCGCGAGATCCTGCAGGACAGGGGCCTCTGCCTCTGCGGCAAGTCCCCGGACGGCGCCATCGTGGAGGCTGTGGAGCTCAGCGAAAAGCGCTTTTTTGTGGGCGTTCAGTTCCACCCGGAATTCAAGAGCCGTCCCAACCATCCTCACCCGCTTTTTGTGGGTCTCATTTCCGCTTCTATGGAGGAGCGGTCCGGTGTACACCCCAACACCTCTGTCATTGCGAACCAGTGACCGAAGTCACCGGTGTGGCAATCCGTTTTTCAGCGATCATGTGGAGGAACCATCATGCAAAAGATCCTGATTCTTGATTTCGGCGGCCAGTATAACCAGCTGATCGCCCGGCGCGTCCGGGAGCAGCATGTGTATTGCGAGCTGCGTCCCCACACCATGTCCCTGGAGGAGATCCGACGCTTTGACCCCATCGGCATCATTTTCACCGGCGGGCCCTACAGCGTCTATCTGCCGGATGCGCCCAAGCCGGACCCGGGGGTGTTCTCCCTGGGGGTGCCGATCCTGGGCATCTGCTACGGCTGCCAAATCCTGGCCCAGTCCCTGGGAGGACTTGTCACCGCCGCCCAGGACGCCGCTGCACGGGAATACGGCAAGACCGAGACGGTCTTTGATCCCACCTGTACCCTGTTCCGGGGACTTCCGGAGAAGAGCGTCACCTGGATGAGCCATGGGGACTACATGGCCCGGGTGCCGGAGGGCTTCCGCCTGGCCGCCCATTCCGCGGCCTGCCCCACCGCCGCGATCTGGGATGCCAAACGCGCCTTTTACGGCGTGCAGTTTCACCCGGAGGTCAACCACACGGCCTTTGGCCGGGAGATGCTGCGCAATTTCCTCTATGCCGTCTGCGGGGCGCAGGGGGACTGGACCATGACGGACTATCGGCGCCGCAGCGTGGAAGCGCTGCGGGAGCGCGTGGGCGGCGGCCGGGTGCTGCTGGCCCTCTCCGGCGGAGTGGATTCCTCGGTGCTGGCCGCGCTTTTGAGCGAGGCCGTGGGCAGACAGCTCAGCTGCGTTTTTGTGGATCACGGTCTGCTACGCAAAAACGAGGGGGACGAGGTGGAGGCCGCCTTCTCCTCCCGCACGCTGGATTTCCGCCGCGTGGACGCCGGTGCCCGCTTTCTCGCACGGCTGCGGGGCGTGCAGGACCCGGAGGAGAAGCGCCACATCATCGGGGAGGAGTTCATCCGCGTCTTCGAGGCCGAGGCCAAAACCATCGGCGCGGTGGACTTTCTCGCCCAGGGGACCATCTATCCGGATGTGATCGAATCCGGCCTGGGACAGTCCGCCGTCATCAAGAGCCATCACAACGTGGGCGGCCTGCCGGATTCTGTGGATTTCCGGGAGATCCTGGAGCCGCTGCGCCTGCTCTTCAAGGACGAGGTGCGTCAGCTTGGCCGGGAGCTGGGCCTGCCGGAGAGCCTGGTGTCGCGCCAGCCCTTCCCCGGTCCGGGCCTTGCCATCCGCGTCATCGGGGAGGTGACGGAGGAGAAGCTCTCTCTGCTGCGTCAGGCTGACGCCATTTTCCGAGAGGAGATGGCGGGCGCCGGCCTGGACCGGACGGCGGGACAGTATTTCGCGGTGCTGACCAATCTCCGCTCCGTGGGCGTCATGGGCGACGGGCGCAGCTATGACTATGCCATTGCCCTGCGCAGCGTCCAGACCTCGGACTTCATGACCGCGGACTGGTCGCGCCTGCCCTATGAGCTGCTGGACCGGGTCTCCGTCCGCATCGTCAATGAGGTGAAGGGCGTCAACCGCGTGCTCTACGACATCACCTCCAAGCCGCCTGCCACGGTGGAATACGAATGAAGAGAAGTCGGATCGTCTCCGCCCGCGCAGCAGAAGCAATGGCATAAAAAGATCGGTGAATTCGCAGCTTGAGCGAATTCACCGATCTTTTTTCCTGCAGGGAGGGAACCTGTACCGCCTCCGCCTTGCAGGAGTTCGCGGCGCCGAATCAGTCCTTCTTCCTGCTCATGATCCGCAGGATGCGGATGAAGAGGTTTGCGATGTCCATGTAAATATCCAGCGCGCAGTCCACCGCGTTGTCCACAGTCTTGGCAAACTGCTGGGAACGATACACGTCGTAGCCGATGTAGAGGCTGAAGAGCCCGGCCACCAGCCAGTCCGACACCGACTGCTCCACGCGGAAAAGGAGAAGCAGGATCTCGCACAGGAGCAGGCCCAGCAGCACCCCCGCCAGGGCGCCGCCCAGCTTGGAAAAGAGCTGGGGGAAGGCCAGGGCCGCGCCGGTCATGCCCAGGGTGACCACCAGGGTGTAGAGAAAGGCGTAGGTCACAACGGCGCTGTCCACGCCGCCGTAGGCTTCCACCGTGGTGGAGAGCACCAGGCCGAAGGGGATCACCACCATGTTGTAACCCAGAAAGCTCACCAGGGGCTTGTTGGATCTGCCGGCGATAAAGATCCCGGCGAAGGCCAGCACCGCGTAGCCGATCAGGAAGACGACGGGGTTCACATAGCGGAAAACATCGCCCACCGTGTAGCACAGGACCACGTTGATGAGCAGGCCCCAGACCAGTACGCCAAGCAGGATGCCGTTATAGGCTCTTGCGCTGATGATCTGATCCTCGGAGACATAGGCCTCCAGCCGGGCCTTGCGGGCGGCGGCGCCCAGCACCAGGCCGGTGTTGGTGGCGGCCTCCAGCCCCTGCTCCCGCTGCACGGCGGCGGCGTTCAGCGTGGCGCCGCACTCGGTGCAGAACTTGCTCCCGTCCTTGACTTGGGCATTGCAATAGGGACAACGCATATCCATCACCTCAAACGTAAATTTTTCCATGCAATTATATCATCGGCGGAGAGGACGCGCAAGGCTTATCCGACAAAGCACTCCTCGATCAGCGCCGCCGTCTCCGCCCACTGCTCGGAGGGGGAAATGAGGGGATCACCGTCCCCCTTCTGGGCACCGTAGCTGCCGAACTGGGCGTGATTCCCGCCAGGGATCACCTGGAGCACCGCGTCCTCAGGGAGATATCGGGTCCCCGC
Source organism: uncultured Clostridia bacterium (assembly GCA_946629065.1). Classification (GTDB taxonomy): domain Bacteria; phylum Bacillota; class Clostridia; order Oscillospirales; family Oscillospiraceae; genus Limivicinus. The sequence goes on from CAMOXK010000006.1 coordinate 26,065, forward strand.
CTCCAGCTTTTCCCGGTTCAGCACTCCGTCCTCCGAGCCATAGAGCGAAAGCACCGGCAGGGAAGGATCCAGCGTCTTTGTAGGGTAGGCCGCCAGCAGAACCAGACCCCGGAGCCCGTCACCGTGCTTTGCTGCAAAGTCCGCCGCGATGGCGCCGCCCAGGGAGTGGCCGCCCACATACCAGTTTTCATAGGCGAAGGCCGCCATCACCTCCGCCGCCCGATCCGGGGCCAGCACCGCCAGGCGGAAGGGCACTTGCAGCAGAAACACGTCCATCTGCCCTTCGGCGATTTCCCGGAGCAGGGGCGCGTAGGCCGTCTCCTCCACCTTGCCGCCGGGGTAGAAGATCAGCGCGTCCGTCTCCGATGGCCCGTCAAAGAACCAGCCGGTCTCCGTCCGGGTGACGGTCACCGCTCCGTCGGAGCGGAGAGCTGCCAGGGCGGTCTCGTCCGCCGGGTAATAGACGCTCACATAGCCGAAAAAGATCCCGGTGAGCAGCAGGATCAGGAGAAAAGTCAGCAGCAGGGCCCGCAGACCCCGTCTTTTCTTTCGCTTTGGCTGCGCATCCATGGTCATACGCCTCCTTACCAAGCTGTTGATCGCTAAGAAAAGCGCTGCCGCGGCAGCTTTCCGACCCGTTCAGGGCTATGCCGGATCCAAACGCCAGACGTGGGTCTCCGCCTCGTCAAAAAGCGCGCCGGGGGCTGAAAAGTCAGCCGAGAGCGGGCGCTCTTCCCCGATGAAAACGCCATTCGTTTCCGGAAGGATGCACTGGATCATGCTGGGGACGGTGCAGCGGGAGACCACGATGCCCTCTCCGTTCAGGACGGTGAGGATGCTTTGCTTTTCATTTACGCCCAGGATCCGTCCGTCCGGCAGGACGGAGCGGACGTAGACCGGAACCTCCAGCGGGACCTTCCGGACGGTCCCGTCCAGCAGGTCGTGCAGGTAGACGGATCTCATATCATAATATCGCTGCTCCCAGAGAAGGCGGCCGCAGAAGTTGTTCTCCCGGAAAAAAGCGTCCCCCTTATAGTTGGGCCAGCGGGCGGTCTCCTCCAACTCGTCGTTCAGCAGGACCAGGTCTTTTGTGATTCTCTCGCAGTATACAAAGCGCTTCAGATCCTTCGAATACGCCAAATGATGTACTTCATTCCCATGCGGAATGCTCCGCGTGCGCAGCAGCTTCCCGGTTTCGCCGTCGATCTGCCAGATTCTGGCGCCTGCCACAATGCCGCCGTTGATACCGGAAGCAAACAGTGTGACGACGCCGTCTTCGGCGCTGTGGATATGCTCGAGGCTCTGCTCTCTGTGCATCTCCGGTTCAAAGCGCCAACGCTCAGTCCCGTCCCGCCCCAGGCAAAGGACACCTCCCTTGCCGCCGCGGCAGAACCAGCTGCTTCCGCTCCCCTGCTCGGAAAGTATGTGCGCGAACAGCAGAACCATGTCGCCCTGACGCGTCTGCCAGACGGCCCGACAAGGGATTCCCGTCAGCATTTCCATCTCCCAATGGTCCCCGGTCCTGCCGTTGTAGAAAAGGACGCCGTGCCGATGCCGCCGATAATCGGTATAGCAACAGGCTGCCTGTCCCGGGGCTTCCGGGACCAAATAAGGCGCCAGAGACATTACAGATATACTCGGGACGAGGTCGTAGGCTTTCCATTCCGGCTGCAGCAAGTCTTCCCGCAGCCGCAGCCGCTCCGGCCATTCCTCCCTCGCCATCTCGGTAAGAACAAATTGCTTGGGACGCTTGCGCAAGGCGGCCTCCCGGGCCTTGACCTCCCGCAGGGTCCTGTCGCTCCGGGGTACCCGGCGGGGCTGCGCTTCCTCCGGAAAGTCATAGAGCGCCGCGCCAACAGAGTCCTCCAGCAGGCGGACCTGCTCTGCCAGATCGAAGCAGCGGGAGGCGTAGCGGAAGGCCTTTGTGGCGGAAGTGTCGCCAAAGAGTTCGTCCAGCTTCTTTCCCAGCTTGACCCAGGACTCCTGGCTGAGGCAGGCGGCCTGTTTCCGCCCTTCCCGGAAGAAGCTGCAGAGAAAACGCTCGTCGTCAAAATAAGAAAACAGAAGGGCCGCGGCCTGGGGCGCTCCCTTGGTCAGGGCCTTGGCCAGCTTTTCAAGCCTCTGGGTCTCCACGTGCTCTGGGTCATAGACCGGCACGAGGCTGAGCCAGGGGGCGTTTTGCTCCCGCAGCAGGTCTCCGGGAGCCAGCTTCTTTACCAGCGTGTCGCGCTCCACAGCGTACAGGTGCAGAGTACAAAAGGTCATTCCCATTGCATTGCCCTCCTTCGAAAAGCCTGTGATCTGTCCTCGAGGGCCCCTTTGTTCCACGCATCGGGATCCCTCCAAGCCATGTTTTTCCATGGACTTCTGTCTCCATTGTACAGGAAAAGACTGCCTGCCGCAAGAGCCTTTGTGGGGCGGTGAAGCTGCTTTTCCTTGCAAATCCGGCTCTGCTGTGCTATTCTGTGGGGCGTGTAATCGAATGGAAAGGAAAATAACAGAATGGCTGACTACATCATTGCGACTTCTTCCACCTCCGACCTGCCCCGCACCTGGCTGGAGGCGCATCAGATCCCCTTCATCCCCTATACCTACACCGTGGGGGACAAGCTCTTCGAGGACGACTGCCGGGAGGAGAGCCGGGACGCGGTCTATGCCGGCATGCGCAAGGGCGACCGGCTGAAGACCTCCATGATCAACGAATTCGTGTATTACGACTTTTTCAAGAGCCTGCTGGAGACCGGCAAGGACGTGATCTTCCTGGACATGTCCCAGAAGATGTCCGTCTCCTTCGTCAACGCCAACAAGGCCGCCGAGGAGATCCGCCTGGAGTATCCCCAGCGGAAGCTCTATGTGATGGACACCCTCTGCATCTCCGGGGGCCTTGGCCTGCTGGTGGAGCATATGGTGGAGCGCATGGAGGCGGGCGCCAGCTTTGACGAGGTCATCGCCTGGGGCGAGGAGAACAAGCTGAAGATCGCCCACCGCTTCACCGTGGACGACCTGAATTATCTGAAGGCCGGCGGCCGGGTCTCCAACGCGGCGGCCCTGGTGGGCTCCATGCTTGCCATCAAGCCCGTGCTCTATGTGCCCGACCGGGGCACCCTGGACGTGGCCAAAAAGGTCCGGGGCCGCAAGGCCGCCGTCAAGGCCATCCTGGACGGGGCGCTCCATGACCTGAGCCAGGTGAAGGACCCCACGGGCCTGAAGGTCCACATTCTCCAAGCGGATTGCCGGGCCGATGCCGAGACGGTGCGGGACGGCCTGCGGGCCGCCTTTCCCCAGTTGGGGGAGATCACCATCACGGGCCTGGGTGTGGTCATCGGCGCCCACTGCGGCCCGGGCCTGCTCACGGTATTCTATCTCTGCAACGGCAGAACGCCGGAATAAATCCATCCCCGCCGCCCTGCGGCGTCGGAATTCCTTTTTCGGGAGACGACCATGGTTTTTTCGAGCCTCTTGTTTCTCTATGCCTTCCTTCCCCTGTCCCTGCTCTGCTGTGCCCTTTGCCGGGGGATCCGGGCCAAAAATATCTGCCTGCTGCTGTTCTCCCTGGTATTCTACGCCTGGGGCGAGCCTCGCTATGTCTTTTTGCTGATGTTCATGGCCCTGGCGGACTGGTTCTGCGCCCTGCGGGTGCAGCAGGCGGAGGGGAGCGGGCGAAAGCTCTGGCTGGCGCTGGCCGTGGCGGTGGACCTGGGGCTCATCGGCTTTTTCAAGTACTCCGGCCTCATCTGCTCCATCTTCGGCCCGGTGCCGGAGCTGGTGGCAAGGATCGCCCTGCCTATCGGCATTTCCTTTTATACCTTCCAACTGCTGACCTATGTGATCGATGTGTATCGGGGCACCAGCACCGCCCGGGAGAGCTATTGGGACGTGCTGCTCTACGCGGCGCTCTTTCACCAGTGCATTGCCGGCCCCATCGTCCGCTATCAGGACATCGCCCACGAACTCTTTGAGGAGCGCTCCGGGCGGGAGGAGATCAGCGACGGGATCCTGCGCTTCTCCGCGGGCCTTGCCAAAAAGACCCTGCTGGCCAATCCCTGCGGCGCGGTGGCGGACGCCCTGCTGCTAAAGCCCGAAGTCCTCTCGGACCCCTCGCTTTTTGCGGAGAACCTGGCAAAGCTGCGGGAACTGAGCGTCCTTGGTGCCTGGCTGGGGGCCGCGGCCTTCATGCTGCAGATTTATCTGGATTTCAGCGCCTACTCGGATATGGCCATCGGCATGGGCAAGATGCTGGGCCTGCATTATCCGGAAAACTTCCGCCACCCCTATATGGCCCGCTCGGTCACGGAGTTCTGGCGGCGCTGGCACATCTCCCTCAGCAGCTTTTTCCGGGACTATCTCTACATCCCCCTGGGCGGCAACCGGGTGAAGCCCGCCCGGCACCTGCTGAACCTGTTTATCGTCTGGGCCCTTACCGGCCTGTGGCACGGGGCCAGCTGGAACTTTGTGCTCTGGGGCCTGTATTATTTCGTGTTCCTGGTGCTGGAAAAGAGCTTCCTGCTGCGCTGGTTGGACAAGAGCCGGGTGCTCTCCCATGTGTACTGCCTGCTGGCGGCGCTTTTCGGCTGGATCCTCTTCCACTTCACGGATATCCGCCTGGGATGGACTGTCTTTGCCGGCCTCTTCGGCGCCAACGCCAACCCCCTGTCGGACTTTGTGACCAGGACCCTGCTTGGCAACAAGATCTTCCTGCTGCTGGTCTCCGCCCTGGCCTGCACCCCGCTTGTAAGCTCCCTGGGGAAGCGCCTGGACCTCCGCTTCGGGGAGGCAAAAGCCTGGCGCATCCTGCGGGACTGCCTGCTGCCCGTGGCGCTGCTGCTCCTTTCCACCTGCATGCTGGTGGGGGAGAGCTACAACCCGTTTTTGTATTTCCAGTTCTGAGGGGAGGGCGTTTGCTTGAAAGAATCCAGAAAAACAGACCGCGCTCTCAGCAGACAGCAAAAGCGCGCCATACCCTTCTTTACCACCCTGGCGCTGCTCACGGTGATCGCCTTTATCCTGCCGCTGCGGCCAACCACCTCCATGGCGGAAAAGCGGGTGCTTACGACCTTCCCGGCCTTCTCCGCCCGGAGCTTCTGGGACGGCAGCTATTTTGACCAGATCGGCATCTGGTTTTCCGACACCTTCCCCGGACGGGAGTCTTATATCCGGGTGGCCCAGGATCTGGAGGCCGCCCAGGGACTGAACCGGAACGTGGTGGTGATCAAGGAGGACCAGGACGCGGATAATGACCGGCTGGACGAGCTGCTGGCCGAGGCGGAATCCGCTCCCGCGGCCACGCCGACGCCCGCCCCCACGCCGACGCCTGCTCCGGACCCGGAGCCTGCGCTTTTGCCGGAGGCGGAAGAAACGGCAACCGAGGAGGTGAGCAGCCCCTCGCCGGAGCCTACGCCGGACGCCTGGGCCGAGGTGGAGCATTGGGACGGTCTGGACGCCGAGGATGAAATGCTCCGGGACGGCACCATGATCGCCCTGGGGAACATGGTCTTTACGGCCCAGGGCTTCTCCCAGGACGACACCGACAGTTATGTGGAGATCTGCAACGAATTCTGCCGGGAGCTCTCGGAAGAGGGCATCCGCTTCTTCAATCTGCCGGTGCCTACGGCGGTAGGCGTGATGGTGGCCTCGGACTTTTTGCCCCAGATCAAATGCGCGGACCAGAGCAAGATGCTGCGCTATCTCTTCGCCCGGGAGGACGAGGCGATCTATAAGGTCAACGTGTTCAACAATCTCCTGGCCCACAAGGATGAATACATCTATTACCGGGGGGATCACCACTGGACCGCCCTTGGCGCCTACTATGCCTATGAGGTCTTCTGCGGGGAGGCGGGCTTCACGCCGGTGCCGCTCAGCGAGTATGAGGAGGTCAACATGGGCCTCTTTCAGGGTACCCTCTACTGGCGTGCCGGCGCCCGGGATCTCTATGAGGACGAGCTCATCGCCTATGTTCCGCCCGGCGATATCACCATGGACATCGTCACCTATCCCTCTCTGAAGGACCCGGTGCAGGACCGGAGCCAGAAGGACCCCAGCAGCAAGTACAATGTCTTCATCGCCGGGGACAATGACACCACCGTGCTTACCAATCCCGCCCTGCCCGAGGACAGCTGCTGCATCATCGTCAAGGACTCCTTTGGCAACCCCTTCACCATCTATCTGGCCCAGCACTATCACCGGGTGGTGATCCTGGACTACCGCCACGCGGATCAGACGATCCTGCAGTATGTGAAGCAGTATCAGCCTCAGGATGTGATCCTGCTCAACAGCATCGGCCTGACCCAGCGCCCCGGCTCCCAGAGCATCCTGACAACCTTCCTGAGAAACCAAAAGTGAGGCAGCGCCGCACGATCCGCCTCGGCGCCTTTCGGACAATCTGAGCTCTGATCTCGTCACTTTTTCTTGCAATACACAAAGTATTCCTGTAAAAAAGTGCCTTTATCAGAACTCAGATTTTCTCGACATTCGCTCTCGCCGAATCGTACGGTGTTGCCTGAAAAAACGGATACTCCCCCGAGACACCGGGGGAGTATCCGTTTTTCAGCTTTCCATCTGCTTGCCGAGAAAAAGAGCCACGGTCTGGGCCAGCTTGTATTCCACTTCTGTGCCGGGGATACTGCCCCGGGGCGTCACGAACAGTACGCAGCCCATCACGTCCCCCTCGGTGAGCACCGGCGCCGCCACTGAGAGGCAGAACTGCTCGTCCTCGGAGCTCACTGGGAGGCTGCTGCCGCCGCTCTGGTGCCGGTAGGTTTTGCGCCCCTCCATGATCTCCCGCAGCTGGGAGCTGAGGGGCTTTTCCAGCAGTTCCTTCTTCGCCCCGCCCGCCACCGCGATCACCGCGTCCCGGTCGCAGACCGCGGCGATGCCGTCGGTGACCCTGCGCAGACTGTCGCAGATCTGGGCGGCAAAGTCCGACAGCTCCCCGATGGGGGAGTATTTCTTGAAGATCAGCTCCCCATCCTTATCCGTGAAAATCTCCAGCGGGTCACCCTCGCGGATGCGCATGGTGCGGCGGATCTCCTTGGGGATGACCACTCTCCCCAGGTCGTCGATGCGCCGCACGATCCCTGTTGCTTTCATATGAAAAATCCTCCTGCGTTTCTATCTCATGTCAGGGATAGTATTTGCAGGAGGATATTTGTTATGCGGAGATCTTCGAAGGGAGGTTTGCGGATTCATTCGTTATGAATCTTTTGTCGCGCCGACATCCGCAAGGAACTCTTCCAGATGGAAAGAGGCGTCTTTCTTTGCGATATATGCGGCGGAAGCGCGGAGGTTTTCCAGACACAGGAGTCTGCGCTGCTCCGGTGCGGCCCGGACAAAGTCGGCCCAATCGATCCGCAGACGCAGATCGGCACAGCGTTTTTTCAGCGATACATACCGCCGCTCCGGAACCGTTGGATCGGAAATACAGAATGGGATGATCGCAATCCTGTCGAGCTGGGAGGAATAGCGCTTATCCATCTCGTTCAGCGCGGCCTGGATCGGGTTCAGAATTTCCATGATCTTTACCGCGGCGCCCTCACCTTCCGTCGAGAGAATAACAAAGTACTGCCGCCTGGCCAACTCTTCTCCCGGCGCGAGGGTGATTTTCACAGCCTTCCCACCGCGCCAGAAATTGCGGACCTCAACAATCGGACCGCTTGCCTCGCCCAAATGGTATATGTTTAGATTGGAACGGCTGAGAACATAGTCCAGCTCGGGCAGGCGATCCAAGCGGATCCCGTCCTCATCCGAGTCGGTCTCTTCATAGTCCAGCACCAGAGTTTTCAGGCCTTTTGCCGCGTAGAGCGGCTCAAAGCCTGCAGGACCGGGATCCCCGCCTGTGAGAAGCAGGGCCTCCGGAGCGGGGAGGTGCGGCAGTTTTTCCAGATCAGAGAGGGAGAGGCTCAGGTTCCTCGCAGGGAAATGGTTTGCCGACAGGACTGCCCAGTCTTCGGGGTCAAAGGCCTCTGTATTCAGAAAGCGCAGCGTTTTGCCGTTTACGGTTTTCTCAAGGGTTTCCATGTTCGCTCCCCACACTTGTGAGACCCAGCTTTTCAAGCCTCGTGCGGACAGAGGCGCGGGTGCGCTTGAGCTCGGCGGACATGTCCTTGATGTCAAGGCCCGTCTGAACCGCCTGCCGCAGCCAGGCGTCCTCCTCCGGTTCCCAGGGCTTGCTCTGGTTTTCATGCAGCGGGGTGGCGTTGATGGCAATGATGGCGTCCAAGTTGTCCAGGATGAACTGCTGGGCCTGCCGGTCATAGACCACGGCGGTGTAGTCGCCGTTCTGTCCGCTCCGCTGCTGCGTGGAAATGCCCAGCTTCCAGCCCGCCTCGGTGGGGCGCTTGTTCTTGTTGCCGCCGGGACCCTCTTCCTCGAACAGCAATCCGGACTGGAGCAGGAACCTGGTGATGCTGGTGGTTTTCAGCTTCTGCATGGCCTCCAGGTCCACCAGCTCATTGAGCCGCTGGGCGATCTGGCTGGCGCTGAGGGGCCAGTCCCCAAAAGCATAGCGGCCGCGCGCCTCGAAGGGCAGGGCATAGGGCGCGAGCTCTCCCTTTTTCGGAGGCGCGCCGATCACACCGCCGTTTTCGATCACCTGCCGCAGCACGTCCGATACGTAGAACAGGCAGCGGGAAATGCGGACATTGTTGATGATGTCATTCTCCGGCACCTCCCGGTTCGTCAGAGGGTCGATGCCCCTTGCCAGCTTGTCCAGATAGTCCTTCGCATGCTGCATGATCTCAAGCTCTGTCATATGCGAACCTCCTCCGTTTCCGAGTGAAACCGACATTAACTGAATATACGCTTACAGCATGATTATAATCGTAAAGGAAGGAAAATTCAACTGTGCTGTAGGAGCGGATATCATCCGCCCGCGTCCATCGGATACCTGGCGGAGAATGGCGGGCGGCCGAGGGCGGCCGCCCCTACGGCGCAGACCCACGTTGCCACCGTAGCGCCGAGCATCGCTCGGCGACTTGCCTCCCCCTTCTGGGGAGGACGGAAGGGGTATGCCGTAGCCCAACCGCGCAAAAACACCCCGAGGGCTTGTGCCCTCGGGGTGCCGCGCTAAGGATTCAGTTGTGCCGGATTAGGTGGGGCGAGGAACCGTCCCCTTGTCCCACAGCGCGCAGCGCTGTCATCCTGAGGAGGCGCAGCCGACGAAGGATCTTGTCCCCGCTTTCCTTGGCTCCCTCTCTGAGGGAGCTGTCATCCGGCGTGTCACGTTCCGCCGGATGACTGAGGGAGTCCTCTCCGCGCATCAAAACACCCCGAGGACGTTTGCCCTCGGGGTGCCGTGCTTTGGATTCAGTTGTGCCGGATTAGGTGGGACAGGGAACCGTCCCCTGTCCCACACTTGACTCTCCCTCATTCAAACGACCAAACGGGGCTTGCGAGCCCCTTTTGGAATTCCCCGGGGATGCCGTTTTCCTCCCTCTTGCAGTGTCGTGCCAAGGAATCATTGTGCCTTGTCAGGCGGAACAGGGAACTGTCCATGTCTCACGTTGATAGCAGCTCTTTTGGTAATTGCGTCTTTAGTTCGTCCGGCAGCATCATGATGATCTGGCCTTCTGCCTTCCAGAACAGGCCTGCCCTCCTGTAGCCACCCAAAAGATCAAAACGATTGCCGTCCTCTGTCACCAGATAGCAGTGTGTAAGCTTTTCTCCGCTGTTTGCTGTATCTGTATAGATGGGTTCGATTTCCAGAACCTGGTCATAGCGGAGCACTGTTTCCTGCGGCGAAAGGAATGGTCTGTACATAATCTTCTCAGAATCCGCGATTCCGTGATTCGCCAGCATCATGAGCCGGAACGGAAAAACGATCAGTGAGGCAGCAAGCAGGATTGCGGAACACTTCTGCCGTGCCCTTGTACGACTGTCCTTGGGAAAAACAGTGCAAAGTGAAAAGCAAATGTCTACAGGCCGTCGCCTGAGAACGGGAAGATACCAGGAAACCAATGCGTCATATGCAATAAGAAAAAGCAGGGAAATGTACGCACCATCGTCTAAACCGTAGAATAACACTACGTTTTTTTGCCCTTTGGAGAGCAGTGCAGTGCCAAGAAATTCCGTGATGGTATTCAGGATAAACAGGAGTGCCATGTAGAAGACGAGCGTGCGGCCTCGACAACTTGCACCGGAATAAGTTCCGCGAGAAAAGCTATCCGGCGTGAGGCGATACCATTCGGAGCGCCGATATGCTTCATACCCGGGAATCCTGTCGTAAATTCGATGATTCGCTCGGATTCTTCGCAACTCCATCACATGCCAGAATATCCAGGCAAGATAGAAACACGATACGAGTATGTAAAAAATCATAGGTAGTTCTCTCCGATGCTATTGCAGTCAGGCCTGTCCCGATTCCGCGCTCAGCCCGGCTTTTTCAGGAAGAAGTTTGCGTGGAAGAGGCCTTCCTCCGCGAAGATCACAAGCTCCCCGCCGTAGCGGGCGACTGAGGCGCGGACGCTCTTGGTGCCGAAGCCGTGGTTTTCCGCGTCGGGCTTTGTGGTTTTGGGCAGGCCGTTTTCCAGAATGGGCGCGCTGTCGCAGGTGTTGAGGACGTGGAAAAACAAGCAGTCGCCGGTATCGGTCATCTTGATGGAGACGATGCGGCGCTTGCTCTCCGGGATCGCCGCCACGGCGGTGAAGGCGTTGTCCAGCAGGTTTCCGAAGATCGCGTAGAGATCGATGGGCTGCACGAAGGAGAGGGCTTTGCCGTCCAGCAGATAGGTAAAGCGGACCTTTTCCTGCTCGCTTCGCAGCACCGCGTCGGAGAGAACGGTGTCCAGCGCTTCGTTCCCCGTCTCCACAAGCCGGTCGTAACGTTCCAGCTCCGAGCGGATCTGGGCCGTCATACCCGGGTCGGGACTTCGGCCGCTGCCCTCCCAGCGATCCAGCAGCTTTTTCAGATCGTGGGCGCGGATGTTCACCCGCTCGATGATCTCCCGCTTGAATTCGTACTGCTCCTTCTGCTTTTGCGCGGCCTCCCGCACCCGGTCCGCCTCCCGCACGACAAGGCGGGTGTGCTGGATGCTGAGGAGGAGCAGATACATGATGACGCAGGTCAGCAGCATGTGGATGCGGTAGGCGAGCAGGACTGCCGGGTCATCCGTCAGCTGCATGATCGCCAGGTTCAGCACCGAGAGAGGCAGCGGCAGCAGAAGCCCGGCCGCCAGCACCTCCGTAAAGCCCCGCAGGGGAATGAGCCTGCGGTAGCAGCGCTTCAGGGTCACAAACATCAGCAGATAGGCCGCCGCGTAAAGCGCGAATACCCCGAGGGTCACGGCGGGAGACTCCGCCGGGAACGGCCTGCCCGCGAGCCGGGCTGTGAGAAAGACGATCTCCGTCAGAGTGTAGAGCGTGTGCTGCCAGACCTGGCCGATGACGCAGATATAGGCCACCTCGTAGATCGAGCCCTCAAAGCAGAGGAGAAGCCCGGCGCCGATGGCAAGATACAGAAGATAATAATACAGCGTTTCCGGAACCGCCGCGTGGGGCGATCCCTCCGGGATCAGCAGGATCAGCAGCGACAGCAGAAAAAAGCCGCCGGCAGACCCGCAGACCCGCAGCGCCAGCCTGTCCCGTTTCAGGGGGAGCAGGCAGCAGGACAAAATGCCGAAGAGCAGCGCGTAGACCGGGCTGCAGCGGGAAACGGCGTGAAGCAGAGCGTTCATGAGATCCCCCCGTGATACCGCAGCAGGGCGTCCACAAACTCCTTGCGGCGCCGCCGGCTGATGGGGACCCAGTCCGCCCCCAGCAGCAGGGTGTTGCCGTCAACGCCGGTGACATGGCGGGGGTTTATGAGGCAGAAGCGGGAGCACTGCAGAAAGCCCAGGGGCTCCAGCTGCTCGGCGGCAGCGCCGATGGTGTCGGTGGTGCGAAACTGCCCCTCCGTCGTGTGGTAGACCAGGTGATGCCCGAAAACCTCCACATAGCGGATGGCGTCCGAGGAGAGCCAGCGGTGGTCTCCGCCCTGGGAGATGCGGATGCGGAAGGGCCGGCGGGCGTCGATCTGGCGCAGGGCCCTGCCCAGCTTTACGGCAAATTCCTCATAGGCCACGGGCTTGAGCAGATAGTCCAGCGCGTCCACGGAGTAGCCCTCCAACGCGTATTGGGCGATGCGGGAAATGAAAAGGATCACCAGGTCGCTGCCCCGTTCCCGGAGCGTGCGGGCAATGTCGATGCCGTTTGACCAGCGCATCTCCACATCGAGAAAGAGCAGATCAAAGCAGTCCGGCTTCTGCAGCAGCAGATCCTCCCCGTCCGGAAAGGACGAAACGGAATACTCCCTGGGCTCCGCGGCAAAGTATTGTTCCAGATACGTTTGGATCCGGGAAAGATCCTCCTCGTCGTCATCCACGACTGCGATCCGCAGCATACGAAAACCACCTCTTTTCAAGCATTTACTATATCACAGAGCAGGGGGGCTTTTCAAGTTCAACAAAGATCGCCTGCGGATTTATTCGCCATTTGTGCGTTTTGAATGACCGTTTGCGCGCCGATCTTCCAGACAGGAAAAAAGATGGTATTATGGTCGTAACCGTAATACGGACGGTAGATTCCAGAATTGAAAGGAAGGATTTGAATGGCAAAGAGAGGACTCTGGCGCGGCCTTGCAACACTGATGGCATCGCTGCTGGTGTTCACCATGGCCGCGCAGGCAACCTCCAACGCTTGGGCCAACAAGGTCAACAGTATGCTCGGCACAAGCAACTATGAGGTTGTTGTCACAGACGACGCGGAGGACAATAACGGGACCTATTTTGCTTCCGATTATGCCTCCCTCAAGGACATGGTCGCCGCGCAGAAGGAATTTGCGGCTTCCGTGGCGGCGGAGGGCGTCGTCCTGCTGAAGAACGAGCAGAACGCGCTGCCGCTGAACAAGGGCAGCGAGAGCGTGACCCTCTGGGGCATGCACACCGATAACCCGGTCCTGGGCGGCATGATGGGCTCCACCGCCTTCGTCAACTTCGAGGCCGGCCAGGTGCTCTACGGCATCAAGGAGGCCATGGCCGAGAAGGGCTTCACCCTGAACCAGAACTTCATCGACCTGTACGCCAGCGCCGACATGGACCCCTACCGCATGGTCGCCATGTTCTTCGGCATGCCCATCCCGGGCCACATTCTGACCCCGGTGTTCACCACCATGGCGGAGAACTTCTCCACCTACAAGGTGGGCGAGGCCCCTGCCAGCGTCTACACCGATGAGCTGCTGGCCTCCGCTGACGACACCGCCGCTCTGGTGCTCATCACCCGCGACAACTCCGAGGCTGCGGACTACTATCCCACCATGGTCCACGCCGACGATACCGACAGCTTTGAGCGTCCCCTGGCCCTGTCCCAGAACGAGCGGGACATGATCGCTCTGGCCAAGGAGCACTCCACCAAGGTCGTTGTCCTCATCAACAGCTCCTCCGCCATGGAGATCGAAGAGCTGAAGAACGACCCTGAGGTCGACGCGGTCCTGTGGGTCGGCGACCCGGGCGTCAACGGCTACCTGGGCATTTCCGACGTGCTCTCCGGCGAGATCGCTCCCTCCGGACGGCTCATCGACACCTACTCCAGCAGCAGCGTTTCTTCCCCCGCCATGGTGAACTTCGGCGTGTATCTCTACACCGCCAACTCCTTCGCCGACAGCAGCATCTCCTATGACGACTGCGGCGACGCCTATCTGGTGGAGTCCGAGGGTATCTACCAGGGCTACAAGTACTACGAGACCCGCTATGAGGACGCCATCCTGGGCCAGGGCAACGCCGAGGCTACGGAAGGCTCCAGCACCGGCAGCGCCTGGAACTACGCCGATGAGATGTCCTATCCCTTCGGCTACGGCCTGAGCTACACCACCTTCGAGCAGAAGCTGGAGTCCGTGGAAGCCACCGTCGGCGGCGAGGGCACGGCTGTCGTCACCGTCACCAACACCGGCACCGTCAAGGGCAAGGACGTTGTGGAGCTCTATGTGCAGGCTCCCTACACCGCAGGCGGCCTGGAGAAGGCCTCCCTGCAGCTCATCGGCTTCGGCAAGACCGGCGTTCTGGAGCCCGGCGCTTCCGAGTCCGTCACCATCACCTTCGACCCCCGCTACATGGCCAGCTATGACGAGACCGTCGTCAAGGCCGACGGCACCGAGGGCGCCTGGGTCCTGGACGAGGGCACTTACTACTTCGCCATCGGCAGCAGCGCCCACAACGCCATCAACAACATCCTGGCCCACAAGCTGGGCAGCACCGACGCTCTTGTGACCGTCAACGACAACGAAGTCATCGACCCCGAAAATGTAAAAGAATGGAAATTGTCCGGCCGTGACGTGGAGACCTATTCCGAGAATGTCCAGAATGCTCTCCAGAACATGGACCTGAATAAGATCATTTCTGGTTCCGTTGAGTACATTACCCGTGCCGACTGGACCCGTGGCTGGAAGCCTGTCATGGACGTCACCCCCACCGACGACATGAAGATCGACCTTACGAACAATCGCAACGAGCTCACCGAGAACGGCAGCGGCGTCACCTGGGGCAACCAGAGCGGCCTGAAGCTGGTGAACCTGATCGAGACCGATGAGGAAGGCCGCTATGTGGGCGTTGTGGATTACGACGATCCTCTGTGGCAGCAGCTGGTGGAGACCGTCACCCTGGACGAGGCCATCAACTACATCGAAAACGCCGGCAACGGCATCAGCGCCATCGATTCCGTCGGCGTACAGGCCCACGGCATCCAGGACGGCCCCACGGGCTTTGCCAATGACCAGGTCGCGGCCTACTTCATCAAGTGGGTCGGCGGCAACACCAAGGAAGCCACCTACGTTGCCGAGAACGACGAGTGCGCCGCCTACACCATGAACGTGTTCCCCACCGAGCCCGTCGTGGCTTCTTCCTTCAACCAGGCGCTGGTGTTTGAAGAGGGCAAGATGTACGGCGAGGAGAGCCTCTGGTCCAACATCCCCGGCACCCTGGCTCCCGGCATGAACCTGCATCGCGTTCCCTACTGCGCCCGGAACCATGAGTACTATTCCGAGGATCCCATGGTCACCAACCTCATGGGCACCGCCTTCTGTGCCGGCGGCAGCGCCAAGGGCCTGATGACCGAGCCCAAGCACCTGGCCTTCAACCACCAGGAGACCAACCGCTCCGGCGCCTCCACCTTCATGACCGAGCAGGCCGCCCGCGAGAACGATCTGCGCGCCTTCATGGGCCCCCTGTCCTCCAACGAGGCCATGGGCGTCATGACCGCCTATAACCGTGTCGGCACCGTCTACGCCAGCGCCCACAGCGGCCTGCTGGAGCAGATCGTCCGCAACGAGTGGGGCTTCAAGGGCTGGATCGTCACCGATATGGCCGCCGCCCCGGATTACATGAACTGGCTGGGCTCCGTGAAGAACGGCACCTCCGGCATGCTGACCACCAACGCCACCACCTCCGCCAGCAAGTTCGGCTCCATGGAGTCCAACAAGGCGAAGATCCTGAAGGATACCGAGTTCCAGGAGAAGATGCAGCTTGCCGTGAAGTCCTATCTGTACTCCATCGCCCGCAGCAATGCCATGAACGGCATCACGGAGAACACCAAGACCAACTATGTGCTGACCTGGTGGCAGAAGGCCATCATCGGCGCTGAGGCCGCCACCGCAGCCCTGACTGTGGTGTTCCTGGCTGTTGATGTTTTCAAGAAGCGGAAGAACCAGACAGGGAGGTAAGCAAAATGAAAAAATCTCCGGCATACTATCTGACACTCGTCGCAACCGTGCTTGCGGTGCTGGCGCTCATCTTCTACCAGAGCAACAGCATCAAGAGAGGCTATGTGACCGTGCTCGCCATCTGCGCCATCGTGTTCGGCCTGCTGTATCTTGCCCTCTATGGCAAGCTGGGCGACAAGCACTGGTTTGGCTATGTGCTCACCCTGGCGGCTGTTGCGTCCATCGGCGCGGTGGGCTACAGCCTGGTCAATGAGGTGGAGGCCATCGGCTATCTGATGTCCGGCCTTCGCCAGTGGTCCGACATTCAGATGTGGGCCTACTTTGCCATCTGCGGCATCCTGGCCTGGCTGCTGCTGCTTGTGGCTTCCTTCATGAAGTCCGGCGAGCGCAAGGCGTAATCAACAAAGGGACTGTGAAAATCATTTCACAGTCCCTGTTTCTATGGGAGCAAACATGAAAAGAAAGAAGAGCATCCTTTTGGTGCTGGTTGGCCTTCTTGTGATCCTGCTGATGCTTTGCGGGATCTATCACCGGTCCATCGCGCTGAGCCTGGACAATCTGACTGTGGAACACTACGCGGATCCGGCTGTCGATCCCTGGGACGGCGGGAAAGCGTATCTCAATATCCCCTACGCCGACCTCTCGGAGAGCGAGTATCTGAATCTCTATCTGCCCGACGGCGTTGAAAACCCGCCTCTCTATGTGCTCATTCACGGCGGCGGCTTCATTGCCGGCACGGCGGAAACAAGGCAGACCCAGCTGATGTACCGCTATTTTCGGGATCACGGCTATGCGGTGGCCACGGTGAACTATCGTCTTGCCCAGGAAGCGCCGTTCCCCGCCGCCATTGAGGACTGCAAAGCCGCGATCCGCTTCCTTCGGGCAAATGCGGAGGAATATGGCTACAACGCGGAGCGCATCGCCCTGTTCGGCGAATCCGCCGGCGGCTATCTTGCCACCATGTGCGCCTTCACAAACGACGGAGTTTTTCATGATCTGCCCTTCATCGGGCAGACCGACGAAAACGATCCCAGCGCCAGGGTGGATGTGCTGGTGGATTACTATCCCTTCGTCTCCCTGACGGGCCTGGACGCGGATCTGAAGGAGATCGGCTGCGCGAAGCTGTTTTTCAAGCTGGCCAATTCCTGGGCAAACGGCAAGCTGGACGGCTATGAGGATTTTGCCTCCTGCTGGCTGCGGAAAAACATCTCCGAGATGACGGCGGAGGAGCGGCAGATCGCGGACCCCTTCTGGTATCTGGAAAAGAACGGGGCGGAGCTTCAGGACCTTGCGGTCTGGCTGATCCACGGTGACGCCGACATCACGGTGCCGATCCCCTCTTCGAACCGGCTCTATGCGAGCATGGAGAAGATCCTGGATCCCCAGCGGCTCGTTTACCGGGTGGTCCCGCACATGGGACACGCCAGCGATCCGCTGTACGCGGATACCGTCCTTCGGGAGATCGAAGCCTGGATGGCGGCGCAGCGCGATCGGTAACGGAGTCTGCCCCCGTGCGGGCAAAAAACAGCAGTGGGAGTTTCCCACTGCTGTTTTGCGTTTTGAATCCCGATCAGGCCAGGTCGAAGGAGAGAAAGTCGAAGGTACCGCCCTTGCCTTCCACGGAGAAATAGAGGGCTTCCTTTTCGCCCAGACCCTGGGGAAGGGCACCGGTGAAGCTCTTCTCGGTGGTGCAGGTCTCCACGGGGATGCGGAGGATGGGCTCGCCATGCTCCTGGGTGCGGACGGTGACGGCGCAGCCGTTGCCGTAGCCCTGCAGGGTCACGGTGAGGGTTTTGGTCTCGCGGAGATCGAAGTATTTGAAGCCCACGGTGCAGTCGGTGCAGAAGTTGGAGACATACTGGTCGGGACCCTCTTCCCGGTCGCCGCCCTTCTGGGTGAGGAAGGGATTGGAACCTTTTTTGTACTTGATCATGGACATGAAGCAGGTTCCGTTTTTGCCGTAGACATTACAGGCGGTATAGGCGGGATAATGGCCCTTGCCGGAGAGAGGACCGTTGTTGAGGCCGCAGGAGGTCATTTCGGCCTGGTAAAATTTACCATTTTCGAAACGGATCTCCTCGGCGCAGGCCTGGCGGGAGGACTGCTTGCGGTTGGAGTGGCGGTGATAGAAGATGTAATAGTGACCCTCGATCTCGATGAGGGAGCCGTGGGTGTTGCCGGTGCACATGCGGGCATGCTTCACATCCGGCACGCCGGGCAGGCCGATATCGCCGCAGGAGACCAGGATGCCGCCGAATTCAAAGCCGTGGTCGGGATAGTCGGAGACGGCATAGCAGAGGTTGTGGCTGTTGAGGGAGCTGTAGATGAAGTAGTATTTGCCATTGAATTTGCGCATGGAGCTGGCCTCGCCGAAGGGCTGGGGCTCATAGGGCGTGCCCTTGGCCTCCTCGCCGGTGAGGACGCCGATGTAATGGAGCTCATCGGATTTGACGGTCAGCATGTCCGTGGTGTCGATCTCGAAGACCATGGGGCCCTTTTTGGTGGGCTGGGAGCCGTCCAGCAGGATGGGGTTGCCGCCGAAGGCAAAGCCGGTGTAGAGATAGAGGCGGCCGTCGTCATCCTTCAGGCAGCCCGGGTCGAACTGGAAGGGCTCGTTGCGCTTGCCGATGGGGGTGCCGTCGGGGTATTTCACATAGCCGTAGAACTCATACTTGCCGGCGGGCTCATCGCAGACGGCCACGGAGATCATCTTGGTGCCGCCCATGAAGTAGTAGAGATAGTAGCGCCCGTCATCGCCCACCACCATGTCGGGGGCGGCCAGACCGTTGGTGACCCGGATCCTGGGGGCGGCGGGGTCCTGCTCCCGCTTGAAGATGCAGCCGTGATAGGTCCAGTTGCCCAGATCGTCCACCGGAGCGGACCAGCAGACATAGTCGCCCAGGCAGAAGTTGATGCCGTTGAAGGTGTCATGGGAACCGTAGATGTAGACCCGGCCGTTTACGATATGGGGCTCGGCGTCCGGGACATATTCCCAGCTGGGCAGATAGGGGTTGAAGGCCTGCTTTGTTTTCATGCGCGTGATCCTCCTTGTCCGGTTTTTCCGTTTATTTCAATAAATACTTTTCGATGATATAGGCGGGGGTGCAGCTCCAGGCGTGGCAGTAGCTGTTGACCACGCTGCCGCCGTAGGGGGAGCGCTCCGGGTGCTCCGGATCCCAGCATTCCCAGAAGGTATCGGCACCGGCGTCCAGCATGCTGCCCCAGTAGTAGCGCAGATGCTCCTCAGCCTCTTTGCGCAGACCCACCCGCAGCAGGGCCATCACATAGTAGTGATGCATGTAGGGAGTGGACATGCGAGGGCCTTCCGCGAGGGAGAGGGTCTTTGCCATGGCGCGAAGGGCCTGCTCGGGGGAGCAGACATCGGCCAGCACCATCCAGACCTGGGAGGCAGCGGAGATCTGCCCGTTTGAGACAAAGCAGCCCTGCTCCTCACTCCAGAAGCGCTCCATGGCGGCCTTGCGCAGGGCGTCATGCTGCTGGAGAAGATAATTGGCCTGGGACCAGTCGTTCCGGCGGCGGGCAAGGCGGCGGGCATAGCGCAGGGCGTAGAGCAGCACGGCGCTGGCACAGGCGCTTTTATCCAGTTCATCGCACCAGTCGATGAAGGCGTCCTTCACGGCCTCGGCGCCAACGACACCGGTGCTGTCCAGCTGGCGGAGGGCATACTCCACCTGCTGCATGGCGATGTCATAGAGATCGTCCAGGGCCTCGGGTTCGCCGGTGTCCTGGAGATACTCCTCCAGGGTGACGGTGTAAAGCAGGGCATAGTCGAAGAGGAAGGTGTCGTCCCCCTCCACGGTGGGCTTGGTGAACACATTGGCGCTGACACGCCCGTCGGGGAAGCGGCTGCCGCCGAAGAGATAGAGGCAGCGCTTGACCAGATCGAAGTTCCGGAAGGAGATGGCGTTGGTGAGGGCCATGAGCCGCAGATCGCCCACCCAAAGGCGCCTGTCCCGCTTGGGCCCGTCCTCAAACTCCTCCTGCATGCAGTTGGCCAGGGTCTTGAGGCTCACGGCGTGGATCCGGTCCAGCTGCTCGTCCCCGCTCTGCAGGGGGCGGAGACCGGTCCAGTCGGCAGAGCTCTCGGTGCGGCACTCGGCATGGCGGACGATGAGCTTGTACTTGGGGGAGGTGTCCATCATGGTGATCTTGAGATAGCGGAAAGCGTAGCGCCGGGGCAGCACCAGGGTGCTGGGCAGCAGGTCCACATGGATATACTCCTCCTGGATCCAGCTGCGGGAAAGCCAGCCGTCATAGTCCTGGGAGTTCTCACTGAGCTCCTGGAAAGTCTCGGCAAATTTCAGCTTGAGAAAGGCCGGCGCGTCCGGATGGCTGCCGGTATAGCTGAGCTCCAGGGTCAGATAGCCCACCAGATGCTCGCCGAAATCCAGGCAGAGGTTTTCCCCCTTGCCCATGCTGAGATGGGGAAGCTGGCGGAGAACGATCTCCTGCTTTTCGGGGCTGTAGCGCTCCTTGAGCTGGAAGCCGCCGATGGGCTCCAGGATGCTGTGGCGCAGAGGTGGCGTGAGCTGCTCGGCCCGGGAGAGCAGCTTTTCGTTTGCCAGAGGATGGAAGTCTTCTATAATAGAAATGAGTGCCATAACAAACTCCTTACATTTTTACAAATACAATATTATACGAAACGGAAAAAGAAAACAATTCACAGCAGAAACTGTTTGCGTCATTTTTTGCGCCGTTTGCGGCAGGCCCCTTTTCTTGCAAAGCAATCCATGGTAAGAAAAAATAGAGAAAGACTATACAGAGCGTGTACTGCCCGCGCGGAGACCGCTTTTCCGGGCTGGCCTGGCCTGCCGCCTTCCGAGGCGAGGGCGGATGCGGATAAATGAGATTTGAAAAAATAAAATACAGGGAGGAAAAAGCATGCAGTTTCAGCACTTTAACGACGGTTGGTTTTGCAGGCATCTGGAGGAGACGGGACCGGGACTCGCGGTTTCGATCCCCGACGACGCCATGCTGCGGGAGCCCCGCAGCGCCACCTCCATGGGCGGACTGAACGTGAGCTGGTTTGAGGGCAGGGATTATGCCTACACCAAGAGCTTTCCCCTTACCCCCGAGCAGCTGAAGGGCAGCCTGGTCCTGGAGTTTGAGGGCGTATACCGCAAGGCGGAGGTCTGGCTCAACGGCCAAAAGGCCGCCTTCCGCCCCTATGGCTATACCAATTTCTATGTGGATCTGAAGGGTTTTGTCCGCGAGGGCGAGAATACCGTGGAGGTGCGGGCCTTCAACGCCGACCAGCCCAACTCCCGCTGGTACTCCGGCGCGGGCATCTACCGGCCGGTGAAGCTCTGGACGGGTCCGGCGGAGCGCGTGGAGCTGAACGGCATCCGGGTGAAGACCCTGTCCCTGGAGCCGCCCACCGTGGAGATCCAGGTGAAGACCAGCGGTGAAGGGCCGGTGAAGCTGGAGCTTCTGGACGGAGAGAAGGTCCTGGCCGCCGCAGAAGGGGAGGAGCGGGTCTTTACCCTTTCTGCGCCCGGGGCGGAGAGCTGGAGCGTGGAGCATCCCAGGCTCTACACCTGCCGGGTGCGCTATGGCGAGGATACGGCGGAGACAAGCTTCGGCTTCCGCACCCTGTCCTGGGGAAGGGAGGGCCTCTGCATCAACGGAAAGCGGGAGATCCTCCGGGGCGCCTGCGTCCACCACGACAACGGCCTGCTGGGCGCAAAATGCGACCCCGACGCCCTGGAGCGCCGCATCCGCCTCCTGAAGGAAAACGGCTACAACGCCCTGCGCTCGGCCCACAACCCCTGTTCCAAGACCGCGCTGGAGATCTGCGATCGGCTGGGCATGCTGGTGATGGACGAGTACATCGACCACTGGTACATCCACAAGACCATGTACGACTATGTGGACTTCTTCTTCGACTGGTGGAAGCAGGACATGGCCGACATGGTGGACAAGGACTTTAACCACCCCTGTGTGATCCTCTACTCCACCGGCAACGAGGTGGCCGAGACGGCCCAGCCCAAGGGCATCCAGTTGGCCAAGGACATGACCGCCCTGCTCCACGAGCTGGACGGCACCCGGCCCGTCACTTGCGGCGTGAACATTTTCTTCAACTTCCTCAACCACATCGGCTTCGGCCAGTACTCCGACGAGAAGGCCGCCAAGGAGGCCGAGAAGGCCGCCAAGGCCAAGGCCGCCGGCAAGAAGGCCAAGGAAAGCAGCACCGGCTCCAAGTTCTTCAACGACATGGCGGGCCTCATGGGCGCGGACTTCATGAAGCTGGGCGCCACGCTCCACATGAGCGACGTGACCACCCGGGAGTCCTTTGCCAATATGGACGTTGCCGGTTACAACTACGGCGAGAAGCGCTACAAGAAGGACCTGAAAAACTACCCCGACCGTCTGATCCTGGGCTCGGAGACCTTCTGCTTCGACGCCTACAAGTTCTGGGAGCTGGCAAGGGACAACCCGCGGCTCATCGGCGATTTCGTCTGGGCGGGCACCGACTACCTGGGCGAGGTGATGATCGGAAGCTGGGAGTACGGCGACTACGCCAAGAACTTCGACGCGAGCCTTGGCTGGATGAGCGCCGGCAGCGGCCGCATCGACCTGACCGGCAAGCCCCTGGGCGAGGCGCTCTACACCAAGGTGGCCTTCGAGCTGGAGAAGGGGCCCTTTATCGCGGTGCGCCCCATCTGCCACGAGGGCAAGCACAGCCCCTCCGCCTGGAAAATGACCAACGCCATGCCCTCCTGGAGCTGGCGGGGCTTTGAAGGAAAGAAGGCCACCGTGGAGGTCTATGCCAGGGCGGAGAGCGTGGAGCTGCTCCTCAACGGCCGGTCCCTGGGCAAAAAGGCCCCAAAGAAGGATTGCCGGGTGATGTTCAAGGTGCCCTATGAAAACGGCGTGCTGGAGGCCGTGAGCTATGACGCGGCGGGCAGCGTGATCGGCCGGGACCGGCTGGAGACCGCCGGAGAAAAGACCGAGCTGCGCCTGGAGGCGGAGGAGAAGCGGGTGCAGCCCGGGCGCCTGGCCTTCCTGCGGCTGCGCTACACCGACGAAAAGGGGACTGCCAAGCCCTGCGAGCGGGGCATGGTGAAGGCCACCGTGGAGGGCGGCACCCTGGAGGCCTTCGGCTCCGCCTGCCCCTTCTATGAGCAGAGCTATCTGGACGCCGAGAGCGACACCTACTACGGCGAGGCCCTGCTGATCGTCCGTGCCGGGGAGAGCGGGACCCTGCGCGCTTCCGTCAGCGACGGAAGGTACAGCGCCCAAGCGGAGCTGCCCATCGGCTGAGAAGGCCGGTCCGCTATGGAGCGGCAGCCGGCGTGAAGGATCACGAAAAGGGGGAGGGGCTTGCCCCTCCCGGAAGGATAAAGCACTGTTATGAAAAAAACGGTTCGGCGAATTCGCAAATAATGCGAATTCACCGAACCGTTTTGTTCTTCCCCCAGCGAGGGAAGGCTTTGGGCGGGCGCATCGTGATGCGCCCCTTGGCGGAGGAAACTCCCTCCGTCATCCGGCGGGCGTGACACGCCGGATGCCACCTCCCTCGGGGAGGGAGGCAAGGGGAGGCGAAGCCCCTACGGGCGTGAGATGGGGACACGTATCCCCCAGTCACCGTCGCAGGCTCCGGTGACAGCCCCCTTTAGGCAAGGGGGCCATTGCGGGCTGCCGAGGGCGGCAGCCCCTACAAGAGAAAGGGAGTCGAGGGCGGTACTCCCTTTAGGCAAGGGGGCCATTGCGGGCTGCCGAAGGCGGCAGCCCCTACAAGAGAAAGGGAGCCGAGGGCGGTACTCCCTTTAGGCAAGGGGGGCAAGGCGGGAGCCGCCCTGGTGGGAAGGCGAAGGTCATGAGATCCTTCGGCTCCGCTGCGCTTCGCTCAGGATGACAGGGTCGAGACCGCGGAACGTCTGCGGCGGGCGAGGAAGAGCAGGGCATGGGCCGCGGCATAGAACAGCAGGAGCAGGGCCAGCACGGCGTAAAAGACGCCGATCTGGATCGGGAAAAAGCGGCTGCCTCCCACCACAAGGCCGAACCAGCCGGCAGGGGAGCCGTAGTCCAGGAAAGGATAGGGGGCCAGCATGCCGGTGGGACCCCAGCGCAGGCCCAGCCTGCCAAGAGCGAGAATGAACAGAAAGTACAGAAAAGGCGGGATGAGGGCCAGGGCGGCGTGCCGCTTTCCGTAGGGGAAGGCGGCGTCGTTCCGGAAAAAGTCAAACATGGCCAGAGCGGGGTTCAGCAGATGCAGGCAGAAGCTGGCGCCGTGGTCCTGGGCGTAGGCCGCGGTCAGGCCGCCGGGGACCACAGGTCCCAGCACCGTGAGATAGACCAGAAAGGTGACAAAGATGGACAGCACCGCGCTGAACTTGAGGCCTGGAAGAAAGCGGGCCTTGGGGAAGAGAAGCTGCAGCAGCACCACGGCGGCAAGAAAGAGATTGGAAAGCTGGGTAAAGAAGGTAAAGCCGATGGGCCAGTGCAGCAGGTTCACCACGGCATAGGCGGTGGTGGCGAGGATCAGAAGCTTGGGAACAGGAAACTTGGGATGTTTCATTTGCGATCACCATGTGTTGTTTTTGAGGCATCTTACCATATTCCGGTTTTGCCCCGCAAGAAGGGAAACAGCCAGAAAGGACGCTTTTGTGGCTTTTGCCGAAAATGTTTTGCATTTTCCGGCCTTTCTGCTATAATAATACTACTTTCAAATAAGAAGCTTTAAAAAGGATTGCGAGACTTCAATTGCGCCAGACGAGGCGAAGGCCGCAGAGCATAATGGAGATATATGTTCAAGGGCTTCAACGAAGTATGGCACAATTCTGGCCACAAGACTTTAAAGATTTCTATTTGAAAGTAGTATAAGCACAATACAGGCAGTCATTGGTTGTGAGAACTGTCAAGAAACCTCGCTGAAGGGAAAAGAGATAGAGCAGCGGGGAAGCTCGAGGGGGCAAGGCCCGCCTCGAATACAATAGCCCGCCGATTCGAAAAGCCTTGTTTTGCAAGGCTTTTCGAAAACAGCATTTTGTGTTCGGCCAAAATGCTCGGCGGGGAAGCGCAGTCAAAAAAGCCCTACACGGGGTCTTTTTTGACAAGCTGACGGATGGGTGTGCTTATGTACAGGATTGCTGTTGTGGACGATCAGCCGGAGGAGCGGAGCAGGCTGGAGGATTACCTCCGCCGCTTTGCCGGCGAGCGAAAGCTCACGATCACGGTGGATCCCTTTGAGGGCGGCGAGAGTTTTCTTGCGGCCTTCGATCACAATTATGATATCGTGCTGCTGGACATCGAAATGCAGGGCATCGACGGGATGGAGACTGCCAGGCGCCTGCGGGAAAAGGACGAGAAGGTCTGCCTGCTGTTTGTGACCTATCTGGCCAATTTCGCGGTGCAGGGCTACAGCGTCCACGCACTGGATTTCCTGGTGAAGCCCGTGAGCTTTGAAAACTTCGGCATGAAGATGGAGCGTGCCCTCATCGCGGCGGACCGGGCCAGAAAAAAGGAGATCTTCCTCCCCACCGCGGAGGGCAACCGGCGCCTTCGCATCGACGAGCTCTACTACGTCGAGGTGATGAACCATACCCTGCTCTACCACACGAAGGACGGGGTGCTCTCCGTGCGGGGCTCCATCCGCGAGTGCGAGGAGCGGCTGGCCCCCTATGATTTCGCCCGCTGCAACAAGAGCTTTCTTGTGAACATGAACGAGGTGACGGAGATCCGGCGCAGTGAGATCCGCGTGGGCGGGGATCTGCTGCCCATCGGCAGCTCCCGGCGGCAGGATTTCCTCCGGCAGCTGGCGGAGTTTATGGGGGAGATCGTGCTATGAGCGGTATGGAAGAACGGTTCCTGCGGATCTGCTGCTCTTTCCCCTTCCAGCTGCTGCTGGCCGTGCACCTCTTTGCCGCCCCCACCTTCAAGCGGCGCAGCCGGTTCTGGCTGCGGGCAGTGGTCACGGCGCTGCCGCTGCTCCTGGGGATCGACTCCATCATCAGGGCCTTTTCGGTGGGCTTTTCCTTCGGTTTCAATGTTTTCAGCTATGGGCTGCTGCTGGTCCCGGTGCTCTGGTACTACGGGATGCTGCTCTTCTGCTACCACTGCACCCTGCGGGAGGCGCTCTACGCCGAGTCCTGCGCCCTGGCGCTGCAAAACGGCGTGTTCAATCTCTACTGGCTCATCATGGTCACGGCGGAGTTCGGGGAAAACAGCTGGAGCGCGTTCTGGGTCTACATGGGGCTGATCGTTCTCGTCTACGGCACCTGCCTGCTGTTGTTCTGGAAGTGGATGATCGACCGGGAGGGACACACCTTGCCGCGGCACCGGGTGATCCAGAACGCGGTGATCATCCTGGTCTTCGTGGTGCTGCTGAACCGGCGGGCCTCCGGCTCGCCCTATGAGGACTATGTGTACATGGCCTATTTCTTCACGGACGTGCTGGCCATCGCCATGCAGCTGGGCCTGCTGCACGAGACCGATCTGAGCCTGAAAAACGAGATCATCGAGCATCTGCTGCTCTCCGAGCAGAAAAAGCAGCAGATGACCGCGGAGAATATCGAGCTCATCAACCGCAAGTGCCACGATCTGAAGCACCAGATCCACGCCCTGCGGCACATCAGCTCCAAGGACGAGCGCAACGCCTACATCAAGCAGGTGGAGAAGGCGGTGCTCTTCTACGAGAGCGCGGTGAAAACCGGCAACGAGACCCTGGACCTGATCCTGATGGAAAAGCAGCTCTACTGCAAGGAGCACGGCATCACCCTCACCAGCATCTGCGACGGGTCGAAGCTCAGCTTCCTCAGCGCCATGGACCTCTACGCCCTCTTCGGCAACGCCCTGGAAAACGCCATCGAGAGCGTGAGCTCCGAGGCGCCGGAAAACCGCATCATCAGCTTCCGCTCGGCGGCGCGAGGGGGCTTCCTCTCCATCCACTTCGAAAACTACCTGGGACACGAGCTGAACATGCGGGACGGCCTGCCCCTCACCACCAAGGACGACGAGAGCTACCACGGATTCGGCATGCTGAGCATCCGGCACGTGGTGGAAAAATATGGCGGGACCATGAGCATCCGCACCGATCAGCAGCGCTTTCGCATGAATATCCTGCTGCCGGTTCCGGAAGGGACGGAAAAAGAAGGATAACAAAGTGGCTCTACGTCAATAGTTGGGGTAGAGTAAAAGAAGGAACCTAATACGAAGGAGC
>CAMOXK010000007.1 GCA_946629065.1 uncultured Clostridia bacterium
GTGATATGATAGGGCTAATTACTTGTTTTATCTGTTACACAGAAAAGCAAAGAAATCAATTTGGAATTCACGATTCCTGACGAAAACGCTTTTTACGCATATTGATACTACTTTCAAATAAGAAGCTTTAAAAAGGATTGCGAGACTTCAATTGCGCCAGACGAGGTGAAGGCCGCAGAGCATAATGGAGATATATGTTCAAGGGGTTCAACGAAGTATGGCACAATTCTGGCCACAAGACTTTCTCTCCTGGCTTTTGTGGGCGACAAAGACGTGAAAGCACAGCTCTCCGATCTCAGGGGAGGCAGTCCTGCCTGACATTTTGATCTCGGGACGGGACATGGGGATGGTCCCCTGCCCCATTCAAATGGAGGGAATAACAAGCATGAAGCACGAACATAGACCAAGCTTTTTGGGCTTTATGAAAAACAAAAAAGCGGTCAGAATCATCTGTTTTTTTCTCTTGCTCTATACATTTCTGCTCAGCGCATGTGGAATCAGTGATCTGGGGAAAGTTACTGAAACCTTTGATTTATCTGAATACGGGAAATTTGATGGTATCACGCCTTCCGCAAAAGATTATGTCCAAAAAGAGTTTCAAAGGTATTTTCCGCAAACGATCCCTTCTACATATGAAAACGTGCACTACCATTTTGCCACAACCGATTATGGCAGTGCGTGTGAAATCAATCTTGAATTCACGATTCCCAACGAAGAAGAATTTGCCGCCTACATGGAAACGGTTGCTCCAAGGGAGGCCTTTCATGTTTTCCTCTATGATGACCGCTATCTGGAAACCTTTATCGGGAAAAACTATATGAGCTTCTTCTCAGTAGACGGCGTGACGAAAGACTTCGTAGAAGACGGGCTGACGTTTAACTGGATTGATCACGCCTCCATCAAAAGGATCCTGATCGATCCGGAGCAAAGAACCGTTATCATTGTCTATTTGGAAGCACATAGCACTCTGTTTGCATCAGAAACGCTGAGGCTGGATTATTTCCTTCGACGTTTCCACATCGATCCGAGGCAGTATGCCGCGGATTATGGGGACGGCTGGGAACGCATGTCCTGAGTCAGTATACAGGGGGGGACGGCTCCTTGCTCCCCCTAACTCGACACGGCTGAATTCTGAATCCGCTTCGCGGGGGACCTCATCAAGCGCAAGAGATCTCCCCTTTGTCATGGCTTCGCGCAAGCGAAGGATCCCGACGGCGTCGGGTCGGTTTTCCGCGGCAGCCGAGAACGCTTGCTCCCGCCAGGGGTGAGATCCTTCGTCGGCTTCGCCTCCTCAGGATGACACCCCCTTCCGATTCCGGGCTGCGCGCAGCCCGAAACCACCTCCCCCAAAGGGGGAGGCAGGCACAAGTGGCCCCCTTCCCCCTGTGCTCAGGGAAGGCTTTGCGCGGCAACCCGCTCCATAAGTACAGCTCACTGCTTCTCAATTCCAGAATCTTAATTCTAAAAACGAAATAAACCGAAAGCCTGTGAAAACGCGCGTTTTCACAGGCTTTCGATTTATTCTGTCTTCTCCCCGGGGGCTTTGGGCTTGCGGGGTCTGCGGCGGCGGCTGCCGCGGTGCTGACCCTCGCTCCCGGAGCTCTGCTCCGGCTTCTCCCGCTTTTCGGTCTCCGGCTTTTCCTGGGAGGCCTTGTTCTCGGCCTTCACCGCCTTCACATGGCTGTGGCGGCGGGAATTGCTCTTGCGGTTCTCCTGGGGCTTGGGTTCCTTCTCGGCCTCGGCAGGCTTGTCCTGCTTCTGCTTGGGCTGCTTCTGGGGCTTCTTGCCCGGCTCGCTCTTTTTGAGTTCCGGCTTTTTCTCCGGCTGAGCGTCCCCGGGCTGCTCGGGCCGCTCGCCCCGGTTCTTCCGCCCGCCTCTGCGGCGGCCGCGTCTGCCCTCCTCCGGGCTCTGGGCGGCGTCGGCGGGGATCTCCGTCTCCTGGGGCTCTGCCACCATGGCAGGGATGTTCCACTCATCCTCGGGCCCCTCCTGGGACTCCGGCTCCTCGGGCACGTAGTTCAGCACATGGGGCGGCTCCTCCCCGTCCCGGGGTCTGCCGCCGGGGACAGCAGTCAGCTCGTTGGCCTTGTAGACATGCAGGGTGTCGTCCTTATCCTGGTCCAGCTTCACCTTCACGGTCTGGCGCAGCAGGTTCACCTGGGCGGCGGTGCCGTAGCCGTCGATGGTCTCCACAAAGGCGCCCTGCTTGGGCACCTTCTTGATCAGATCCTCATAGGCGTCCTGCTCATAGCGCAGGCAGCACATCAGGCGGCCGCAGCTGCCGGAGATTTTGGTGGGGTTCAGGGACAGGGACTGGATCTTGGCCATCTTGGTGGACACCGGCTGGAAGTCCTCCAAAAACTGGCTGCAGCAGAAGGGGCGGCCGCAGATGCCGATGCCGCCGATCATCTTGGCCTCGTCCCGCACGCCGATCTGGCGCAGCTCGATGCGGTTGCGGAAGATGCCGGCCAGGTCCTTTACCAGCTCCCGGAAGTCCACCCGCCCGTCGGCGGTGAAGAAGAACATGGTCTTGTTCCCCTCAAAGTTGCACTCCACATCCACCAGCTTCATCTCCAGGCCGTGCTCGGCGATCTTCTGCTGGCAGATCTGGAAGGCCTCCTTCTCCCGCTTCTTGTTCAGCTCCTCGATGCGGAGATCATCGGCGGTGGCGATGCGGGCCACGGGGCGCAGGGGCTGCACCACGGCGGTCTCCTCCACCCAATGGTTGCCCCGGCTGCACTCGGCGATCTCCAGGCCCTTGGCCGTCTCCACGATGACCTTGACGCCGGTGGCGATCTCCATGCCGTTGGGGGCGAAGGAATAGCTCTTGCCCCGGTTTTTAAAACGAATACTGACGATTTCGATCAATGTGATACTCCTCTTTCGGCGATGGCATCCACCGCCAGCAATCCAAATAGTTGTTTCACGCCTGTGTTCACCCGCAGCATTTTCCGGCAGCGCTCCAGCAGGGCGTGCACTTCCAGAAGCTCCGCCGGACTCATGCCCTCGCTGTCGGTCCGGCCGGTGAGGCGGTCCACCGTACAGGCACAGGCGCAGTCCAGAAAGTTTGTCATGGTCCGGGTGTCCATTTCTTCGCTGCGGGCGCACCAGCGCAGCAGCTCCGCCCGGTCGCCCCGGGCCACCTGCCGGAGGAAGTCCTCCGCCAGCTTCCTGCTCTCCGGGTCAAGGGCCGTTTCGCCGCCGAAGCGGCTCCACACGGCGCAGCGGGAGCGCACCGTGGGCAGCAGCAGGGCCGGGTTCTGGGCGCAGAGGATAAAATACACGCCTCTCGGCGGCTCCTCCAGCAGCTTCAGCGCCGCGTTCTGGGCGGCGATATTCATGGTGTCCGCATCCTCGATGAGGTAGACCTTCCGCTCGCTCTCGTTGGGCAGCACCGGCGCGTCCGCCGCCATGCGGCGCACCGTGTCCACGGGGATCTCCTTCTTGGGTCTTCCCTTGTCGTCCTCCGGCCGTTTCACACGGAGGATGTCCGGGTGGATGCCCTCCTGCGCCTTGCGGCAGGACCGGCAAACACCGCAGGGGACCGGCCCGGAGGCCTGGCACACCAGGGCCGCGGCCATGTCCAGCGCCAGGGCCAGGCATTCTTCCCGGTCAGGAGCGGTGACGATGGTGGCGTGGGCGATCCGGTCCACGGAATCGAACTGCTGCGCCATCGCTCTCCCCTCCCATCCTTTAGTAACCGATATATTTTACAATTTAATTTCTCCCGCGTCAATCATAAAAACTTTCCTTTTCCGGTTTCCTTTCGCTTTCTCTTTCTTCTTGTGTTTTTCGCCGCTTCCTGATACAATAATTGAATCAGAAAGAAACGATTTGCCCGTGCTTTCGCCGGGTTTCCCCATTGTTTCCTTTTATTGGAGAATGCTATGAAAAAGCTGCTGCTGATCATGTGTATCGTCGTTCTGGCCCTGTTCGGCCTGGTGGCCAACAACGTGGTGGACCTGCCTTCCGAAGTGCCCACTCCCGTCGGGACGAGCCTGCCCGCCGAGACGCGGGAAGAGACCGCTCCCGCCCAGGACTCCGACCGGGAGAGCCAAGGCTCCTGGCTGTCGTGGTTGACAGGCGGGCCTGAGGCGAAGGAGGAAGAGGACCCCGCCGGGCCTGAGCAGCCCTCCGCCAAGTATGACGATCTCCTGCAGATCTCGGAGCTCATGGCGAAGAACAAGGCCGCTGTGGCCGACGCCTCCGGACGCTTCTTTGACTGGGCGGAGCTGGAGAACATCTCCGACGAGACCGTCTCCCTCTCCGGCTGGGCCCTGACAGACCGGGAAAATCAGGCCCGCTGGAGCTTTTCCGAAGGGGAGCTTGCCCCCGGCGCGCGTCTGGTGGTCTTCTTCGACGGGGAGACCGGCCCTTCCTTCTCCCTCTCCCAGGACGAGACCCTCTATCTTCTCTCCCCCGAGGGCGCCCTGCGGGATCAGGTGCTCTGCTCCTCGGACCGGGCAGACTGCAGCCTGATCCGCAGCGGCGACGGCAGCTTTACCGAGACGCCCTGGATCAGCCCGGGCCTGGAAAACGGCAGCGCGGGCTACGAGCAATGGTGCCTCAGCCAGAGCGCCGGGCAGAGCCTGGTGATCAACGAGGCCTGCGTCTATAACCGCCGTTTCGTGGCGGAGGGCAACTGGGACGCCTGCGACTGGGTGGAGATCAAAAACATCTCCGCCAACACCCTTGCTCTCGGCGGATGCAGCCTCTCCGACAAGGCGGACGAGAATCGCTGGACCTTCCCTGAGAACATGACCCTGGCCCCGGGAGAACTGCTTATCCTCTGCTGCCACAACGACGAGGAGGAGGGCAGCATCGGCACCGCCCTGAACACGGGCTTTGATCTCAGCGCCGCCGGGGAGCAGCTCTATCTGCGAAACGCCTCCGGAGAGCTGCTGGACTATGTGGCCCTGCACGACATTCCCCTGGGCTGCAGCATGGGCAGACTGGAGGGCCAGCCCGGCTTCTTCTACTTTGCCCAGCGTACCCCCGGCACCGAAAACGGCGAGGGCTGCCGCCGGGTCACCGACGCGCCCCTTACCGCCGAGCCCGACGGGGTCTACAACGACGTGGGCTCCGTCACGGTGACGCTCCTCTCCCCGGGCGAGATCCACTACACCCTGGACGGCAGCGTGCCCACCCTGGACTCCCCCGTTTACACCGAGCCGCTGCAGCTGAGCAGCACCGGCGTTGTCCGCGCCCTGGCCCTGGAGGAGAACACCTTGCCCAGCCCCGTTGCCACCTACAGCTATGTGATCAACGAAAATCACACCCTGCCGGTGATGAGCCTGGTGGTGGACGACATGGAGGATTTCAACAACATCTGGTACAACAAGGTCAAGCACCAGGATGTCTCCGCGAACCTGGCCCTCTATGATGGGGAGCACAGCTTTAACCGGGCCTGCGCGCTGAGCATGAAGGGCTATACCAGTCTGGACCTGCCCAAGAAGAGCATGGGCGTCAGCTTCAAGGGCCGCTACGGCGGCAATCTGGAGGCCAATGTCTTCGACAACGGCGTGACGGAGTTTTCCTCCCTGGCCATCCGGGGCGGGCAGGACTACACCTTCTCCATTTTCCGCAACGAGCTCTTCCAGCGCCTGTGCGAGGAGGCGGGAGACGCCTGCCTGACCCAGGCCAGCAAATACTGCATCCTCTATGTGAACGGCCGCTACTTTGGCATCTACTGTTTGAAGGAGGACTTCTCGGATCAGTATTACGCCTCCCACGTCGGCGTCAGCGCAGGCAGCGTGGTGGGCAACAAGTGCCCGGTCAGCCTGGATTCGGAATTTCACAACGAGGTGCTGTCCTTCATCTACAAAAACGACCTGAGCGTGGAGGAAAACTACCAGTACGTCTGTGACCATGTGAACATCGACAGTCTGATCGACTGGTTCCTGCTGGAGGGCTACTGCGCCAACACGGACATCCAGGGCAACACCCGCATGTACCGCTCCCCCGAGAACGGCAACAAGTGGCAGTTCTGCTTCTACGATTTGGACTGGGGCTTCTGGTACCCCAGAAGCGACTTTACCATCATCATGAACGAGATCGGCAACGCCGGCAACCAGATGCCGCCGCTGATCAAGAACCTGCTGAAAAACCACAGCTTCCGTGAGAGGGTGCTGAAACGCTTCGCAGAGCTGAACAGGACCGTCCTCTCCAACGAGCACGTCCTCGCCCTCATCGACGAGTACCAGGCTCTTCTGGAGCCGGAGGTCCCCCGGGAGCGGGAGCGCTGGTATCTGAAGGCCGACCAGTGGTACGTCCGGGTGGACGAGCTGCGCCACTTTATCACGGACAACAACTGGGAGATGCACAACATCGGCAACATCTGCTATTTCCTGAACGTGGGCGACATGGAGCGCCAGCAGATCTTCGGGCGCTGAGCATTTTTCAAGCTTCCCCCTGTTTAGTACGTTTTGAATAAAAAAGGAGGTTTTTGTCATGAAAAAAGTCGGAGGCGCGATCCTGCGTGCCATCATCGCCATTCTGCTGATCGGCGGCATCGGGTTTCTGGTCACCAACGGGATGCGCCTGATCAATGAGAACAACTCCATGCAGAAGGAGGCCAAGATCGCCCTGGAGGACTATCTCAGCTCCGGTCAGGATCTCCCCGTGGGAGAATTCGTGAGCTATGAGGCCCGCTGGGTGCTGGGACCCTTCGCCACAGAGACGAAAACCAGCACCACCAACGGCATCTCCGCCACTGCCAGCGAACTGTCCTATTACTATCTGATCCTGGAAGAGGGCGATGGGCTCTCCCTGATGGCTCTGGAGGTGGAAAACGCCCAGGATAACCAGACCTTGGAGCAGATGAGCGACTGGCTGGCAGGCGTGGACGGCTTCCCCTACGGCGGCGAGACTCTGAAAGTCCAGGGAAAGCTGGAGGAGATGAAGGACGCCGAGCTGCGCCGCTACTTCAGCGAAGATCTGCAGGAGATCTTCGGTCTCTCCGCCGATGACCCCGCCGTGCGCTACCTGGTCCTGGACACCACCGCCGGACGGGACGGGATCTTCCTGATCGCTGCCGCTGTGGCGGTGGCTGCGCTGCTGATCGTTGTGATCGTCAAGAAGGCAAAGAAAAAGGCCCCGGTCCCCGTGACCGAAGCCCCTGCCGGGAACAACACGCCAAGGCCCTACGATCCCGAGATCCGCTAATCGGCCGGAGGCCGGCAACTCCCCCGCTGTCATCCTGAGCGAGCCGAAAAGGCGAGTCGAAGGATCCTGAAAGGATAGATTCTTCGACTTCGCTGCGCTCCGCTCAGAATGACATGTTTCCTATGTCACACGGCTGCAGGGGCCGTTCACGAACGGCCCGCCGTCCCTCTGTTTTGTAGGGGACGGCCTCCCGGACGTCCCGGCGCGGCAGAGCTAATCATAAGAAAGCCTGGGCGAATCCGTATCATTGCCATGGTGCGGATTCGCCCAACATTTCTGCCGCTCCGGGCTCGTTTTGCCGGGCGCATCGTGATGCGCCCCTACAGCGGGACGGGAAACGCGCAGGGCCTACCTCCTCCGCTTTTACCGCGCCTCCCTCAAACAACAAAAAAGAAGCCACGAAAAACGCAGTTTTCGTGGCTTCTTTTTGCATTCACTTGGCGATCACTGATCCTCGCCGTCTCCGTCCTCGTCGTCGCCCAGGTCGAACTCCAGCTCTTCGCCGCAGTTGGGGCAGCGGATGGAGCCCTTGGCCAGGGTCTCCTCGTCGAAGGTGATGACCTCTCCGCAGGAGGGGCAGGTGGCGTCATAGAGGACGCCGTCGATCTCCAGCTCCTCGTCCTCGTCGCTCTCTTCGGCCACGTCGTCCAGATCCTCGTCCTTGGCAAAGTTCAGGTCATAGATCTTGTCCGGATCCTCTTCCTCGTCCTCAAAGAATTCGTCCTCATCGTCCCAGCTGTGGTCGGGCACGTTGTAGGCGTCCACCATCTCTTCCAGATAGCTCAGATCCTCGCACATCTCGTCCAGGGTGTCTGCAAAGTCCAGACTGCCGGACTGGAGGTCCTCGATCTCATGAGCCATGTCGGACAGCAAGTCGGTCAGCGCCCCCCAGAGCTTTCCCTCCCGGGAATCGGGCTCCACGCCCAGTCCTGCGGTCAGTCCCTTCAGATAAGCAGCTTTTTCCACGATCGTCATGATGAAAACCTCCCATCAATAATTTGAAAAAAGGGGGTAAGTCAGACTCCCCCCTTGATTCTTACGAAAGATGATGCTCAGGCTCTGGACAGATACTCGCCGGTGCGGGTATCGATCTTGATCTTCTCGCCGCGCTCGATGAAGAGAGGCACCTTGATCTCGGCGCCGGTCTCCACGGTGGCGGGCTTGGTGGCGTTGGTGGCGGTGTTGCCGGCAAAGCCCGGATCGGTCTCGGTGACCTCCAGCTCCACGAAGAAGGGAGGCTCCACGTTGAAGACCTTGCCCTTGTAGGAGTAGATGGTGCACTCCATGTTCTCCTTGACGAACTTGAAGTTGTCGCCCAGGACGCTGCCGTCCACCGGCTCCTGCTCATAGGTCTCGGGGTTCATGAAATAGTAAAGGTTGTCGTCGTTGTACAGATACTCCATGGTCTGACGGTCGACGGTGGCGTTCTCGAACTTGGCGGTGGGGTTGAAGGAAGTCTCGGTGACGGCGCCGGTGATGACGTTCTTCATCTTGGTGCGCACGAAAGCAGCGCCCTTGCCGGGCTTGACGTGCTGGAATTCCACAACCTGCATGACGTTTCCGTCCATCTCGAAGGTCACGCCGTTTCTGAATTCGCCTGCAGTAATCATGTATGGGTCCTCCCGTAATCAAAATTCTGTCTGAACTACAGTATTAGCTGGTTTATTTTACTGTATATCTCTCCGTTTTGCAAGTGTTTTCTTTTATGGGCTTCGGATCACAGCCTCAGGAAGCGCTTTCCCCCGAAAGCTCCAGCGCTTCTCCGTCCAGGATCAGCGTATAGTCCCCGCTCCAGTCTCGCAGGACCGCATAATAACAGCTGCCTGCCTCTGGCAGATCTGCCCTGAAAAAGTCGGAGCCCAGGCTGTCCTCCACCCGGTGATCTGCTCCGTCCGGGAAGTTCAGCTCCACGTAATAGTCTGGGGATCCGCTTCTGTGGTACAGAAATCCGTAACCATCGTCAAAGAGGCCCAGAGATCGAAGCTCGTCCCGAAACGGATTTCCGATCCGCCAGCCTTTTTCTGTCCGCTCCAGGATCTGCCAGCGCCTTGTTTCGCCGCTGCCGGCCAGGACCAATGCGGTATTGTCGCCGCAGACCACCTCTCGGGCTCTTCGGCCGGGATTTGTCGCCGCGTAGGCCGCCTCCGGCGTCTGGCAGACGATGGCATAGCTGCGCACAAAAAAGCCCGCCAGCGTGACCGCCAAAAGCGCCAGGACCGCGATGGCCGCATTTTTGCGGCCTGTTCTTGGCACAAGCAGCAGGAAGAGCAGAAGAAGAAGCGCAAGCACAAGCAAGGTCACAGTCAGAAGGTTCATCCCATGCATCCTTTCCGCGGGCGGTTTTTTTCCCGCCCCTGAATCCTTACCAATATAACGTTCAAGTGCCGCTCAAGGTTTCACCGGAGATGATTTTTCTTTTCCGGCCAAATTCTTCTTTCCTCTCCCTCATCCGACAGCCTCCTCCCGTGATACGGAGGCTGCCACTTGTCGCTTCGCGCCTCTTTGGCCTGCAAAACCTGCCACTGGCAGCTTTTGCGGACGGCAAAAGTCCCCGCTGGGGGAAGGCCATTGGGAACGGCGGACGGCCAATGGCCGTCCCTACGTCGGAATAGCGGCGGCGCGATGAGGGCATCGTGCTCTGCGCGGAGACCTCATCCGTCATCCGCCTCGCGGGGGATCGGCGGATGACACCTTCCCCGTGCGCGGGGAAGGCTTTGCGGACAGGTGACCGGCCTGCGGCAATTCCGAACTCCGCATTCTCCCCGTCCACTACAAGCTAAAAACTCAGTTGTGCAGGACGATGAGCTCCATCTTGGGGGCCTTGGTGATGACCTCGGCGCCCTCGGGACGAATGATCATCACGTCCTCGATGCGCACGCCGAACTTGCCGGGGATGTAGATACCGGGCTCGGCGGAGCAGAGGTCGTTGACCTCCATGAGAGCCTCGCCCCGGGGGCCGGCCATGGGCGGCTCGTGGATGTCCAGACCCAGGCTATGGCCGAAGCCGTGGCCGAAGTAGGCGCCGTAGCCCGCCTTTTCGATGACGTCACGGGCGGCCTGGTCGATGAGCTTGCCGGGGATGCCGGAGCGGGCGGCGGCGATGCCGGCCAGCTGGGCCTCCAGCACGGTGTAATAGATCTTCTCCATCTCCTCGGTGGCGTGGCCCACGGCCACGGTGCGGGTCATGTCGGAGCAGTAGCCGTTTTTCAGGCTGCCGAAGTCCATGGTGACAAAGTCTCCGTCCTGAATGACGGTGTCTCCGGGCACGCCGTGGGGCATGGAGGTGTTCTTGCCGGTGACCACGATGGGGTCAAAAGAATTGCCCTCGCTGCCGTTACGCAGCATGTGGTACACCAGCTCCGCCATGACCTCCTTCTCGGTCATGCCGGGCTTGATGATGTGCAGCACTTCCTCCAGGGCCTTCTCGCTGATGCGCTGGGCCCGGATCATGCTGTCGATCTCCTCCTGGTTCTTGCTGGCGCGCAGGGCCATCATAAAGTCCCCGGCGGGCAGGAATTCCCGGCCCAGGGCCTTCTCTAGGGCGGCCCAGCGGGCGTGGCTCAGCTGCTGGTCCTCGGCGGCGAGACGCTCTGCCTTGGCCTCTGTCAGCGCGGCGCGGATCAGATCCGTCTGGCTGTGCTGCCGGTCGAACATCTGCACGGTGCAGCAGCCCCCGGCGATGTTCTCGGCGGCCTCGATATAACGGGAATCGGTGAGCAGCCAGGCCTTCTCCCGGCCCACCACCACGGCGCCATCGGTAAAGGCAAAGCCGGTGGCGTAGCGCTGGTTCTTTTCATCGGTGATGAGGATGGCGTCCAGGTCTCTGCGGACCAGCGCTTCCTGAATGCGGGCAATGTTGTTCATGTTTCCTCCTTAGAACTTGGCCGGGGGAACGACACGGTAAAGACCGATCCCTGCGGCGTATTTTGACCGACTTCGATGCTGCCTCCCAGGGCCCGCACCGTGTCGTGTACAATACTGAGTCCCAGGCCGCTGCCCCCGGCCTCCCGGGAGCGGGCCTTGTCCACCCGATAGAAGCGGGAGAAGATGTTCGCCCGGTCCTCCTCGGGGATGCCGATCCCCGTGTCGGAGACGGCAAGGGTCACCTGCTTCTCGTCGCCGGTCAGGGCAATCTGCACCGCCCCGCCGGGGACATTGTATTTCACGGCGTTTTCCACCAGATTGAACACGATGTGGAACAGATCGTCCTCCGTGGCACGGATCTGGCAGCCGTCCTCCAGCGCCGTCTCCAGCCTCACCTGCTTTTCCTGGGCCAGAGGCCGCAGGGGCGTCAGGGTGTCAAGCACCACCTGCTTGACATCCACGCTCACCAGCTCCCGCTCCGCGTTGTCGTCCAGGCGCGACAGGGTCAGGAGCTTGTCGGTGGTGCGCTGGAGGCGCTTGGCCTCGTTGCCGATATCGGTGACGAATTCCCGCATGGTCTCGGCGTCCACGTTTTCGTTCTGCACGATGCTGTCCGCCAGCAGGCGGATGGAGGCCAGGGGCGTTTTCAGCTCGTGGGAGGCGTCGGACACAAAGCGCCGCCGCTGCTCCTCCGTGGTCTCCAGACGCTCCGTGAGCTGGTTGAACTCCTCCCCCAGCTCGGAGATCTCGTCCCGGCCCCGGTTCACATGGCGGTAGCTGTAGTCCCCCCCGGCCACCACCCGCATGGAGCGCACGATGGCCCGGATGCGGTTGACCAGCAGGAACACATAGACCAGCGCCAGCACCAGCGCCAGGGCCCCGATGGCGAGGGAGGCCGCCCGGATCCGGTTCTGGAAGCCCAGGAGCATCTCTGCCCGCTCCTCATCCCGCTCGGCAAGATAGAGGGCGCCGGTCAACTCTCCCTGGGCGCTGAGGGGGATGGCGATGCTGCTGAGAAAGGCCGCTTCCCGGAAGGAGGAGCGGAACACCGTCTTCCCGGTGAGGCAGGTCAGCAGATCCGCCGGGATCTGGCCCCCTGTCTGCCCGGCGGAGTCATAGAGGCTGCCGCCGGAGCGGTCCGCCACCAGCACCCGGGTATAGCCGCTGAGATCCAGGTAGCGCAGCACCTCGGTGATATTCTCCGGGTTCAGCCGTTCCAGGCCGGAAAGGGAGGAGGCCAGGGTGGAGGCCTGGGCCGTCATGGAGCTGCGCTTTTCCTCAAACACCGCGTCCCGGGACGAGGTCAGCGGATAGATATTCAGCAGCAGCAGCAAGACCAGCAGCAGCGCTGTGATAAAAGAGATAAATTGTATGCGGATACTGTGCATAGGCAAATACTCCGTATTTGAAGTGAAGAGAGAAGAGTGAACGGTGAAGAGTTGAAGTATCGGCTTCGCCGATGAATTGCAATATCCCCTATCCCCCAGTGTTCGCACTGGGGACTTCCCCCTGAGGGGGAAGCAAGCAGGTATCTTGCCTTCCCCCCTGGGGGAGGTGTCGAAGGCGCGAAGCGACTGAGACGGAAGGGGCGGCAAGGTCGGAAGGGGTTCATTTCTTCATTCTTCTCTCTTCACTATTCACTTTTCACTAAAATAGTACCCTACGCCCCATTTGGTGGCAATGTAGTCGGGATGGGCAGGGTCCAGCTCCAGCTTTTCCCGGAGCCTGCGGATGTGCACGTCCACGGTGCGGGTATCGCCCTGGTATTCATAGCCCCAGACCAGATCCAGCAGGGCCTCCCGGCTGTAGACCCGACCGGGATTTTTCATCAGGAAGAGGATCAGGTCGAACTCCTTCATGGTCAGCTCCACCGGCACCCCGTCTTTCCAGGCGGTGCGCCGCTCCTCGTCCACGGCGATGTGGCCCCGCTGCAGCGCGGTGGCGGAGCCCTGGGTCCCCGGAGCGGAGAGGCCGGCCCGGCGCAGCAGGGCCCGGACCCGGGCCTTCAGCACCATGATGTCGAAGGGTTTGGTCACATAATCGTCGGCCCCGGACTCGAAGCCCATGAGCATATCCGCCTTTTCGCTGCGGGCGGTGAGCATGATGATGGGCACGGTGGAAAAGCCGCGGATCTCCTGGCAGGCCTCCAGCCCGTCCATTTTGGGCATCATCAGGTCCAGGATGATCAGGTCGTAGTTGCCCGTCCTGGCCATGGAGACGGCCATTTCCCCGTCGTAGCCCACATCCACGGTGTAGCCCTCGTTTTCCAGATTGAATTTGATGCCCTTCACCAGAAGCTTTTCATCGTCAACGACCAGAATTTTCATATTTCGACGCCCTCATTTTTAAGTTGCAATTCCTCTGCCCAATCTTTATAATAGGAGGAAGATGGCGAATTGTTGCAAAGCGGTCTTCCCTGTTCTTGATAGTCTATCATACCACATTCCGTGCGAAACGGGAGAACAAAATGAAAATTTTCAAAATTTTCCCCGCTGTGCTTATCCTCTGCCTGCTTTTCGTTCTCTGCGCCCCCTGCGCCCTGGCGCTGGACGGGCCCCAGCTCACCGCCCAGGCGGTGCTGCTGGCGGATTTGGACAGCGGCGCCATTCTCTATGAGGTGAACGCCGACGCCCGCCGTTCCCCCGCCAGCATCACCAAGATCATGACCGTGATGCTGACCCTGGAGGCCGTGGAGCGGGGCGAAATCAGTCTGGAGGACATGGTGACCGCCGGGGCCGACTGCCACCGTGGCATGCGGGACGACAGCAGCAGCGCCGGCATCGTCCCGGGGGAAACGCTGCGCCTGGAGGATCTGCTCTACTGCGCGGCGGTGGCCTCCGGCAACGACGCCTGCAACGTGCTGGCCGCCTATGTGGCGGGGGACATCCCCTCCTTTGTGGCCCTGATGAACCGGCGGGCCGAGGGCCTTGGCTGTTCCCAGACCCATTTTGTGGACCCTCACGGGCTCTCCTATGACAATCTGACCTCCGCAAGGGATCTGTACCGCATCACCCTGGAGGCCATGCGGCTGCCCCGGTTCATGGAGCTCTGCGACTGCCATGCCGTCACCGTCCCTGCCACCAATGTGTTTCCGCCCCGGGAGCTGAAGAGCTCCAACGCCCTCATCTCCGACGAGGGGATCTACGGGGACCGCTATCTCTATGAGGGCGCCCACGGTGTGAAGACCGGCTATACCCGAGCGGCGGGCTACTGCCTCATCTCCACGGCGGAACGGAACGGGCTGCGCCTTTTGGCCATCGTCCTGGGCTGCGACGGGCCCTATCTCTCCGACACCGATATCCGCTACAGCTTTGTGGACACGGCAAAGCTCTATGACTGGGCCTTCGCAAGCTTCCGCCCCCGGGAGCTCTGCGCCCAGGGGCAGACCCTCGCCCGCTGCAGGGCCCTCTCCGCCTGGGGAGATGACGAGCTCTCCCTCCTGTCCGGCGGCGCGCTCTCCGCGCTGATGCCCGCCGGGGCGGAGCCGGAGCTGCGGCTGGATGTGGCGGACGATGCTCTTCGGGCCCCCATTGCCGCCGGGCAGCCTTTGGGAGAAGCGGTATTTCTCCTGGAGGAACGGGAGCTGGGCCGGGTGCCTCTGGTGGCCGGGCGCAGCGTGGACCAAAGTCTCTGGGCCTATGTGGCCCGTACCGTGAAAGAATCTATAGAAACGGGAGTTTAGCATGAAAAGAACACGATTTCTTTCCCTTTTTCTGATCCTCTGTCTCCTTGCCGCGGTGTTTGCGCCTTTCGCTCTGGCCGAGCAGCCGGAGGAGACCGATGAGTACCTGGAGGATCCGGGTCCCTCTGTCACCCCCACCCCGGAAGGGGTCAAGCTGGAGGGGCCGGAGCTCAGCGCTCAGGCCGTCCTGCTGGTGGATCTGGAGAGCGGCACCATCCTCTATCAGCTCAACAGCTCCTATCCCCGCTCCCCCGCCAGCCTCACCAAGGTCATGACCGTTCTGCTGGCCCTGGAGGCCGTGGACCGGGGCGAAGCGGGGCTGGATGACGTGATTACCGCGGGTCTGGACTGCCAGAACGGCATGAGCGACGACAGCAGCAGCGTGTATATCGTGGCCGGGGAGCAGCTGACTCTCCGGGATCTGCTCTACTGCGCGGCGGTCTCCTCCGGCAACGACGCCTGCAACGTCATTGCCTCCTATCTGGGCAACGGCATCCCCAATTTCGTGGACCGGATGAACGAGCGGGCGGCGGAGCTTGGCTGCACCATGACCCGTTTTGTAGACCCCAACGGTCTTTCCAACGACAATCTCACCAGCCCCTATGATCTGTATTTGATCACCCGGGCCGCCATGGGCTACCCCTCCTTTATGGAGATCTGCGATTCCACCTCCTACACCGTGCCCGCCACCAACGTCAATCCCGCCCGGGAGCTGAAAAACTCCAACGCCCTCATCTCTCCCGACGGCATCTACGGCCCCGGCTATCTCTATGAGGGAGCCCACGGCATCAAGACCGGCTACACCCGGGCCGCGGGCTACTGCCTCATCTCCACCGCCCAGCGGGACGACATGCACCTGCTTGGTATCGTCATGGGCAGCGACGGCCCCTATCTCTCCGACACCGAGGAGCGCAAGAACTTCTCCGACTCCGCCAAGCTCTATGACTGGGCCTTCGCCAACTTCACCATGCGCACCGTCATCACCGAGGACGAGGTGCTGGACTTTGCGGACGTGGCCCTGGCCGAGGGGGACGCCCGTGTGGGTCTCAAGCCCCAGCGCAGCATCCGCTTCCCCCTGCCCAACAACGTGGAACCGGGTGAGGAGGACATCCGCATCGAGCTCTTCGACCAGAACCTGACCGCCCCTGTGGAGGCCGGCACGGTGCTTGGCATTGCCCATGTGCTCTATGACGGGCGGGAGTTTGCCTCCGCCCGGCTGGTGGCTTCCGGCAGCGTGGATCTGAACCGCTGGGAGTATTTCAAGCAGCACATCCGGGAATCCCTGGCCCGCCCCGCGGTGCTCATCGTGATCCTGGTGATCCTGGTGCTGGTGGCGGCCTATCTTGCCCTGGTCACCCGCTACCGGCTGCTGCGCCGCAAGCATTTGAAGCAGCGCCGCCTGGCCGAGCAGCGCCGGCGGGAGCTTGCCCGCCAGCGGGCGGAGGAAGCCGCCCGGGCGGAAAACGGCACTCCCTTCGACAAAGACCTGTTTTAACACAATTAAAGGAATCCTATGGAAGAACAGCTGAAAAAGAAAGAACGGGCCGTGCTGGCCGGCCTCTCCGCCGCCAGCATGGACGAGCATGAGCGCTCCACGGACATCTCCATGGAGGAATTGGCCGCTCTGGTGGAGACTGCCGGCGGCGAGGCCGTGGCCATGCTGATCCAGAGCCGCCCCACACCCGAGCCCCGCAGCTTCATCGGCGAGGGCAAGGTGCAGGAGATGAAGCAGCTCATTGAGGACAATGACTGCGACCTGGCCGTGTTCGACAACGAGCTCTCCCCCTCCCAGATGCGGGTGCTGTCCGAGGATCTGGGCGTGAAGGTGCTGGACCGCTCCGGCCTGATCCTGGACATCTTCGCCCAGCGGGCCCAAACAAAGGAAGGCCAGCTCCAGGTAGAACTGGCCCAGTATAAGTATCTGCTCCCCCGTCTCACCGGCATGTGGACCCACCTGGTGCGGCAGACCGCCTCCGGCGGCTCCTCCCCCATCGGCACCCGCGGCCCCGGCGAGACCCAGCTGGAGACCGACCGGCGCCACATCCGCCGGAAGATCCAGAAGCTGGAGGAGGAGCTGGCCGCGGTGCGCAAGGTGCGCTCCACCCAGCGCCGCCGCCGGGAGAAGAACGCCATGCCCGTGGTGGCCCTGGTGGGCTACACCAACGCGGGCAAATCCACGCTGTTAAACTGCCTCACCGGTTCGGACATCCCCGCAAACGACCGGCTTTTCGACACGCTGGACACCACCACCCGTCGCCTGCGCATCGATGAGAGCACCGAGGTGCTATTGTCCGA
The DNA here is from genome assembly GCA_946629065.1 of uncultured Clostridia bacterium. Classification (GTDB taxonomy): domain Bacteria; phylum Bacillota; class Clostridia; order Oscillospirales; family Oscillospiraceae; genus Limivicinus. The sequence goes on from CAMOXK010000007.1 coordinate 17,006, forward strand.
CACCGTGGGCTTCATCCGCAAGCTCCCCACCCACCTGATCGAGGCCTTCAAGGCCACTTTGGAGGAGCTGGCCTTTGCCGACGTGCTGCTGCACGTCATCGACATCTCCAATCCCGAGTGGGAGGAGCAGGCCAGGGTGGTCAATGAGCTGATCGGCCAGCTTGGCGCCGAGGGCACCCCCTGCCTGCGCGTCTTCAACAAGTGCGACCGCTACATCGGCATCCTTCCCCATGGGGAGGACGTGGTCTGCATCTCCGCCAAAAGCGGCGAGGGCTCTGACCGCCTGGTGCAAAAGCTCTCGGAGCTGCTGGACCGGGGCAAAAAGCAGGTGACCCTGCTGCTGCCCTATACCGCCGCGGGGCTGCTGGACAGCCTGAACCGGGAGGCCAAGATCCTCCGCACAGACTATACCGACGCCGGTATCGAGGTGGAGGCCGTGGTCCAGCCGGATCTCTTCGGCCGGGTAAAGCAGTTTATCCCCGGCTACACCGAGACGAAAGAAGACTGGGAAGATTAGTTTTCAGTTTTTAGTTTTCAGGAGACGTAGGAGAGGGAGACGAGGTCGCCCGCCGTTTTCTATCCAGGCAGGAAGGAGGAGCCTTCGTGGACATTATCGAAACCGAACGGCTGATCCTGCGCCCCTGGCGGGAGGAGGACGCCGCCGAATTGTACCGCTGGGCCTCCGACCCCGAGGTCGGTCCCGCGGCGGGATGGGCGCCCCATGAGAGCGTGGAGGATAGTCTCCATGTACTGCGCACGATCCTCATCAAGCCAGACACCTGGGCCGTCACCCTTCGCCCCGGCGGCGAGCCGATAGGCAGCGTGGGCATTTTCCCCAGTTCCTGCAGTCTGGCAGACGGCCAGCCGGAGATCGGCTACTGGCTGGCCCGTCCCCTCTGGGGGAACGGCTACATCCCCGAGGCCGTCCGGGCGCTGATCGCCCTGTGCTTTGACCGTGGCGCGGAGGAGGTCTGGTGCGCTCACGCGGATTTTAACGCCAAATCCCGCCGGGTCATTGAGAAGTGCGGCTTCACCTACCGCTGCACAGAGGACTGGACCTCTGCCCTGGGCGACGTCCGCAAGTCCCTGTACTACGCCATCCGCCGGCAGGATGAGGCGCAAAGGATGCCGCCCTCGGCATCCCGGTAGGAAACCGTCCGAGTATCGACTGGTTCCGGCAAACCAGCAGCGGGTCGCCGGGGGCGTTGACCCCTACATACTTAACGTGAAGTTTTCGTTTTTATAGCCTGCCAATGCTGCATAGGAGCGACTCTGATGACCGAATACTATGTTCCCACCGCCCCGGGTGAAAGCGAATACGTGGAAAAGCGCAGCCGCTTTCTGGGCCATGTGCGCCCTGTGGAAACGGAGGACGAGGCCCGGGCCTTTGTGGCCGAGATGAAAAAGAAATACTACGACGCCCGGCACAACTGCTGGTGCTATCTGCTCAAGGACGGCCCGGAGCGCTATTCCGACGACGGTGAGCCCCAGGGCACGGCGGGCATCCCCATGCTGGAAGTCTTCCGCCGGGAGGGCGTCACCAACCTGGTCTGCGTGGTGACCCGCTATTTCGGCGGGGTGCTGCTTGGCGCGGGGGGCCTCTTCCGGGCCTATACCAAAAGCGCAAAGGACGCCCTGGACGCCGCCGGCCGCTCGGTGGTGCGCCGCTGGGTGCGCCTGGAACTCCCCTGTTCCTACGCCGCACTGGAGCGCTACAAGCTGGAGATCGCCGCCTTTGACGGGGCGGTGGAGGATCTGGACTACGGCGCCGGCGTCACCATCCGGGCCCTGCTTCCGGAGGAGCGCAGCGATGCCTTTTGCGCCCGGATCCTGGACCTGAGCGGCGGCGCGGTGCAGCCCGCCGTCACCGGCGAGAGCCTCCAGGCCGTGCCAGTAGAATAAAAAACGGAGCTTTGAAAAGGATTTTTCAAAGCTCCGTTTTTTATTCTATCGTTTACTGCCGGGCTTTCTTCCGCCACAGCACCACGCCGGTGCCGGCCAGGGCCAGGGCGCTCAGGCCCAGCAGTCCGATGTAAAGGCCCATGTTGGTGTCCCCGGTCTTGGGGGCCACGGTACCGCCGCCTCCTCCGGTGCGCAGCCATGCGGCATAGAGGGTCACGTTGCCGCCGGTGATCTGCACTTCATTGCCGGCAAAGTAGGCTGCGGCGCCGCGGCGGCTGGTGGCCCAGCCCTGGAACTCGTAGCCCGCCCGGGTGGGAACGCCGGTGGTGATGCGCACCCGGCCGGTGTAGGTGGTGTTGCCCTTATCGTCGGTGATCTTGGTCTGGTAAGGCACCACAGAGGCCGCGGGGGCATTCTCGCCGCCGTTGGCGTCATAGTTGATGCGGTAGTTCAGCTGCCAGACCGCATAGAGGGTGGTGTCCCGCGTCAGGGGGATGTCCCGGCGGCTGGCCTTCTCGGCGTCGTACTTATAGAGGTTGCCGTCGTCGGTGGCGTCGGGGGTCTTGCCCCAGCCCAGGAAGGTGTAATACATCCGCTCGGGCTCCTGCTGGGGGATGTTCACGCCCAGCTCCCCGCCCTCGGTGGAGCCCACCACATGGATGATGGGATCGGGCACGTTCTCCACCTCCGCGGCGTTGCCGTCAAAGGTCAGCGTGGCAAGCTTCTGGTCCACATCGGGGATGCCGTCGCTGTTGATATCCTCGCTGTAGGCGGCGTAGACTTTCACCTGGTCCAAGGTGGGGATGGTCACGGTCTCGATCAGGGCGGGCTTATCCTCGCCGCTGGCGTAGATCCGGTCGGTAGGCTCCGCGGTCCAGCCCAGGAACACCACGTCATAGCCGTCCACGTCGGCGTGGGTGGGCTTGGGTTCGGTTTTCAGCTTGTAGCTCTTCTGGGCGGGGAGCTGCTCCGTGTTCGGTCCGCTGCCCAGATCGCCGCCGTTCACGTCATAGATCAGGGTGGAGAGCTCCAGGCCCAGCATCTTGGTGTCGGCGGTCTTCTCGCCGCTGTCCAGGGTGGTGGTCTTTTCCTCGTCGCCCAGGGTGTAGTTCAGGGTCAGGCTCACCTTGCCGGTGCTGGAGAGATATTTGTCTTCGGTCTCGGTGCTGGCCTCGAACTTGTCGATGGGCAGATAGCCCTTGCAGGTGAAGGTCATGGGATCGCCCAGGGTGCTGAGCTGCTCCTGCCAGCCCTCCTTCAGCTTGAACTTGGCGCTTACGGTATGGGTGGCGGCGTCATAGGTGGTGTCGCCGTCCAGTTCAAAGATGGCGCTGTCCAGCTTGGGCTCGGTCTTGAAGAGGATCGCGTCGCCCTCCATGCGGGAATCCAGCTGGATGGTGATGAGCCCCGCGGCCTCGTGGATGTTGTCCTTCTGGGACTCCACCAGCTTCTGCACGGTCTCGCTCATGGTGAAGCTCAGCTCATAGGGGATCTCGTAGCGCACCAGGCCGTCCTTGACTCTCGTCAGGGTCTCGGGGGCGGTGAAGCTCAGGCTGCTGAAGCTCATTTCCCCTGCGCCGGGCAGCAGATCGCCCAGGTCGGTGGTGTCGTTGCCGGGCAGAATTCCACGCTCCTGGAGCTTGGCGCCCTCCAGCAGCTCCACCACGGAGCTCTCAGCCGTGAGCAGAGCGGGCAGCTCGTTGGCCACGTTCTCGGTATCCCGGATGGCGCTGCTGTCCTCCATGGTCAGCTGGCTCTTTTCACCCAGGTGCACGGCGGAGAGGCCGCCGAAGTTGCGCAGCTCCGCGCCGCGGCCCAGGGTCAGGCTCCCCTCGTCCCCCACGGAGACGATGGCGTCCTGCACCTGCTCGGGCTTCTTTTCCTTCTCGTCCGCGGTCTGCTCCACAGCGGCGGTCTGGACGGAAGCCTCTCCGTCTCCCGTCTCCTCCTCAGTCTCCTGGACGGGCTCAAAGAGGCTGCCCTCGTGGCGGCCGGCGTCGTCCAGGATCACGTTCATCAGCAGCAGGCTTCCCGCCTTCCGCTCCGCGCCTTCGGGGGCGCGCAGCTCGATCATGGCGGGGTTATAGTCCTTGCCCTTCAGGTCTTTGGCGGTCTTGAAATCCTCGGCGCGCTTCAGGGTGACGGCTTTGTCCGCAGCCAGGATGGAAATGTTCTGCCCGATAAAGCGGGCGGATTCCTTCATCTCCAGGTCCGTCATCACAAAGATGTAAACCGCCCGGTCAGGGGTCTCGTTGGCCGCTTTGGCCGCCCGGGCCAGGCTCTGGAAAGGCGCCTGCTCCGAACCGTCGCCGGTCTCGTCGTTTCCGTCCCTGGAGACATAGAGCGTCACCTCGCCCAAAATCTCGGGCACCGGCTCCTCCGTAGGCTGCGGCTGCTCCTCGCTGGGCTCCACCGGCTCTTCACCCGGCTCCGTTTCGCTCTCCTGCGGATTCTCCGGAGCGGTGGTTTCGCTCTCCTGCTGGCCGGGATCCTCTGTCGGCTCCTCGGCAAAGGCCGAGACCGTCAGCGTCATCAGCAGGGCCAGGGCAAACAGCAGCGCCAGGGCACGCTTGCACAGTTTCTTCATGGCAGCTATCCTCCTGTGGGGTCAATGGTCTGTCTTTTCTCTTCTTCGAGGCGATCAGGCCTCTCTCAATCTGATTTAATAGTATATCACAGTTTCCTCTCAAATGCCACGAAAATTTTCATGCTTTTGACCCGGCACTTTTTGTCATATCGACAGGGGCGCGGCGGCATTCCTGCCGCGTGCCTTCGCCCGGGCGGAAAAATTTTTTGGGGAAAGAAAAAGGGAAAACAAAAGTTTCGTCGTATAGGATAAATGGACGAAATCGAAGAGGAACGGAGGGATCCGGCATGTCTTGTCCCCGTTTGGAACGCGAACAGCTGGAGCATCTGCTCATCGGGCCCTACGGCGTGCTCTCGGAAGCGAGCCGGGGCCGTCTGCATCCTGAGCAGGAGTGCGAGATCCGCCCCTGCTTTCAGCGGGATATCGACCGCATCACCCATTCCAAGGCTTTCCGCCGGCTCAAGCACAAGACCCAGGTCTTTCTTCAGCCGGAGGGGGACCACTACCGCACCCGCCTGACCCACACGCTGGAGGTCACCCGCCTGGCGCGTACCGTGGCCCGGGCCCTGCGGCTGAACGAGGATCTGGCGGAGGCCATCGCCCTGGGCCATGACCTGGGCCACACGCCCTTCGGCCACGCCGGGGAGCGTGCTCTGAACAAGATCTACGAGGGCGGCTTCAAGCACTATGAACAGAGCCTCCGGGTGGTGGACCTGCTGGAGCGGGACGGCCGGGGCCTGAATCTCTGCTATGAGACCCGCATGGGCATCCTGAACCACACCCACGGCGCCCCGGACGACACCCGGGAGGCCACCACGGTCCGTCTCTGCGACCGGATCGCCTACATCAACCACGACCTGGACGACGCCATCCGGGCGGGGCTTCTGACGGCAGACCAGGTGCCGGAGCGCATCCGCCTGACATGCGGAGAGCGCAACAGCGAGCGCATCAACACCTTCCTGTCGGACCTGATCGCAAACTCCCGGGAGGGGGAGCTGAAAATGTCCCCGGAGATCTGGGAGACCTTCCTCTTTTTCCACAGCTTCATGTATTCCGACGTTTACACCAACCCCATCGCCAAAAGCGAGGAGAGCAAGGTGGAGGGCATCCTCTCCCGGCTCTATGACCACTACACCGCCCATCCCGAGGCGCTGCCCGCGGACTTCCTGCCCATTGTGGAACGGGAGGGCCGTGGACGCGCCGCCTGCGACTACATCTCCGGCATGACCGACGGCTATGCCATGGAGAAGTACGGGGAGCTCTTCATCCCCTTTGCGTGGAGCGTCAAGTAAAGGAACAGGGAAGAAGGAATAGAGAAAAAGGGCGGTGTCCGCTTCGCGGACGAATGATAGGATCGCCAAAGGCGATACCTTACTTTTTCCCTTTTCACTATTCTCTCTTCCCTGATCACCGGAGGTGATTCCCTATGCCATTTCCCGAAAAGTTCATAGACGAGCTGGTAGACCGCAACGACATTGTGGACGTGGTCTCCGGCTATGTGCGGCTCTCGAAGCGCAGCGGCGCCAACCAGTTCGGCCTCTGCCCCTTCCACAGCGAGAAGACCCCCTCCTTCTCCGTGAACCAGGAAAAGCAGATCTACCACTGCTTCGGCTGCGGCAAGGGCGGCAGCGTCATCAACTTCATCATGGAGATCGAGAACCTGGGCTATCGGGACGCGGTGGCCTTCCTGGCCCGGCGGGCGGGCATGGCCATGCCCCAGGAGCAGGAGGACGCCGAAAGCCGCAAGCGCGCCAGGATGCTCTCTCTCAACAAGGACGCCGCCCGCTTTTTCTATGAGCAGCTGTCCACCCCCGGGGGCAGCCGGGCCCGGGACTATATGGCCCGGCGCCGCATCTCCCCCGCCACTGCCAAAAACTTCGGTCTGGGCTTTGCTCCGGACACCTGGGACAGTCTGGAAAAGGCCATGCGCCAAAAGGGCTATTCGGACTTTGAGCTGGCGGACGCGGGTCTGGTGCGCCGTGGCAAAAACGGCGGCTTCTACGACACCTTCCGGGACCGGCTGATGTTCCCGGTGATCGACGTGCGGGGCAGCGTCATCGGTTTTTCCGGCCGCATTCTGGGGGACGGGGAGCCCAAGTACATGAACAGCCCCGAGACCCTGGTTTTCAACAAAAGCCGGAACCTTTTCGCCTTGAATCTGGCGAAAAAATCAAAAAGCGGATATATTCTTCTGTCCGAGGGCAATATAGACGTGGTGTCCCTCCACCAGGCTGGCTTCGACTCGGCGGTGGCCTCTCTGGGCACCTCGCTGACGCCGGAGCAGGCCAGGCTCCTCTCCCGCTACACCGACCAGGTGATCATCGCCTACGACAACGACGGAGCCGGCATCAAAGCCTCCCAGCGGGCCATCGGCATCCTGGAAAAGCTGGACGTGAAGGTGAAGGTCCTGCGCCTGGAAGGCGCCAAGGACCCGGACGAATTCATCAAGGCCCGGGGGCCGGAGGCCTTCCGCAAGCTGTTGGAGGGCTCGGAGAGTCAGGCGGACTACCGCCTCCGGAATGTGACGGGGAAATACGACCTGAGTCAGGACGAGCAGAAGGTGGAGTTTCTCAAGGAGGCCTCGGACCTGGTGGCCCGTCTCCCCGGCGCGGTGGAGCGGCAGGTCTACGCCATGCGGGTGGCCGCCATGGCGGGGGTCCCCAACGACGTGGTGGCCGACGAGGTGGAGCGCCGCCGCAGGCGTCTGGTCAGAAGCGCCGCCCGGGCCGAGGCCCGGGAGCAGGAGCGGCCCGAACGCCAGTCCCAGCCCAATGAGCGGGAGCTTCGCTATGACGACCCGGTATCCGCCCGGTCCGAGGAGGGCGTTATCCGCCTTCTCTCCCTGGACCCGGAGCTTGGCAAGTCTCAGGGGCTTCCCGCGCCGGAAGACTTCTCCTCGGAGGCTCTGGGCCATATCTACGCGGTGCTGTTGGACCGGATCGGCCGGCACCTGAGCGTGAGCGGCGCAAACCTGGGCGAGGAGCTGAGCGCTGCGGAAATGAGCCTTCTGGTGCGCATCCAGCAGGCGCCGGTGAGTCTGCAGCAGGGACAGAGGGCCCTCACGGATTACATAAACTGCATCCGGGAGCACAAGGAACAAAGAGATCAAAAAAACGCGCCGCTGGATCTGCTGGCGCTGGCCGAAAGGCAAAGAGAAAAAGGAAAGAGGTATACCGAAAATGGCTGACGAGATCAAGCTGACGGAAGAAGAACTGGAGAGCATGGCGGACAAGTTCCTGGAGGAAGCCAGTGCCAGCGATATTGCCGACCAGAAGGAGACGGAGCTGCCCAAGCCCAAAAAGCGCCCCGCCAAGAAGAAAGAGGCCGCCGAGCCCCCCAAGTCCCCGGAGGAAAAGCTCCGGGAGCTGCTGGAGAAGGGCAAGAAGGCGGGCCGCCTCTCTGCCAAGGAGCTGGAGATCCTGGAGGATCTGAACCTGGACAGCGAGGTCATCAACAAGTTCTATGAGACTCTGGAGCAGAACGGCGTGGACATTGACGTGGGCGGAGACGACATTCTGCCTCCCATCGACGACATCCTGCCCGAGGTGGAGGACCTGGCGGAGATCGAGGAGGTCCCCGAGGAGGAGATCGCCGATACCGACGCCATGATGGACTCCTTCTCCACGGACGATCCGGTGCGCATGTACCTGAAGGAGATCGGCAAGGTGCCCCTGCTGACCCCCGAAGAGGAGATCGCCCTGGCCATCAAGATGTCCGAGGGCGACGAGAACGCCAAGCACCGCATGACGGAAGCCAACCTCCGTCTGGTGGTGTCCATTGCCAAGCGCTACGTGGGCCGCGGCATGCTGTTCCTGGACCTGATCCAGGAGGGCAACCTGGGCCTCATCAAGGCCGTGGAAAAGTTTGACTACACCAAGGGCTACAAGTTCTCCACCTACGCCACCTGGTGGATCCGCCAGGCCATCACCCGCGCCATCGCCGACCAGGCCCGCACCATCCGCATCCCCGTGCACATGGTGGAGACCATCAACAAGACCATCCGTGTCTCCCGCCAGCTGCTGCAGGAGCTGGGCCACGACCCCTCCGCCGAGGAGATCGCCGCCGAGATGGACATGCCCGTGGAAAAGGTCCGGGATATCCTGAAGATCGCCCAGGAGCCCGTGAGTCTGGAGACCCCCATCGGCGAAGAGGAGGACTCCCATCTGGGCGACTTCATCCCCGACGAGGACGCCTCAGAGCCCTCCGAGGCCGCTTCCTTCTCCCTGCTGCGGGAGCAGCTGGAAGAGGTGCTGGACACCCTGGCGCCCCGGGAGAAGAAGGTGCTGGAGCTGCGCTTCGGCATTGCCGACGGCCGCACCCGCACTCTGGAGGAAGTGGGCAAGGAGTTCAACGTCACCCGTGAGCGCATCCGGCAGATCGAGGCCAAGGCCCTGCGCAAGCTGCGCCATCCCAGCCGCTCCAAGAAGCTGCGGGACTTCCTGAACTGAGCGTCGGGAAGAGGAAGCCACGGCCATGACATACGATTTCACCACCGTGCTGGACCGGGCGGGGCATGACATCATCGCCGCCGACCTGATTCCCTTCCCCGGGCTGAAGGTGGAGGAAGGCTTCTCCACCATCCCCATGTGGGTGGCAGACATGAGCTTCCCCACCGCCCCCTGCATCCTGGAGGCTTTGGCAGAGCGGATCCGCTTCCCCAACTTCGGCTATTTCCGGGAGCCGGAGGGCTACTACCAGGCCATCATCGACTGGCACCGGCAGCGCAAGGGCGTAACGGATCTGAAAAAAGAGCACATCGGCTACGAAAACGGCGTGCTGGGCGGGGTGAGCACCGCCATCCGCATGCTCACTGCGCCCGGCGAGGAGATCCTGCTCCACGCCCCCACCTATGTGGGTTTCACCCACGTGCTGGAGAGCACCGGCCGCAAAGCGGTGCACAGCGACCTCATCCGGGACGAAGACGGCGTCTGGCGCATGGACTACGAGGACATGGACCGGAAGCTCCGGGAGCACAAGATCCATCTGGCCATCTTCTGCTCCCCCCACAATCCCACCGGACGGGTCTGGGAGCGTTGGGAGATCGAGCGCGCCATGGAGGTCTATGCCAAAAACGACTGCATCGTCATCTCCGACGAGATCTGGTCCGATATCATCATGCCGGGCTTCACCCACATTTGTACCCAGTCCGTCTCCGCGGACGCCAAGGAGCGCAGCATCGCCTTTTACGCCCCCAGCAAGACCTTCTCCCTGGCGGGGCTCATCGGCTCTTACCATGTGGTGTACAACGAACGGCTGCGCCACCGGCTGCAGCGGGAAAGCGACCAGACCCACTACAACAGCCAGAATATGCTGTCCATGGCGGCTATGCTTGGCGCTTACACCAAGGGCGGGCCCTGGGTGGACGAGATGTGCGCCGTTATCGATGCCAATCACCGCTATGCCTGCGACTTTATTGAGAGTCACTTCCCCGGTGTGAAGGTCATGCGGCCCCAGGGCACCTACATGCTGTTTCTGGACTGCGGAGACTGGTGCCGGGAGCATGGCGTTCCCATCGGGGAGCTGCTGGCCCGGGGCGTGCGCGCCGGGGTCATCTGGCAGAACGGTGAAAGCTTCTTCTGGCCGGACTCCATCCGCATGAACCTGGCCCTGCCCTCCTCGCTGCTGCTGGAGGCCATGGACCGGCTGAAAAAGCACGCTTTTGTGTAAGGCGGATGCCCTACCTCTCGCTGGGACCGGCGTCCTCACCGCAAAAGATCCAGTCGTCAATGTCGGTTTCCATCGAATTGCCTCCTTTATTTTTTGAATGACCCTTCATTCTATGTGAAAAACCGGCATTGGATGCCGGTTTTTCCTAAGACGGGTAAAAAATCGCTGAAGGGCGAATCGATAGAGCAGCGGAGGCGCTCGAGGGGGCAAGGCCCCATCGAATCCAATAGCCCGCCGCTTCGAAAAGCCTTGTTTTGCAAGGCTTTTCGAAAACAGCATTTTGTGTTCGGCCAAAATGCTCGGCGGGAAAGCGCAGTCAAAAAAGTCCTGTCCGGGGACTTTTTTGACAAGCTGGTGAAAAACCGGCATTGGATGCCGGTTTTTCCTGTTAAACCTCTTGAAACCCCCGAAGCTTTGGGTTATAATGCTTTGGATTTCATTTTATAGCAAGAAGGAAGAGATCAACTATGAGTGCTTCTACCGAAAGAAAGAACCGGGCCGCGGCCATCGCCGCCGGTACGGACAAAAAGACGCTGGCCGCCAAGGAGGCGGAGGAAAAAGCCCGCAAGAGCAAGCGGAAATGGATCATCGGCACCATCGCCGTCGTCCTTTGCATCGCGCTGGTGCTGTTCCTCAGCTCCCCCATCATGTACCGCATCACCACCGCCGAAACCGTTGGCAGCCTGAACTACTCCCCCGCAGAGCTCAACTATTTCCGCGCCAACGCCAAGTCCTCTCTGGCCGGCTACGGCTATGACAACATCGTCAGCTACTTCGGGCAGGAGACCGCCGACCAGCTGCTGGAAAACGACGTGAACAGCAAGCTGATCCGCAACGCCGCCCTGGTGAACTATGCCGGCGAGCAGGGCATCAGCCTGAGCGCCGCGGAGAAGAAGGCCGTTGCCGACATGGCCAAGACCCAGATGCAGTATCTGCGTCAGGGCGCCAAGACCAACGGCGTGAGCCTCTCCACCTACATGAGCTACATCTTCGGCGCCGGTGTCAACGAGAGCGTGATCCGCAGCGCCATGGAGGAAAACAGCCTGGCCAGCAAGGCCATGTACAACAAGTTCCTGGAGATGAACTACAGCCCCGAGGAGCTGACCGCCTACTATGAGACCCCCGCTGACGGCGATCTGTTCACCTATGCCAGCTATCTGGTGACCGCCGAGGAGGGCGCCGACCCCGCCGAGGCCAAAACCGCGGCTGAGGCCCTGGTCGCAAGCTTCCAGGACGGCTATGACGGCGAGAGCGATCTTGTCACCGCCTTCAACGAGCTGCTGGCCGAAGATTTCCCCGATGCCAGCGCCACCGAGCGCACCAACATCCTGGGCTCCGATCTGGACGCGGATCTGCGTGACTGGCTGATGGACGAGAGCCGCGAGGCCGGCGACATCACCGCCGTCGAGGCGGAAAACGGCTGGAATGTGGTCCTGTTCCGGGAGCGCAGCGACAACAGCCAGGAGACCGCAGCTGTCCGCCACATTCTGATCAAGGCCGAGGCCGATGAAAACGGCAACTACACCGACGAGGCCAAGGCTGCCGCCAAGGCCAAGGCCGAGGAGATCCTGGCCGCCTTCCTGGCCGGGGATCAGAGCGAGGAGGAGTTTGCCGTGCTGGCCAGCCTCTACTCCGAGGACACCGGCTCCAGCGGCGCAGGCGGCCTCTACACCGGCATTGAGCCGGGCCAGATGGTGCCTGAGTTTGACGAGTTCTGCTTTGCCGAGCACAATCACGGTGACACCGGTATCGTCTACGGCGACAACGGCGGCTACGCCGGCTACCACATCATGTACTACGTGGGCAAGATGTCCGCCCGTGACGCCAACGCGCTGGATAATCTCCGGGGCGACGCGCTGAACGACTGGCTCACCGAGCTCACCCAGGGCATGGAGCGCAATACCCGCTGGGCCTACAAGCTGGTGGGATAAGATCGATTTGGAAACGCCGGGGCAATGCCCCGGCGTTTTTCGGAGGTTTTCAAATGGATGAACGTTTTCTGCGCGCCCGGATGCTGCTGGGCGAAGAGGCCATGGAAAGGCTGCAAAAAAGCCATGTGGCGGTGTTCGGTCTGGGGGGCGTGGGCTCCTGGTGCGCCGAGGCGCTGTGCCGGGCCGGCGTGGGTGAGCTGACCCTCATCGACCGGGACCGGGTCAGCGAATCCAACCGGAACCGGCAGCTCTGCGCCCTGGGCTCCACGGTGGGGCTTCCCAAGGCGGAGGTCATGGCCGCGCGTCTCCTGGACATCAATCCCGACTGCCGCGTCCACCCCATCCTGGGCCACTATGAGGCGGCGGAGCGGGAGCGCTTTCTGGCCGATTACGACTACGTGGTGGACTGCATCGACCTGGTGAGCTGCAAACTGGATCTGATCCTGAGCTGTCGGGAGCGGGGCATCCCCATCATCTCAGCCCTGGGCACCGGCAACAAGAAGGACGCCACGCTCCTGCGCCTGGATGATATTGCGAACACCTACGGCTGCGCCCTGGCAAGGGTCATGCGCAAGGAGCTGCGTGCCAGGGGCGTGGAGCACCACCCGGTGGTTTTCTCCCCGGAGGAGCCCATGAAGCCGGAGCAGCTGGACAGCCCGGACCCAGGGCGGCGCAGTGTGCCCGGCTCTCTGGTCTGGGTCCCCGCCACGGCGGGGCTGCTGCTGTGCCAGCATGTGACCCTGGCGCTGATCGCTTGAGAGAAAAAACCGCTTCCCTTAAAAAATGGGAGACGGTTTTTTCCTCTTTTATGCAATTTCGAAACCGTTTCGCGGGAAATATCCGGTATTGATCGGAAAACCTGGAATGATTATCTTTTTTCGGTATTTTTCATTTTGGGCGGAACTTTCCCGGTTCTGTAACGTCTCAGCAGTATCTCAGCATAGCAAATGCAAAAAAAAGGAGGTTTCTCCCATGAAAAAGACGATTTCTCTCATTTTGGCCCTGTTTCTGCTGCTCTCCCTCTGCGCCTGCGGCAGCGCGCCCGGTGACTCCGCCAAGGCCGCCGCAGGCTCCTACATGGTCGCCGAGGAGGCTGCCTGGCCCGCCGAGGAGCCCATGGCGGAGACTTCCATGGACTATGACAGTGTAAACGGCCTCTCCCCCGCCGGGGCTCCCCAGGCTGCCGGCGCCGCCGAAAGCGCCCCGGCCCAGAAGCCGGACAAGATCATCTATTCCGCCAACGTCCAGGTGGAGACCACCGACTTTGACCAGAGCCTGGCCCGGCTCAACGCGCTGGTGGAGGAATACGGCGGCTGGGTGGAATCCAGCAGCCTCAACGGCAGCAACTATGTGGACCAGAGCCGCGGGGCCGTCAGCCGCCGCAGCGCCAACTACACCCTGCGCATCCCCAGCGACCGTTTCCAGGAGCTGATGGGCAGCCTCTCCGACCTGGGCAACGTCCCCTACAGCCACATTTACACCGAAAACGTCACCGCCCAGTACTATGACGTGCAGGCCCGCCTCACCGCCTACACCGCCCAGGAGAAGCGGCTCCTGGAGATGATGGAGCTGGCGGAGTCTGTGGAGGACATCATCCTGCTGGAGGACCGGCTCACCGAGGTGCGCTACAGCATCGAGAGCCTGCAGACCAGCCTGAACAACTGGGACCGGCAGGTGAGCTTCAGCAGCGTGTACCTGGACCTGATGGAGGTGCAGGTCTACAGCCCTGAGCCTCAGGTCCAGCCCAGCTACGGCCAGCGTCTTGCCACCGCCCTGAAGAGCGGTCTGCGGGACTTCGGCGACTTCTTTAAAGAGCTGCTGATCTGGCTTGCCGGCGCTCTGCCCACCCTGCTGCTCCTTGGCGCCATCGCCGCCGTCATCATCGTTGTCACAAGAAAACGGAAAGCGGCCCGCAAGGCCCGCAGGACGGCCGCCGCTGCCGCGCCCGCTCCCAAAGAGGAGCAAAAGAGCGATACGATCTCCTGACAGAAATCGTATGAAAGGAGCCTCCCATGAAAAAGCTGATCCCCTTTTTGCTGATCTTTTCCCTGCTGCTGACCGCCTGCGGCGGTGTGGCGCCTCCGGTACAGAGCGAAGCCCAGCCCGCAAAGGCGGAGAGCACTCCGGCATCCCCCTCCCCTTCGCCGGCGGAAGAGACCCCGGCCCAGGAATTTGAGCTGCCTGTGTTGGGCGACGAGCCTCTGACTCCGGTGGGAGAACTCCCGGTCCTGGGCAAAGAGGCCGTGACCCTGGACGGCGTCAGCAGCTATCTGCGCCTGACCCTGCCGGAGGGCTGGACCTGGGAGCAGGCCGGCGGCTCGCAGGAGGGCACGGTCTACGCCCTGTATCCGGAAACCGATCCCGCCTTCAAGGTGGAGCTGCACTACTGGCCGCAGCGCTTCGGCATGTGCGGCACCGGCGTGACCTTTACAGACTATCTCCTGCCCGATGGAAAGACCGCCAACCTTGCCACGGAGCAGATCGGCGAAGAGCTGATGTGGACCCTGATCCTGCCGGAATCCCCCGATTCCTTCACCATCCAGTTTGTCGCCCCCAATGCGCTGTATGAAGCCCACCTGGCAGAGCTGGAGCTGCTGCTCTCCACCCTGCAGCAGGGCGTGAGGGCGGAGCTGGACGTGGTCCAGCCAAGCACCGTCACCGGCTGAAAAGCATCGATACAAATACTGCCGCCCCGGTCTTTCGACCGGGGCGGTGCGTTCTTTATTTGAGGACCACGTTTTCCTCGCCCAGGAGCTCGCGCAGCTCCAGGAGCAGGCCCTCGTGGATGAGGCACCGGGCGCCGATGCGCTTTTTCTCCTTCTCGCACCAGATGATGAGCTGCCCGTTGCCGGGGAACATGGTGAGCAGCAGCTCGATGCGCCGCAGCATGGGGTCTTCCCGGCTTTTCAGGCGCAGATAGAGCTTCTGCTCCGCCGCAGGCGCGGCGGGCTCGGGACGGGGCTGGGGCTCATAGCGGGGCGGGCGCTCCCGTACAGGTTCCGGAGCGGGTCCGGCGGCCTCGGCCTCCGCCAGGGGACGGATGCTGTCCACCATCAGCTGGGGCTCCTTCTCGTCCCGCACGGAGATCCGCCCGCGGATGAAGAGGGCCGCGTTTTCCTTCAGATAGGAGCCGCCGCTGTCCAGGGCCCGCTGGAAGGCGATGAGTTCCATGCTGCCGCTGTCGTCCTCCAGCATCACATAGCTCATCAGGGCCCCGTTTTTGGTGGGGCGGGTGCGGATGGTCTGCACCACGCCGGCGATGCTGACATACTGCCCGTCGGCATAGCGGCCGGGGCCGTCGTCGCTGTCAAAGTCCGCAAGAATAGCCCCGATGGGGGCAACGCCCAGGCGGCGCAGCTTGTCCCGATACTCGTCCATGGGGTGTCCGCTGAGATAGAGGCCGGTGACCTCCTTCTCCATGGCCATCAGCTCCCGCTTGGGAAACTCCTCCAGCTCCGGCACCCGGAAGCTGGGAGCTGCGGTCTCTTCTTCGCCAAAACCGCCGAAAAGGTCCATCTGGCCGGAGATGTTGTCCCGCCGGGAGCGCTGGATCCCGTCCAGCACGCTCTCGTAGACCTGCAGCAGGGCGCGGCGCTTGTAGCCCATGCTGTCAAAGGCGCCGGCGCGGATCAGGTTTTCCACGGCGCGCTTGTTGAGCTCGCCTCCCGCCATGCGGCTGCAGAAATCCTCAAAGTCCCGGAAGGGGCCGTTCTTTTCCCGGTCCGCCACCAGGCTCTCGATGGCGCTCCAGCCGATGCCCTTGATGGCCACCAGGCCGAAGCGGATGTGCTGGCCCGCCACGGTGAAGTTGGCGTCAGACTCGTTCACGTCCGGCGGCAGGATGGCAACACCCAGGTCCTTGCACTCGGCGATATACTCGGCCACCTTGGTGCTGCTGTCCAGCACGGAGGTGAGCAGGGCCGCCATGTACTCCCTGGGGTAGTGGCGCTTCATATAGGCCGTCCAGTTGGCCACAAAGGCATAGCAGACGGCGTGGGCCTTGTTGAAGGCGTAGCTGGCAAAATCCAGTATCTCGTCATAGATGCTGTTGGCCACGTCCTCCGGCACGCCCCGGGCCACAGCCCCGTCGATCTGTCTGGCGGGATCGCCGTGGACGAAGGCCTTGCGCTCGGCATCGATGACGGCGTGCTTTTTCTTGGACATGGCCCGGCGGATCATGTCCGCCTGGCCCAGGGAGAAGCCGGCAAGCTGCTGGAAGATCTGGATGACCTGCTCCTGATAGACGATGCAGCCGTAGGTGACCTCCAGGATGGGGCGCAGCAGCTCATGCTTGTAGCGCACCTTCTCCGGGTGCTGGGACCACTCGATGAAGCGGGGGATGGAGTCCATGGGTCCGGGCCGGTAGAGGGCGATGACGGCGGTGATATCTTCAATGCTCTTGGGGCGAAGCTGGGTGCAGACCCCGGTCATGCCGGTGCTCTCCAGCTGGAAGACGCCGGTGGTGTGGCCCTCGGCCAGCATGCGGAAGGTCTCCTCGTCGTCCTCGGGGATGCGGTTCACCTGGAAATCCGGCACCCGCTTGCGCACCATTTTGGCCGCGTCCTCCAGGACTGTCAGGTTTCGGAGGCCCAGAAAGTCCATCTTGAGCAGGCCCAGCTCCTCCAGGGTGGTCATGGGGTACTGGCACACAACACTCTCGTCGTTTTTCGCCAGCGGCACATAGGTGTAGACCGGGTTTTCGGTGATGACCACGCCGGCGGCGTGGGTGGAGGCGTGGCGGGGCATGCCCTCCAGGGCCTTCGCCACGTCGATGAGATGCTTGAGCTTCTCATCGGACTCGTACATTTCCTTGAGGGGCTTTGAGAGGCGCAGGGCCTCCTCCAGGGTGATGTTCAATGCTCCCGGACCGGAGGGCACCTGCTTGGCCACGGCATCGGTCTCCCCGTAGCTCACGCCCAGGGCCCGGCCCACGTCCCGGATGGCGCCCCGGGCGGCCATGGTGCCGAAGGTGACGATCTGGGCCACATGGTCGTGGCCGTAGAGGCGGTTGACGTAGTCGATGACCTCGCCCCGGCGGTTGACACAGAAGTCCACGTCGATATCCGGCATGCTCACCCGCTCCGGGTTCAGGAAGCGTTCAAAGAACAGGGAGTATTTGATGGGGTCCACGTCGGTGATGTGCAGGCAGTAGCTCACCACGCTGCCCGCCGCGCTGCCGCGGCCGGGGCCAACGGGGATGCCGTTGCGCTTGGCATAGCCGATGAAGTCCGAGACGATGAGGAAGTAGTCCACAAAGCCCATCTTCTCGATCATGCTGAGCTCATAGTCCAGCTGCTTGTGCACCTGGGGCCGGTCGGGATAGCGCTCGGCAAAGCCCTGCTCACAGAGCTTGCGGAGATAGGCGGCGCTGTCCGTCTCCCCGGTGGGGAGCTTAAAGCGCGGCAGGTAGTAGTGGCCGAAGGTAAAGTCGAAATGGCAGCGCTGGGCGATCTTCACGGTGTTGTCCGCTGCCTCCGGGTGCTCGGGGAAAAGGGCGCGCATCTGCTCCTCGCTCTTGAGATAGAGCTCCCGGCTCTCAAAGCGCATGCGGTTGTCCTCATTCACGGTCTTGCCCGTCTGGATGCACATGAGCACGTCCTGGTAATAGGCGTCGTCCTGCTCGATGTAGTGGGCGTCGTTGGTGAGGGCCAGGGGGATATGGGTCTCTTCGGAAAGGCGGATCAGCTCCTTGGCGGCCTGCTTTTCCTCCGGGATGCCGTGGTCCTGGATCTCCAGATAGAAGTTCTCCGCTCCGAAGAGCTCCCGCAGCTCCAGGGCTTTTTTCTTTGCCCGCTCATAGTCCCCATGCACCAGGGCCTGGGGGATCTCTCCCGCGAGGCACCCGGAGAGGCAGATGAGGCCATCGGCGTGCTCATGCAGCAGCTCCCAGTCGATCCGGGGCTTGATGTAAAAGCCCTCGGTGAAGCCGCAGGACACCAGATAGCACAGGTTCCGGTAGCCCCGCTCGTTCTGACACAGGAGGATCAGATGGGAATAGTTGTTGTCCGTGCCGTGCTCCTTCTGGAAGCGGCTCCGGGGCGCCACATAGACCTCGCAGCCGATGATGGGCTGGATCCCCTCGGCGAGACAGGCTTTGTAAAAGGCCACCGCGCCGTACATGACCCCGTGGTCCGTGACGGCGAGAGCCGTCTGTCCCAGGGCCTTGGCCTTTTTCGCGATCTGGTCGATGCGGCAGGCCCCGTCCAGCAGGGAGAACTCGGTATGCACATGGAGGTGGACAAAGGACATGGTATCCCTCCCTTTGGTCGGTTAGTGAAGAGTGAATAATGAAGAGTGAATAGTTATGGTATCGCCTTCGGCGATGGATTGAATTAACAATCTGTCCGCGAAGCGGACACCTCAACTTTTCACTTTTCACTATTCACTTTTCTCTTTTTTCAACTTGCTCCGCAAGTTGAAAAAGCTTGCGCAGCCGGTGGTTCAGGCAGCTCTTGGTCACCGGCGGGTCGGAGAGCCTTGCCAGGTCCGCCAGGCTGGCCTCGGGATTGGCGATGCGCAGCATGGCCGCCTGCTGCAGAGGCTCCGGCAGCTCATACAGCCCGCCGTAGGCCTTGGCCGCGGCGCGGATGGCGTCGATCTGCTCCTGGGCGGCCAGGACAGTCTTATCGGCATTGGCGGTGTCGCAGTTGATGCGCCGGGTGACCAGGTTTCGCATCTCCTTGTCCACCTTGGCGGTCATCACATTCATGGCGGACACCGGCGCTCCGATCTGGGTGAGAAAGTCCGCAATGGCGTCCGCTTTTTTGAAATATAACAGGCTGTTGCCCCGCCGCTGGGTCTCCTTGGGCTCAAAGCCCAGGTCCAGCAGCAGGGAGAGGGTCTCCCGGCTCACGTTCCGGTGAGGGGTGGCCAGCTCCAGGTGTCCCCGCTTTTCCGGGTCGGTGACGCTGCCGCCGGCCAAAAAGGCGCCCCGGGCAAAGGCCTCCACGCAGCCGACCTCCTCCAGCACACCAAAGTTCACGTGGTGGGCCAGGGTGGCGTCGATCTCCCCGCCGAAGGCGTCAAAGATCCGTTTGAGCTTGTCCCGGTCCTGGATGATGAAGCTGCGCTTCTCGGCGGTCTTCTCATCGGGCAGCCGGTCGAAGCTCAGGCCAAAGGCCCGGCGAAAGAGCCTGGGCAGCCGCTCTGAGAAGGCGGGGCTTGCGGTGATGATGCGTACTTCCCGAGGGGAAAAGCTGTTGCAGTAGAGCAGGATCCCGTAGCACTCCGCCAGGGCGATATTCTTTTTGTCCAGGGGCTGTCTGCACAGCTCCGCCTTCACTTCGGAGGAAAATGACATTTCCGATCAACCTACCTTATTGGCTCCCTCTCTGAGGGAGCTGGCACGGCGTGTCTCACGCAAGCGCCGTGACTGAGGGAGTTCGCTTTCCTTATACGCTCTCCTGTCTAAAGGGGCTCCCGCAAAGCGGGTGGGGCGGTGCTTGTGCTTCCCCCGCTGGGGGAAGCATAAGGCGCGGGTCGGCGGGCGCGACCTGATGCGCCCCTACGGGTGTCATCCTGAGCGAAGCGCAACGAAGTCGAAGGATCTAAAAAACCTGACCTTGCGCCGGGGGCGAGATCCTTCGACTCGGCCTACGGCCTCGCTCAGGATGACACAGTGAGCGGCGCCGCCCCCCGTTCACGCTTCACTTCTCTATATCTCTGTGGACATTGACGCAGGCCACGCCCTTGTCCTCCAGGGCCTGGCGCAGGGCGTTTGCGATGGCGACGCTGCGGTGCCGCCCGCCGGTGCAGCCGATGGCCACCACCAGGTTCACCTTCCCCTCCTCCACATAGTGGGGGATGAGAAAGTCCAGCATTTTGGTGAGCATGTCCATGAAGGTCTCGGTCTGGGGATAGCTGAACACAAAGTCCGACACCGGCTTATCCAGCCCAGAGAGGGGGCGGAGGGTCTCCACATAGAAGGGATTGGGCAGAAAGCGCACGTCAAAGACCAGGTCCGCGTCCATGGGGAGACCGTGCTTGTAGCCAAAGGACATGGCGGTGACCTGCAGTTCCTGCTTTTGTCCGGCGGCGGCGAAGAGACTGAACATGCGGCTCTTCAGCTGGCCCAGGGTGAGCTGAGAGCTGTTGAGCACCACATCCGCCCTGGCCTTGATGGGAGCCAGCAGCGCCTCCTCCCGGGCCACGGCCTGCTCCAGGGTGATGCCCTTTCCCGCCAGCGGGTGGGGCCGGCGGGATTCCTTGTAGCGCCGCACCAGGGTGCGCAGGTCCGCGTCCATATAGAGGATGCGCACCGTGCAGCCCTCCATGGCCTTCAGCTCATCCAGGGTGCTGAGGAGCTCTCCGAAGCCGTCCCGCTCCCGCACATCGGTGACCAGGGCCACCTTGTCATAGCGGCCGTGGGCATCCAGGCAGAGCTCGGCAAAGCGGGGCATCAGCGCAACGGGCATATTGTCCACGCAGTAGTAGTCCAGATCCTCCAGTACATCCGCCGCACGGCTCTTGCCCGCGCCGGAAAGCCCGGTGATGATAAGAAATTCCATACAAGCACCCCTTTTGTATCACGGAAGAGAGAATAGGGAAAAGGAAGGGTATCACGCCGCAGGCGTGACAGATTCAATCATCCGCGACGCGGATCCCTTTCTTATTCCTTCTTCACTCTTCCTTCTTCTCTTGCTCAAAGCCTGCGTTCACCGTGATGTGATTTTTATGGGCCTTGGGGCTGTGATCTTCCAGCTTATAGTCCGGCGGAAGGATGATGACCTCCGGCTCCAGCTGCACGCCGCTCTTTTCATAGACGGTGTTGCGCACCTGCTTCATGAGCTCATACACATCGTGGGAGCTGGCGCCGCCCACATTCACCACAAAACCCGCGTGCTTCTCGCTGACCTGGGCGCCGCCCACGGTGAAGCCCTTGAGCCCCGCCTGCTCGATCAGCGCCCCGGCGAAATTCCCCTCCGGGCGCTTGAAGGCGCTGCCGGCGGAGGGCAGCTCCAGGGGCTGCTTCGCCCGGCGCTTTTCGTTCATCTCCCGCATCTTGGCGGCAATCTCGTCCTTATCTCCCGGCTGGAGCCGGAAAACGGCGCTGAGGATCACATAGCCGCCGTGGGTGTTGAACATGCTCTTGCGATAGGAAAAAGCGCACTGCTCCGCCGAGAGCTCATAGAGCCCCTGGTCCGGCGCATAGAGGCAGACCACGCTCTCCACTACGTCCTTCATCTCGCCGCCGTAGGCCCCGGCGTTGATGAAGCAGCCGCCGCCCACGCTGCCCGGGATGCCGGAGGCAAACTCCAGGCCCTGCAGGCCGTTTTGCTGGGCGAAGCTGGAGAGTCTGGAGAGGGAGACCCCCGCCTCGGCATAAATGGCCCCGTCGGGCAGCAGGAAGAGATTCTGCAGCTTCTCGGTGCTGAGGAGAAAGAGCTCCTGCAGTCCCTCGTCCGGGAAGAGCAGGTTGGTGCCGTTGCCCAGGACAAAGGGCATGAGCTCGTTGTCCTTCAAAATGCTGCAGATCTTGGCAAGGGAGCTCACACTCTCCGGCACGGCCAGGGCTCTTGCGGGGCCGCCGATGCGGAAGGAGCAGTGGGCGGAAAGGGGCTCCTGCTCCAGCAGGGTCATCCCCGGCAGGGCTTCTTTGATCTCAGCTATGGCTTTTTCCAGGTTTTCCATTCTATTCTCCTTAAATGCTTCCCTTGTCGATGGCCTGGTCGTGCTCGGCGGCCAGGGTCTCGGCGGCGTTGAAGCCCATCTTCTTCTGGCGGTTGTTCATGGCGGCAAGCTCCAGGATCACCGCCAGGTTCCGTCCCGGGGTCACCGGGATGGTGACGCAGGGCAGCTCCACGCCCAGGATGGTCTCCGTCTCGTTGGAGAGTCCAAGCCGATCATAGGCCTTGCCGGGGACCCAGTTTTCCATCTTCACCACCAGGTCGATGCCGGTGCTGGGCTTCACGGCGCCCACGCCGTAGATGTGCCGCACGTTGATGACGCCGATGCCTCTCAACTCCATGTAGTAGCGGATGAGCTCCGGGGCGGTGCCCACAAGGTGGCTGCGGTGGGTCTTTTTGATCTCCACCGCGTCGTCCGCCACCAGACGGTGGCCGCGCTTGATGAGCTCCAAAGCGGTCTCGCTCTTGCCGATGCCGCTGTCCCCCATCAGAAGGACGCCTTCGCCGTAGATCTCCACCAGGACCCCGTGGGTGGTGAGACGGGGGGCCAGATAGTTGTGCAGGGCCGCGATGACATTGGACTGGAAGTCCGAGGTGTCCTCGTCGGTGACGAAGAGGTTGCGGTCATAGCGCTCGGCCATCTCCACGCACTCCGGCGAGGGGGTGACCCCGTGGCAGACCACCAGGGCCGCGATGTCATAGGCCATGAAGCGCTCGTAGGCCTTTCTCCGGTCCTCACGGCTCAGGGTGTTGAGATAGGTGGACTCCACCCGGCCGATGATCTGGAGCCGGCGAGGATCGAAATAGTTATAAAAACCGGTGAGCTGCATGGCGGGGCGGTTCACATCCGCCGTGGTCAGCACCGCCTGCTCATAGTCCTTGGCAAGGTGGATGGGGCGCAGATTGTGCTCGGTGACGATGGTTTTGAGCTTCACGGAATACTTGCTTCTCATGGCATGACCTCCGAAAATGCTGATTCACTCTATTCTACTCATTTTCCCGCTCTTTGGCAAGGGGTTTCCACGCATCCGGGTGTTTTCTTTTTGTAAAGCCGAGC
Source organism: uncultured Clostridia bacterium (assembly GCA_946629065.1). Lineage (GTDB taxonomy): Bacteria > Bacillota > Clostridia > Oscillospirales > Oscillospiraceae > Limivicinus. The sequence continues at coordinate 39,776 of CAMOXK010000007.1, forward strand.
CGCGGCTTCTGTGTCCCGCGAAAAGATTTTTGCCCGGAGCGAAAAATTATGCTTGCATTTGCCCGGACCGTCTGCTATTATATATGAGCTGTCTTTCCGCCGGAAAGCAGTGAAACACGAGCAAGGAGGTGCTTCAACTTATGGCAAAGTGCCAGTTCTGCGACAAGGATGTGGCCTTCGGCATCAAGGTCAGCCATTCTCACAGACGCTCCAACCGTACTTGGAAGCCGAACGTGAAGCGCGTCAAGGCCATCGTGGACGGTTCTCCCAAGCATGTCTACGTTTGCACTCGCTGCCTGCGCAGCGGCAAGGTCACCCGCGCTGTGTAATCTGAACATTACCCGAAACAAGCCTGTCGTGTCAGCGACGGGCTTTTTCGGTTTTCCGGGGACTTTTCCCCAGCTTGTTTGCTCTCTTTGGAAAGGACTTTGCCATGCGAAACGAAATCCCCTGGAAGGAATATCTCTCCCTCCGGCCCACCGATCTGAAAAAACCGGAATATCGCCATCTCTGGCTGCTGCTCTACTGGCCTGTCGAGCTGGCCTTCTTTGCTCTGGCCGGGCGGCTGCCCTGGCACTATCACCCCATCTATTCCCCGCTGGACGACGCCATCCCCTTCTCTGAGGTCTGGGTCATCCCCTATTGCCTCTGGTTCCTCTGCGTCGTCTTCACCGTGCTCTACACCGTGAGCCGGGATATCCGGGTTTTTCGCCGCTTCATGGATTATATGATCCTCACCATCACCATCTCCGGAACGGTATATCTGCTCTATCCCAACTATTTCCCCGGCAGGCCGGTGGAGGCTCTGGGCTGGCCCAACACTGTGGCGGCCTATTTCCAGGCCATGCCCCGGAAAAATCTCTTCACCTTAGTCCTGAGCTTCATCTATTTCACCGACCCGCCCCGCAACGCCTGCCCCTCGGAGCATGTGGTGGTGGCCCTGGGCATGGCCTTTGCCGTCCTGGACTCGGAAAAGCTGCGCAAGGCCGCCTTCTCCGTCCCCTTTGTGGCGCTGCAGCTGCTCATTTGTCTGAGCATCACCTTCACCAAGCAGCACTCCGCTCTGGACCTCCTGGGCGCCCTGCCGGTGAGCCTCATCGGCTGGATCCTTGCCTTCTCCCCCTGGATCCGCCGCCCCCGGGCCGCGGAAAACGCGGAGATGTGATACTACTTTCAAATAGAAATCTTTAAAGTCTTGTGGCCAGAATTGTGCCATACTTCGTTGAAGCCCTTGAACATATATCTCCATTATGCTCTGCGGCCTTCGCCTCGTCTGGCGCAATTCTGTCTCGCAATCCTTTTTAAAGCTTCTTATTTGAAAGTAGTATGAAAAGCTCCTTTTCGCATCCCCGCGTTTTCATTTTTTTCCATCTCCGATTGACAAAGTCCTGTCCCTGTTGTAAAATCGCTTCAAGTTTTTTAAGAATTCGGACAGGCAGAAAGAGGCTCGACTATGGATCTTTTCGAAAAATGCAGGAATTACACCCTGGCCAGGCAATATCGGGAGCTGGGGATCTATCCCTATTTCCACGCCCTGGAATCCCGGCAGGATGTGGAAGTCATCATGGAGGGTAAGCGGCGGATCATGCTGGGCTCCAACAACTACCTGGGGCTCACCACCGAGCCCGAGGTGGTGGAGGCGGGCATCCGCGCCTTTGAGACCCTGGGCACCGGCTGTTCCGGCTCCCGCTTTCTCAACGGCACCCTGCAGATGCACCTGGAGCTGGAACAGGAGCTGGCGGCCTTTGTGCACAAGGAAGGCGCCGTCACCTTCTCCACCGGCTTTCAGTCCAACCTGGGCATCATCAGCGCGCTGGTGGGCCGGGGCGACTATGTGATCTGCGACCGGGAAAACCACGCCAGCATCTATGACGGCTGCAAGCTCTCCTACGGCAAGATGATGCGCTACAAGCACAACGACATGGAGGAGCTGGAAAGCATTCTTTCCCGCATCCCGGAAACGGCGGGCCGCCTCATCGTCACCGACGGCGTGTTCTCCATGGGCGGCGACATTGCAAAGCTCCCGGAGATCTGCGCCCTTGCGGAAACATACGGCGCCCGCGTCATGGTGGACGACGCCCACGGTCTGGGCGTGATCGGCGAGGGCGGCCGGGGCACGGCCAGCTACTTCGGGCTGGAGGACAAAGTGGACGTGATCATGGGCACCTTCTCCAAGTCCCTGGCAAGCCTGGGGGGCTACATGGCGGCCTCGGAGGAGGTCTGCGACTATGTGCGCCACAACTCCCGGCCCTTCATATTCTCCGCCTCCATCCCGCCCTCCGCCTGCGCCACGGCCCTGGCCGCCCTGCGCTATCTAAAGGCCCATCCCGAGCGGCCCAGGCGCCTGCTGGAGCTGGCCGCCTACGCCCGGAAGGGCTTCAAGGCCGCGGGACTGCAGATCCGGGAGTCGGACACGCCCATCGTGCCCATTTTCACCTATGACCCTGTCCGCACCCTGGAAAAGAACAAAGAGCTCTACGAGGCGGGGCTCTACGTCAATCCCGTGCTGCCCCCCGCCTGCGCGCCGGGGGAGTGTCTGCTGCGCACCAGCTACATGGCCACCCACACCGAGGCCCTCATCGACGAGGCGGTGGAGATTGCCGCCCGGGTGCTGCTGGGGGATTAAGCTGCCATATCGTAGGGGCGGCTATCAGCCGCCCGCGCGGTACGACAGAAAACAAAAGATAACGTGCGGCGAATTCGTTCAAATCTGCGAATTCGCCGCACGTTTCTGTTGTGTCAGGCTGTGCTGCCGGGCGGCTGATAGCCGCCCCTACGCACCTGAACCAGGCAAAATCAGAACTTGCCGAGGGAGCCGGAGTTGGCCTGGTTGGGCATGTACTCGTCCCGCTTGCCGGGGAGGATGGCGTTCAGGAGGATGCCCACGATGGAGGCAACGGCCAGGCCGGTGAGGGAGATGGTGGTGCTGCCGACGTTGAAGGAGATGGAGCCCAGATCGGAGAAGTTGATGCCCAGGGCCAGACCCAGGATGACGGCCGCCACGATGACGTTGCGGGACTTCTGGAAGTCGGTGTGGTTCTCCACCATGTTGCGCACGCCGACGGCGGAGATCATGCCGTAGAGGATGATGGACACACCGCCGATGGTGGCAGCGGGCATGGCGGAAATGAGGGCCGCGAACTTGGGGCAGAAGGAGAGGACGACGGCGTAGATGGCAGCCAGACGGATGACCTTCGGGTCATAGACCTTGGTGAGCACCAGCACGCCGGTGTTCTCGCCGTAGGTGGTGTTGGCAGGGGCGCCGAAGAGGGCGGCGATGGAGGTTCCGATACCGTCGCCGATGAGGGTGCGGTGCAGGCCGGGATCCTCGATCAGGTTCCGCTCGATGGCGCCGCCGATGGCGGAGATGTCACCCACGTGCTCCATCATGGTGGCAAAGGCGATGGGGACGATCATGAAAATGGAGGAGACCAGCAGGCCGGCGTTGAAGTTCTCAGCACCGAAGAGGCTGAAGACGGTGTTTTCCATCTTGAAAGGCAGGCCGATCCAGGCGGCTTCCTTCACGCCGGTGAAGTCCACGTTCCCGGTGAGGGCGGCCACCAGGTAGGACACCAGAACGCCCATCAGGATGGGGACGATCTTGATCATGCCCTTGCCCCAGATGTTGCAGACGATGACCACCACGATGGCGACCAGGGCGATCCACCAGTTGGTGGAGCAGTTGTTGATGGCGGAGGGAGCCAGGATCAGGCCGATGGCGATGATGATGGGGCCGGTGACCACAGGCGGGAAGAAGCGCATCACGTTCTTGGAGCCGAAGGCCTTGCAGATCAGGGACAGCACCAGGTACAGCAGACCGGCGCAGGCCACGCCCACGCAGGCGTAGGGCAGGGATTCGGCCTGGCTGAGACCCAGCTCAGCGCCGGAGGCCACAACACCGAAGTAACCGCCCAGGAAGGCGAAGGAGGAGCCCAGGAACACGGGGACCTTCTTGCCGGTGACCAGATGCATGAACAGCGTGGCAAGACCCGCGAAAAGCAGGGTGGCGGAAACGCTCAGCCCGGTCAGGATGGGGACCAGCACCGTGGCGCCGAACATGGCGAACAGATGCTGCAGGCCCAGCACCAGCATTTTCGGGGTGCCAAGGACTTTTGCGTCGTAAATCGGCTCGTCAAACTGAGCCTTTTTTTCTTTACCCATGATGAATACCTCTCTTTTTCTATGTTGATGTTTTTGCTGACAACTTTATTTCGCCGTGTCCATCAGGTAGACGCCGGTCTCCCCGTCAAACTCCGGCAGGCGGACCTCCACCAGCTCCTGGCGTGAGGTGGGCAGGTTTTTGCCCACATAGTCCGGCCGGATGGGAAGCTCCCGGTGTCCCCGGTCCACGGCCACGGCCAACTGGATGCTCCGGGGCCGGCCGCAGGAGAAGATGGCCTCGATGGCGGCCCGGGCGGTGCGGCCGGTGTAGATCACATCGTCCACCAGCACCAGGTCCCGGTCGTTCACGTCAAAGGGCAGCTCCGCGTGCCGCAGCTCCGGCATATCCGCAAGGCGGCTCAGATCGTCCCGGTAAAAGGAGATGTCCACGCTGCCCACGGGGACCTGCCGGTCCTCGATCTTTCGGATGTTCTCGGCGATGCGGCGGGCAATGGGCTCGCCCCGGCGGCGCACCCCCACCAGGCACAGGTTCTCCGCGCCCTTGTTGTGCTCCACGATCTCATGGGCGATGCGCATCAGGGCCCGGTTCAGCCCGGCCTCGTCCTGGATCTGCGCTTTGAGCTTCATAGCTTCCTCCCCGCAAACGAGAATTCGATCCACAAGAGCGATTTTCGAGGGTTTTACGCCGCAAACAGGCAAGAAAAAAATGCCCTGCCGCCCGGCAAGACACACAAAGGCGCAGATGCGGTTTCCCCACACCCGTCCGCTATGAGCGATTTTGCCGGTCTCTCTGTACCGATGCTTAAAAATCTCTTGTTCGTGGGGCATTATACGGCACAAAGGCCGGAAAAGCAAGGGCAAAACGCAAGTTTGGCAGGCTGCGACAAAAGCTGCCCTCCCCCGCCCCGGTTTTTCTCCATCTGGCACAAAGGGAGATTTGCGTTTTGAGATTTCAGTTTTGATACTTGAGCTTTGAGAAAACGGTGGGCTGCGCGGCATAGTCCAAGAGCCCGCAGGTCTGTGATTCCCCCAATGGGGACTGTTGCAGGCAAAAGAGGCGCGAAGCGACACTGTCTCAGCGCGATCCCCCGCGAGCGCTGAGATTGATGAGGGAGACACCGGTCGCCCATCGTCTCCGATCCTCACGCACTCCTCCGTCTCCGCCGTAGGGGCCGGCGTCCTCGACGGCCCGGCAGAACAAGTTCCGTCAAACAAACGCTTTGGGCGAATCCGCATCCAGCCCGGATACGGATTCGCCCAAAATTCATCTTCGTCCAGCCATGCCCCGCGCGGGACGTCCGGGAGGCCGTCCCCTACGATGAAACAGACCTTCCGCTGTAGTAAACGCTGATCAAATCGTCATCGGCATCTTGCGGATAATTTCCGCCCTGATTTCGTCACTTTTTCTTGCAATACACAAAGTATTCCTGCGAAAAACTGCCTTCATCAGAACGCAAATTCTCTCGCAATCTGCTCTCGCCGATTTCATCAGCGTTTACTGTAGGGGCAGCTATCAGCTGCCCGTTGACCCGCGCTCTGAAGGACTATCTCCGCGGCGCGAGGCGGACGCCGGAAGAGGGCCGTCTCACCGCCGGCTCGCAGAGGCAGTCCCCGATCGGCCTTCGGCCACTTCCCCCAGTGGGGGGGAGCAAGGGCACGTGTCCTCCTGTTATTATCGTTTTTCGATAATTTTTCGTTGACAAACAACATTCTCTGTGCTATGCTCATGGCGTCGAAAGGAGGGATCGCCATGCAGGACTGGCTCAAAAGCAGGAGCCTGCTGTTCTCTCAGTTTTTTGTGATCCTTTTCGCCCTGCTGCTATTGGTCCTGGACCTGGGCTGTGTGCCTATCGTGCGCTGGTTCGCCTCCCTGCGCGGCATGGGCGATACCAGCCGCCGGGGCTTTCTCGCGGTGATCCTGGTCTGCAGCGTGTTCGGCTGGGTGCTGCTCTTCGCCATGTGGAGGCTGCTGGGCAATCTCCGCCGGGCTCAGGTCTTTACAGAGCAGAATATCCGTCTGCTCCATACGGTGAGCCTCTGCTGCGCTTTGGCGGCGCTCATCTGCATCGCGGGCTGCGTCTTCTATCTCCCCTATCTGCTGGCAGCCGCTGCCGCCGGCTTCATGGCCCTCATCGTCCGGATCGTGGGCAACGTCTTTCAAAAGGCGCTGGACATGAAGGACGAGCTGGACCTGACGATCTGAGGGACGCCCATGGAGATACGGATCAATCTGGATGTGATGATGGCCAGGCGCAAGATCGGCAGCGCGGAGCTGGCCGAGCGCATCGGCATCACCCCGGCGAACCTGTCCATCCTGAAAACCGGCAAAGCCAAGGCCGTGCGCTTCACCACCCTGATGGCTCTCTGCCATGAGCTTCAATGCCAGCCCGGGGACCTGCTGGAATTTGTGGACGACGAACCCGGGTTGGGAGAAACCTGACAGGCAAAGCCCCCCTTGTCTAAAGGGGGGTGCCCCAGTGCTCACACTGGGGCGGGGGGATACAACACAGGAGAATCCCCCAGTCAGCCTGGCGGCCGACAGCGTCCGCCTTGCGGTGCCCGAAAAATGCATCGGGCTTTCGCGATTCCTCGCATTTTTCGACCGCTGCGGAAATTCCGGGTTCCCTTCTTCCGCCACCGGCGGCGGGAACCCGCAATTCCCTTTAGACAAAGGGGCCAAAAAGGAAAGGAGAATTGAATATGAACGAATACGATTTGCCGGGGGGCTCCGGGCCCGCCGGAAGGATTTCTGCGCCCTCAGAGGGGGTCGCACCTCAGGAGCAGGGCTGGGCCATCCCGGTGAACACGGCGCCGCCCGTGTCCGGCTTCTCCGCTACCTGGAAAGAGATCGCCGCCGCCATCGCCAGCTATTTTCTGGCCTGGTGGTATCTCTGGGACGCGGGTTTTCTCTTCGAATCTCCGGACGGCGTTCTGCCCTGGTTCTGGACGCTGCTCTTCGTGCTGGGCTTTGTTGGCCTCACGGAATTTCTCCATTGGGAGCAGAAGCGTCCCCGGGAGAGCTGGATCTGGCTGGGCTGTCTGGGACTCATCACCCTCAGCGTCCTGCTGGGGCGGGATCAGGTCTGGGATGTTTCCCAGCGCAGCCTCTTCCTGCACCTGGCGGCGGTGTACTGGCTGCTCTGCCGCGGCGGAAGGCTGGTGGAGGGCGAAAGCGGCCATCTGCTGCCCCTGGACGGGATCCACGGCTTTGTGCTCTTCCCCTTCTATCACTTCTATCTGCGCATCCGCTGCCTCTGGTTTGAGGCAAGGAGTCTTGCCCGGGGCAGAGTCCGGGTCAAATGGGCCACCCTGCTCTGGTCCCTGCTGGCCCTCTGCTTCGCGCTGGGGCTCTTCGCCATCGCCGTGAGCCTGCTTTCCAAGGCGGACGCCGGCTTTCACAAGCTCATGGGCCGGATGGCGGACTGGTTTTCCTTTGACTGGGACGGAGAATGGCTTTTCAAGTTTATCCTCTCCCTGCCTGTGGGCCAGTATCTCTTCGGGCTCATCGCCGGCTCCCGCCGGGAGGACCCGGAGATCCTGCGGGAGCGGGGCCGGGGCCTCTGCGCCTGGGTGGAGAGCCTGCGCAAGGTGCCGAACCTGGTCTGGACAGCCCTCACCGGCGGCTTCGTGCTGCTGTATCTGGTCTTCTTCGTCCTGCAGGGCAGCTATCTCTTCGGCGCCTTCACCCGCACCCTGCCGGAGGGCTTCATCGTGTCCCAATACGCGCGGGAGGGCTTCTTTGAGCTCTGCCGGGTCATGGGGCTGAACTTTGCTCTGCTCTGGCTAGTGACGCGGATGAGCCGCCGCCCGGTGCGGGAGGACAAAGCCAGCCTCATCCTCTGCCTCATTCTGCTTGCCGAGAGCATGCTCTTCGCCGTGGTGGCCTTTTCCAAGCTTGCTCTGTATATCGACTGCTTCGGCTTTACCCCGCTGCGCCTGCAGTCCACCTGGCTGGTCTGCGTGCTCTTCGCGGGCTGCCTGGCTTTCGGCTGGAACCTGCTCACCGGGAAAAAGTCCCTGCGCATCTGGCTGGTCTTCTCGGCGGTGAGCCTGAGTCTTTTGTGTTTGGTGTGAGGAAGGAGGCGGGCCGTCGAGGACGCCGGCCCCTACAAGTGCCCTGACGGGTGAGGCAGATAGCCTGCCCTTCGCGTTGTTATCCAAACCTTCCACCTCATCCGTCTTGCCCCTCGCGTGAGATCGGGGCAAGCCACCTTCTCCTCAAGGAGAAGGCAAGGCGCCGCCGCACATCAGCACCATAGAGCTTCGCGAAGAGTCTTTTTTTCCAAGCTGAAACCTTTTGCCTTTCCCAAACGTTCTACAAGTAAGCTTTCGATCTGTCATCCTGAGGAGGGGATCCGACGAAGGATCTCTTCCCCCGGATAATCTGCCGAAAAAACGCAAGGAGGATCCCATGGACGCTGCCGAAAAGAAACCCTTGCTGCCGACTTGGGCTGTGACGGCTCTGATCTGGTGCGGCCCAACGCTGTTCTTCCTTCTCGTGGATACTGTGGTCTTCGGCCTGGTGCCGGAAAAGGAGACAGTCGCCACCTTCTGCCTGATCCCGCTCTTCGGACTCATGGTCACGCGAATGATCTTCCTGTTCCGCTCCCGCAGATCCGTCCTGGCCAAGATCGGGCTCACGATCCTGTGGCTGCTGCTGCAGGCGCTGCTCTGGTACATTGCCCTGTTCTTCCCCATCAATCTCTACCACTGCGTTCGGGAGGACGCCCCGGAGCGCTTTGAAGCCCGCTTTTCCGAAATGCATTTTATGGCGATTCGCCCGGAAAGCAGCGCAAAGTCCCTCTTGTTCCCGCTGGAGTTGGGGACGCCGGAAGCTCTGGAGTACCACAGCTATGATACAAGTGGCCTTATGATTTTCCAGAGTCAGTCCTGCACCCTGCTTTGCCGATATGCGGACGAAGATTACGATGCGGCAAAGGCCGCCCTGGAGGCCCGATACCGCTTCCGTACCGAGCTGATGGACACCGAGTACGCTTCCGGTGACAAGCAGGTGAAGCAGATTGAGCCCTATACCCGCATCGGCGACGATTATTTCCGGGTGCTTCTGCCTCGGGACGAAGAAAGCGGGATTTACGACAGCTTTTACAAAAACTGCATCCTGATCGTGACAAACGACGTCCGACGCGAGATCGGATATATCGCCTTTTCAGACTTTGATCTGGACGTGGCAGAGGATCTGGCGGTGTTTCTGAACGACTATTGCGGCTGGAAGCACATCCGCCGATAGGGACGGCGAAGGGACGGCGGGGAGCCCCTTTGTAGGGGCCGGCGTCCTCGACGGCCCGCGCAGCAGGAGCGTTTCCAACAAAAACCGTGTGCGGCGAATTCGTATCATGCTTCGAATTCGCCGCACGCTGTTTTTATGCGAACCCTGCTCTGCCGGGAGGGGCAAGCCCCTCCCCTACGGCGGGACAAGGCAGCAGCGTCGTGTATAGAAGCGAGCGTATCCCCCCGCCCCAGTGTGAGCACTGGGGCACCCCCCTTTAGGCAAGGGGGGCAGCGGACGAGCGATGCTCGTCCCTACGGCGGATGGACCGGCGTAAGAAAGAACGAAAGATGCGCACAGACCTCTTGGCTCACCCCGCGCGACAGCGTGGGGAGAGCTGGCGCGACAGCGCCTGAGAGGGGGAAGAAAAAGATTCTGGTCGGGGACAACCCCTCCGTCATCCAGCGGGCGTAACACGCTGGATGACACCTCCCCTTGCACAGGGGAGGTTGTGCGTGAGGAAGGCTTTGCCGTTCCTTTGCGCTTGACAAGATTCCTCCAAGTTTTATAATGGACGTATAAGAAAAAGCCTTTTACAGGAGGCGCGCACCGTGAGAAAACGGATCTTTGAGATCATTGAGGTCGCCCGGGAGGACGACCGGCTGAGCCATATTTACGACATCTCCATGATGGCGGTGATCTGCCTGAGTCTGCTGCCGCTGATGTTCAAGGAGAGCAGCCCCTTCCTCCACGCCCTGGACCGGGTGGCGGTGGTGATCTTCATCGGGGACTATCTGCTGCGCTGGATCACGGCGGACTATAAATTCCCCGCCAAAAACCGGGTATGGTCCTTTGTGCGCTACCCCTTCTCCTTCATGGCCATCATCGACCTCTTGAGCATCCTGCCCTCCCTCACGGTGCTGAACGCCAGCTTCAAGGTGCTGAGGGTCCTGCGGCTCATGCGGGCCCTGCGGGTCTTCCGGGTGCTGCGGGCGGTGCGCTATTCCAAGAGCATCCGCATCATCGGCGCGGTACTGCGCCGCTCCAAGACGGAGCTCATCGCCGTGGGCACCCTGGCGGTTGCCTATATCCTCATCTCGGCTCTCGTGATCTTCAACTCCGAGCCGGATTCCTTTGACGATTTCTTCGAATCGGTCTACTGGGCCACGGTGCTGCTCACCACCGTGGGCTACGGCGACATCTACCCCGTCACCACCATCGGCCGGGCCATCGCCATGGCCTCCTCCCTCTTCGGCATCGCCATCGTGGCGCTGCCCGCCGGCATTATCACCGCCGGCTACATGAAGGAGCTGGAGAAGGATCGGCTGGAGGACGAGCGGGAAGAAGCGGAAAAACAGCGGCAGCGGGACAAGACCGAGCCCAAGCCGCTGAAAGAGAGGCTGTGAAGGCATGGCAAAAGATACCGACATCCGCCTGCAGATGCAGGTGATCTATTCGATCTATATCCGCAGCCACACCCAGGAGGGGACCTTCCGCTCGGTGATACCCGACCTGGACCGGATCAAGGCCCTGGGCACGGACATCATCTGGTTCCTGCCCATCCACCCCATCGGGGTAAAGGGCAAGAAAGGGAGCCTGGGCTGCCCCTATGCCAACCGGGACTACCGCAGTGTGAACCCCTGCTACGGGACCATGGAGGATTTCCAGGCCCTGGTAGAGGAGATCCACAGGCGGGGCATGAAGGTGATGATCGACGTGGTGTATAACCACAGCTCCCCCGACGCGGTGCTTTTTGAGGAGCACCCGGAGTTTTACTACCGGGACGCTGAGGGCAACACCGGCAACAAGTTCGGGGACTGGGCCGACGTCATCGACCTGGACTACAGCGTTCCCGCCCTCTGGGACTATCAGATCGAGTCCCTCCGCTTCTGGGCCGGGATCGTGGACGGCTTCCGCTGCGACGTGGCCTCCCTGGTGCCCCTGGACTTCTGGCGGGCGGCCCGGGCTGCGGTGCAGGAAGTGGACCCGGACCATATCTGGCTGGCGGAGAGCGTGCACCGGAGCTTTGGGGCCCTGGCCCGGCGCCTGGGCTTTCACGCCGCCCGGGACACGGAGGCCTTTGACGCCTTCGATCTGGAATACGACTACGACATCCGGGAGGTTTTCGACAAAGTGCTGCGGCGGCAGGCTCCCCTCTCCCAGTGGATCGACCTGCTGGAGTACCAGGAGGCGGTCTACCCCGCGAACT
>CAMOXK010000008.1 GCA_946629065.1 uncultured Clostridia bacterium
GATGAGGCCGGTATGCAGAAGCTGTTCAAGCAGTTTTCCTTCCCTGGCGGCGTGCTCAGCCATTGCGCGCCGGAGACGCCGGGCTCCATCAACGAGGGCGGCGAGTTGGGCTACGGCATCGCCCATGCCTTTGGTGCCGTGTTTGACAACCCCGGGCTGATCGCGGCGGTCACGGTTGGTGACGGCGAGGCCGAGACCGGCCCCCTGGCCACCTCCTGGCAGTGCAACAAGTTCCTGAACCCCGCCACCGACGGCGCGGTCCTGCCCATCCTCCACCTGAATGGATACAAAATCGCGAACCCTACCGTGTTTGCGCGCATGTCCCGGGAAGAGATCACGGACTTCTTCCATGGATGCGGCTGGGAGCCCTATTTTGTGGAGGGCGATGATCCCATGCCCATGCACCGGCTCATGGCTGAGACCATGGACAAGGCCATAGAGAGCATCCAGGCGATCCAGAAGCATGCCCGGGAGACCGGTGACACCAGCCGTCCCCGTTGGCCTATGATCGTGCTGCGTACCCCGAAGGGCTGGACCGGCCCCAAGATGGTAGATGGAAAGAGGATCGAGAATAACTTCCTGGCGCACCAGGTGCCGATCTCCATGGAGAAGGGCGAGGAGCATCTTGCCCTGCTGGAGAACTGGCTGCGCAGCTATCATCCGGAAGAGCTCTTTGACGAGGAAGGACACCTCCTGCCTGAGATTGCTTCCCTGGCACCGGAGGGCAACGCCCGTATCGGCGCCAACCCCCACGGAAACGGCGGCCTGCTGCTGCGGGATCTGCGGATGCCGGATTTCCGGGATTACGCTTTTGAGATCTCCGAGCACGGTGAACGGGAAGGTCAGGATATGACGGAGCTGGGCAAGTTCGTGCGGGATATCCTTGTCTTGAACGCCGAAAGCCGCAATTTCCGCGTGTTCGGCCCGGATGAGACCAATTCCAACCGCCTGAACGCGGTGTTCGAGGTAGAGAACCGCGCTTGGAACGCGGAGCGATATGACACCGACGATCATCTGGCAGCCGACGGCCGCATCATGGATTCCATGCTCTCCGAGCATATGTGCGAGGGCTGGCTCGAGGGCTATCTGCTCACCGGCCGCCACGGCTTCTTTGCCACCTATGAGGCCTTTGCCCGCATCATCGACTCCATGGCTGCCCAGCATGCGAAGTGGCTCAAGGTCTGCAATCAGCTGCCCTGGCGGGAAGAGATCGCTTCCCTGAACCTGATCATGTGCTCCACGGTCTGGCAGCAGGATCACAACGGCTTCACACACCAGGATCCCGGCTTCATGGACCACATTGCCAACAAGAAGGCCGACGTGGTCCGCCTGTATCTGCCGCCGGATGCCAACTGCCTGCTGAGCTGCTTTGATCACTGCATCCGCAGCCGCAACTATGTGAACGTCATCGTAGCAAGCAAGCATCCCCGTCCTCAATGGCTGAGCATGCCGGAGGCGATCAAGCATTGCACCCAGGGCATCGGCATCTGGGACTGGGCCAGCAACGACCAGGGACAGGAGCCGGATATCGTCTTTGCCTGCGCCGGCGAGACGCCAACGCTGGAAGCGCTGGCCGCGGTCTCCATCCTGAATAAGGAGCTTCCCGAGGTGAAGATCCGCTTTATCAACGTGGTGGACCTCTTCAAGCTGCAGCCTGCCAACGAGCATCCCCACGGCCTGACAGACGCGGAATATGACATCCTCTTTACCCAGGACAAGCCTGTTATTTTCAACTTCCACGGCTACGCCTCCCTTGTGCATGAGCTGACCTATCGCCGCCATAACAACCGCCTCATGCATGTGCGGGGCTATAAGGAAGAGGGCACCATCACAACACCCTTCGATGTGCGCGTGCAGAACGATGTGGACCGCTTCCACCTGGTGCAGGAGGCAATCAAGTATCTGCCGCAGCTGGGCAATCGGGGCGCTTACCTGTATCAGAAGATGAGCGACGAGCTGGTGGAGCATAAGCAGTATATCCACGAGTACGGCCAGGATCTGCCGGAAGTAAGCAACTGGAAGTGGGAGGATTGATTCCGCTTTTCCCGACGCTTTCTCAGGAAGAATCCCGGAAAGCATAGGCCGAAACAATAAGCCGAAGATCACCGGTATCAGCGGATACGCAGGAAATCAAGTGCTTGCGGGTCCACTGGAAACAGAAAAACGCAGCCATGGCCTCGGCCCGGCTGCGTTCTTCTGCTTCTGGCGAATCGTCCTCAAAGACGGAAAATGCTGTAACCCCGAAACAGTGTGGAAAGAGGGGAGCGCAGCATTGGAAACTTGTGGCATATAGATGCTGTTTCGAAAACAGCTTCCCTAAAAATGCAATTGCATCATAATCCTTTGCTGAAAAAGGATAATACCCGGAAAGATGCCTGCTGGCGGCCTTCCGGGTACGTTTTTTGCGTGCAGTTAAAAGTGTATTTCGTAGTAATAAAAATGGCCGACTATGGGCTCCACATAATAACTGTTGTCGCCGCGTGGGTCTTGCCATGATTCTCTCCATAGATAGCCTTCGCCGGATTGCTGAAGTTTCTGCTCATATTCTTTTCCGTCCGATGGAGCAGGGCAACGCGCCGTCAGATCGTCAGACTCGGAATAAAAAAAGCCCCAATAGGTAGTATGAGATCCAAAGCCGCTTCCTCCGCAGAAAAAGTCGATACAGGAGGCATCGAATTTGACTTCCTGGATGATGGGTTGATTTTCGAGAATCGCATCATCCCGCTTTTTCACATACCGAAGAAGGAGTCCTTCGTGCTGCTTCACATATCGTAGTATTCGCTCTTTCTCGGGGAGGTCTTCCGGGTAGTAATCCACAATTTCGTATGCTTTGCCATTCATGAAGAGAAGTTCTCTGTCTTGCCAGGCAAGGCTTTCAAATTCTCCCCAGGGACCGGAACGGAGCTCTTTTTGTGATTTCCGAAATTCGAAGGAGCCGATGCAAAAGCTCTTGTCAAAGCGGTAAACCACAAGTCGGGTCGAGCCGCCAAGCGCGCCTTGATCGTCGTCTATGACTTCGGCGCAATAGACGGCATCGGGAGAGAGTTCACAGGCAAGCGTCATTCTCGCGCCGAAGCCAATGAATGGCAGGAAAAGAAGGATCGGGAGAGTCAGAAAACCGGCCAGCACATAAAAGGGCACTTTCAGCAGCTTGCGCTCCACATACTCGCTTACGATCACAACAGACAGGACCGTCCAAGGAATGAATAAGAAGACCACGAGGAAGTCTTCCGTATAAAAGATGGCAAGCAGGACATTGATTTGATTCAAAAAGGGGCACAGGGATAGAAGGACAGCAGAGACTGCGCCGGCGGTCTTCTCTTCCCGGTGTAAGAGAAGGATTCCCAAGATGCCGTAAAGGAGCGTGGAAAGAACGGCAAAGTGCCTTCCGCTGTGAACCAACAATGTGTAGTCAAGGAGCTTGGAGATCAGACAGGTCCCGGGGAACAGAAAGGCTAGCAGAAAGAGCAGCGAGGCCGGGAAATCTTTTCGCCTCATGGTTCACTCCTTGCCAGAGAGACGGGCGTAGCGATCCGCAAGGAACGGAGAGAGAATGCAAAGGGCAATGCTCAATGCAATGCCGGCGAGAAATGGAGTTACAGTGTGTGCAGTACCGCGAAATAGTCCGGAAAGAGCACTTTGATAGTGGTTGACAGCCCATAGGTCCCCCAGAAGAATAAAGACACTGGTGAAAAGCAGGGAGAAGCGGGAAAAGGCCTTGCGGCTGGGATAGAGGCGGAGGAAATACCAGTTTGCAAGGGACAGAAGATAGCCTGTCACAGGGATGAGAAGGGCGAAAGCCCATAGACCGTTGGTGGCGCCCTCCGGGGTGATACTCTCACGGAATACGCCGAAAACCAGCAGGGAAAAAGAGCAGTATAGCAGAACAGACTGCAGCAGCGAGGCTTTCCATTGATTGACACGGGTAAGTGGGGCCGGTGGTGATATTGGCTCTTCCGCAACTGGCGAGACGTCCCGCAATTCTTTCAGGGCTTCTCTGCAGGCCTGACAGCTATTCAGATGCTCCTCCACCAGCGTTTTGCTTTCTTTGCTGCAGCAATCATCGGCATAGAGGATCAGCAGATCCCGGATCACTTCACAATGCATGTTTATCCCTCAGCTTTCCTTTCAGTTTTTGCTTAGCACGGAAGAAGGTGACTCTTGCCCAACTTTCGCTTTTGCCGAAAAGCGTGCTGATCTCTACAAAGGAGAGATTGGCGAAGACCGAGAGCAGAAAGACTTCCTTATAGGGCTCCTCCAATTCGTGAAGCCTGGCAAAGGTCTCTTTTGACAGCTCTTTTCGGATCAGGGCGTCGGCCAGATCTGGAGAGGAGTCTGCGGCGTTTTCGTCCAAGGGACCGTATTTCTGACTATCCCGATACCAGGTATAGAAGGTGTTTTTCGCGATCTGACAGAGCCAGACAGAGACTCGCTCAGGGTCATAGAGCTGGCTTAGGTTCATGTAAGCCCGATAAAAGGTCTCCTGGGTTAGTTCCTCTGCAAGGCTAGGATCCTGGCAGAGCTTTGACAGGTATTTCAAGATGAAATCATAGTTTTCCGAAAACAGTTGTTCGAAATCCGCCACATACTCACCTCCCTTCGTATATATGATCGGAAAAGAAGTAAAACGTTACAAAGAAAAAGATTATTCTTGCAGTTATAGTTTACAACATCGGTTGATTGCTTTTCAATAGAATTATTAGACAATGAAATAGGGGAACAGCGGGTCAAAAACGGCTTGAACGATATGTGACTGTGTGATAGACTGTCAAGCAGACCAAAATACCTGCTTGATAAGGAGAATCATTTCGAATGAAGTTTGAGAATACAGCGATCCTGACCGATCTGGACGGTACACTGTTCAACAGCCAGGGCATCGTTTCTGAGGAGGATCGGGCGGCGATTGCCGATTATATCGCGCAGGGCGGCCTTTTTGGCGTTGCTACCGGGAGAGAGCCTCATAACGCGAGATTACATCTGCCGGAGCTGCCGATGAACGCGCCGTCCATTGTCTTAAACGGCGCTGCGGTCTACGATTTTCAGGAGGAGCGCTATCTCAGCACGGTCCTGATGGACATGGAAGCCGCTTTGCAGGTACTGGCACATTGCCGGCAGCTGCAGCTGCCGCTGGATGTGCAAATCTACACAACAGAGGGGATCTTCTATGCCACACCTCTGGAGACGGCGGACCCGGGCTTTCTGCGGATCCACCAGCCGACTGTCTATCTTCCGTTGGAGGAACTGACGAAGAAAGACTGGATAAAGGTGGTGCTCCTGGAGCGGGAGAAGGATGCGTTGCGATCCATGGTTGCTTTTTTGCAGTCATCCGGTCTTGACAAGCGGATCAGCCTGGTGGAAGGAACCACGGATGTGGTCAATATCGGGAAGTACCAGGAGCTGCTGCCGGCCAATATCAACAAGGGGACCGGGATCGCGCTGGTCCATCAGCTTCCGGCCTATGCCCAGCGCCGGATCTTTGCCGTTGGGGATTACTGGAACGATATGGAATTGCTGCAGGCGGCGGAAATCCCCTGCGCACCGGACAATGCCATCTCTGAAGTGAAAGCTATCAGCAGGTATATTCTCCCGTCTCACAATGACAGCCCCATGGCCTGGCTGATCAGACAGGTGATCCCAGGGGCGGAGGACTGACAGAAGGAAGGAACGGCAGTGCTTTCCACTTTAGCAAGCTGTTGTATAGATTCGTTTTTTTCTTGACGATACATGAGCTTTTGTTATATAATAAAAGGGTGGGTCATGAAGTTTGAGCTTTCGAACCCGCCCACAATAGTAAAACAGCCCGAGATCTGTGCACGAGGAGCAGATGGTCTGTTAGCGCCTGGCCCGTAACAGGGTGACGAGGAATGGCAGTTGTCGAAAGACTCGGCGGATGCTGCCACGGCGGCCGGAAGCCTCTTTTTCCAAAACGGAAAAGGCGGACAGCGGCGGTGCGTCGTCAGAGAGAAGGAAAAAGCGGAATCAAAACCGTAACAGAGCTTCTCTTATCACGAATCATGATCTCTTCGTGACACATCTTTTTTCATTCCGCCAGTTTTGGCTTGTGTCAGCGAAGGATAATCCAAATGAAGATAAGGAGTAAGAAACATATGCGCGTTGTTATTCAGGACGATTATAATAAAATGAGCAAATGGGCAGCGGATTACATTGCTGCCAAAATCAAGGCTCACAAGGAAGACCGGCCCTTCGTCTTGGGGCTGCCCACCGGTTCCAGCCCCATCGGCGTATACAAGGAGCTAGCCCGCATGAATCAGGCGGGAGAACTTTCCTTCGCCAATGTGGTGACCTTCAATATGGATGAGTACCTGGGGCTGCCCCATGAGCACGACCAGAGCTATTGGTACTTCATGCACGACAATTTCTTCGATCATCTGGTGGACATGAAGCCGGAGAACATCAACATTCTCAATGGCATGACCGACGATCCGGAAGGGGAGTGCGCCCGCTACGAGGAGAAGATCGCCTCCTACGGCGGCATTGATCTCTTCATGGGTGGTATCGGTGTGGACGGGCACATCGCCTTCAATGAGCCCTACACCTCCCTCCGCTCCAGAACCGGCGTCCGTAACCTGACCACCGATACCCGCATCGTAAACTCCCGCTTCTTCGGCAATGATCCGGAAGCAGTGCCCAGCCAGGCCCTGTCCGTGGGCGTCGGCACGGTGTTCGATTCCAAAGAGGTCCTGATCCTCATCAATGGCCACAATAAGGCCCGCGCTTTGGCTGCCACCGTGGAAGGCTCCGTCAGCCAGAAGTGGACCTGCAGTGCGCTGCAGATGCACAACGGCGCCATCATCGCCTGCGATGAGGCCGCCTGCGGAGAGCTGACCGTGGACACCTACAAGTACTTCCTGGACATCGAGAAGAAGGAGAGACTGTAAGATGCTGACAATCAAAGATCTCTATGATCTGGACCATACCCTGGCGGCTGATTATCTGCGTCAGTTTACCTATCCCTGGGAAGCGCTGAAGGGCATTAAGGAGATGATCCTGGCCCTCGGCCCCACGCTGGGAGAGGACTACGAGGAAGTGCAGCCCAATGTCTGGGTTCACAAGACCGCAAAGGTCTTTCCCTCCGCTTATCTGGGCGCTCCCTGCATCATCGGACCCAACACCGAGGTGCGCCACTGCGCCTTTATCCGCGGCTCCGCTCTGGTGGGCGCTGACTGTGTGGTTGGCAACAGCGTGGAACTGAAAAATGTGATCCTTTTCGACCATGTGCAGACTCCG
Source organism: uncultured Clostridia bacterium (assembly GCA_946629065.1). Taxonomy (GTDB): domain Bacteria; phylum Bacillota; class Clostridia; order Oscillospirales; family Oscillospiraceae; genus Limivicinus. The sequence goes on from CAMOXK010000008.1 coordinate 7,249, forward strand.
CACTATAATTACGTTGGCGACAGCATCCTGGGCTATTACAGCCATATGGGCGCCGGATCCATTACCAGCAATGTGAAATCCGACAAGAAGCTGGTGGTGGTCCACAACGGCACCGAGCAGATGGAGACAGGCGTGAAGAAGTTCGGCGCCATGCTGGGCGATTACGTGGAAGTCGGCTGCAACGCCGTCTGCAATCCCGGTACGATGATCGGCCGCCACTCCAACATCTATCCTACCTCCTGCGTGAGGGGTGTCGTTCCGGCCAATGCCATCTGGAAGGATAACGGCGTTGTTGTATTGAAGGAGGAGCGTTAACATGGGCAAGTATTTCGGAACCGACGGCTTCCGCGGAGAGGCCAATAAAAACCTGACTTATGAGCATGCCATCCAGATCGGCCGCTTCCTGGGCTGGTACTATGGCAGCAACCAGGGCAAAAAGGCTAAAATCGTCATCGGCAAGGACACCCGCCGCAGCTCCTATATGTTTGAGTACGCACTCTGCACCGGTCTGATGGCCAGCGGCGCTGACGCGTACATCATGCACGTCACCACCACGCCTTCCGTCGCTTACATCACCCGTGTGGACGATTTCGACTGCGGCATCATGATCTCCGCCTCTCATAACCCCTACTACGATAACGGCATCAAGCTTCTCAACGGCAACGGCGAGAAGATGGATGAGGAGACGATTCTGAAGGTCGAGGACTTCATCGACGGAAAGATCCAGATCCCCATTGCCGAGCGTGAGAACATCGGTCGTACCGTGGACTATGTGGCCGGCCGTAATCGCTATATCGGCCACCTGATCTCCATGAGCAAGTACAGCTTCAAGGACGTGAAGGTCGGTCTGGACTGCGCCAACGGCGCTTCCTGGCAGATCGCAAAGGCTGTTTTCGACGCTCTGGGCGCCAAGACCTATGTCATCAACGCTGAGCCCGACGGTTACAACATCAATACCGACTGCGGCAGCACCCACATCGAGCATCTGCAGAAGTTTGTGGTGGACAATAAGCTGAATATCGGTTTCGCCTTTGATGGTGACGCGGACCGCTGCCTTGCTGTGGATGAGAAGGGCAATGTGGTTACCGGCGACCATGTGCTGTACATCTATGGCCTCTACATGAAAGAGCGGGGCAAGCTCCTGAACAACAAGGTCGTCACCACTGTGATGTCCAACTTCGGCCTGTACAAGGCCCTGGACAAGGTAGGTATCGAGTATGAAAAGACCAAGGTGGGCGACAAGTACGTTTATGAGAACATGGTCCAGACCGGCAACCGCATTGGCGGCGAGCAAAGCGGACACACCATCTTCCTCAAGTATGAGACCACCGGCGACGGCATCCTTACCGCTCTGAAGCTGATGGAAGTGATGCTGGCCAAGGAGAAGCCCATGAGCGAATTGGCGGCTCCCGTGGTGTTCTATCCCCAGGTGCTGAAGAACGTGCGCGTCAAGTCCAAACCAGACGCGCAGAACGATCCCGATGTGCAGGCCGCGGTGAAGAAGGTCGCGGAAGCGCTGGGCGATACGGGCCGCATCCTTGTGCGTGAATCCGGCACGGAGCCGGTGATCCGCGTTATGGTGGAAGCGGAGACCGACGAGATCTGCGAAAAGTATGTGGATGATGTGATCCGCGTAATCACCGAGAAGGGACATCTGGCCTGATTCCAAAATCTGATGAAAAAGGGAATTCCGTTGGGAATTCCCTTTTTTCTTGGCAGAGTTGAAGTGAGAATCGCTTTATGCTATAATTCGATAAAGTGTTTTCGCTAAAGGCGGAGGTTAAGCTGTTATGGAACCGAGGGATTATCTTGATATCCTGCATGTGGCAGAACGACTGAAGGACACGCCGCGTCACTGCACGACCTCAAAAAGAAGGATTGAGAGCGTTGCCGAACACAGCTGGCGAGTTTCTTTGATGGCTTTTCTGTTGAGGAGTGAGTTTCCCGAACTGGATATGGATAAAGTCACACGTATGTGTCTGATCCACGACCTTGGGGAGTGCTTCACCGGGGATATCCCGACTTTTTTGAAAACTGATGCGGATCGGGCAGCAGAGGATTCCCTGCTGGAGCGCTGGGTCCAAAGCCTTCCGGAGGAACTGTCACGGGAAATGCTGGCGCTCTACCGGGAGATGGAGGCGCAGGAGACCGGGGAGGCGAAGCTCTACAAGGCGCTGGATAAGCTGGAAGCCTTGATCCAGCACAACGAATCTCCCTTGGACACCTGGTCGGAGAATGAGTATGACCTGAACAAGTGTTATGCTTTTGATGCGGTGGCATTTTCTGAATGGCTTTCGGATCTGAGAAAAGAAATCCTTGCGGATACCCTGGAAAAGCTCCAATGGGAAGGGAATGGAGAATTACCGGAATGAGACAGAAAACAGCTGAGAGCAGCGTGACCGGAAAATCCAGAGCGCTGCATCCTGGAATGCGGATTGGCATGGCAGTGGGAATGCTGCTGCTTGCGGTCCTTCTTCTGTATCCGGGAAAGAGAGCACCGGCCCAGACTGCCCCAGTCTCTGCCAAGACAGATGAGACGTCACTTGTCGTTGCGTCACAAGCGCCTGCCGGGATGCCTGCTGATCCAAGTCCGGCGGCATCCGCGTCTCCTACCCCGGAAGTCCCGACGATCACTCCCGTTCCGTCCACGAACGATTCGGATGCGCCCACTGTCGAAGCTGCACAAGAGCCAGCGCCGCAGGAATCTTTTCGCCCTATTGTGTATGATCAGATAAGCTTTAAGCTGGTTACGGATATGGTCTATGCCTACCGGATGCAGGTGGAGGACCGCAACAGGATCATTGAGGCAGATGTGGAGGCGCTCAAGGAGCATGATGCACCGCTGGGGGAAGCCTGGGGCGGGATCATGGAGTATTGGGATTATGCGGATAACCGGATGGAGCTGAACTATGAAACGCTTCCGGAGACGCTTCCCAGGGACGACAGTCTTTGCATTGTAGTGCTTGGCTTCCAACTTTTACCAGATGGCGGCATGGCTCCGGAAATGCTGGGCCGCTGCGAGCTGGCCCTGGCTGCCGCAAAGCAGTATCCCAATGCCTATCTTGCCGTGACCGGCGGGGGAACAGCGGCAGGAAACGCATTGGCTACGGAAGCGGGCGTTATGACAGAGTGGTTCTTGGAGCAGGGTATCGACCAGAGCAGGATCATTTTGGAGGATCGCTCTTCCACCACCGATGAAAACGCCAAGTTCACCCTGAAAATCCTGACAGAGCAGTATCCCCAGATCAGAAGCATTGCCATTGTCACAAGCGATTATCATGTGCCGCTGGGCTGCACGTTGTTTACGGAAGCCGCGCTGCTCTACGGCTGTGAGCATGGCAGGGTGCCCTGGAGCGTGGATGCCCACGTTGCCCTGAGAGGCTATGGCCTTACGGAATACACCAATCCAGCCGAGCAGGCGCTCTACATCTGGGCATTGGCAAATCCCCAGCAGATCTGAAGAGAGGAGAAAAGCATGATGGTTTTTATCTGTTATCCGAAATGCAGCACCTGCAAGAAGGCGCAGGACTGGCTGGACCAGAGAAAAATCCCCTATGAGCTGCGTATGATCCGGGAAGAAAGGCCAAGTGCGGAGGAACTGCGGACATGGCATGCGCGAAGCGGCCTGCCGCTGAGACGGTTTTTCAACACAAGCGGTCTGCAGTATAAGGCTCTGCACTTGAAGGAGCGACTGCCGCTTATGAGTGAGGAGGAGCAGCTGGATCTTCTTGCTAGCGACGGGATGCTGGTGAAGCGGCCGCTGCTGGTTTCGGAAAAGTATGTCCTTGTAGGGTTCCGGGAAGCGGAATATGAAGAAAGGCTTTCCGAATGAGGATCCAGAGATTCTATTATCGCGGCACGCCCGAACTGCTGCAAAAGCTCTGCGAGACACCGGCCATGCAGAGATTGCACCATGTTGGCATGAATTGCGGCTGTGAGTATACCTCCTTCAAGCGTTTTCGCGGGCTGAAAAGCTATTCCCGCTTCGACCACAGCTTGGGCACAGCCAGGATCGTTTGGCATTTTAAGGAAGACCCGGTGCAGAGCACTTCTGCGTTGTTTCATGATATCGCCACCCCTACCTTTGCCCACTCCGTGGATTTTCTCCGCGGCGATCACATGAGGCAGGAAGCAACGGAGGATGCGACAGAACAGGTCATCCGGGGCTCGGCAGAGATCAGCGCCATCCTGCGGGAGTATGGGATCCCTGTGGAGGAGGTGCTGGACTATCATCGCTATCCAGTTGCGGACAATGACGCCCCAAGGCTTTCGGCGGATCGGCTGGAATATACCCTTGGCAATCTGGAAAACTACAAGCTTCGTCCGCTTACAGCTCTCAAGCTGTATTACGGCGTACTCTGCGTTGCGCAAAATGAGGATGGGGTGGAGGAACTGGCTTTTTCCGATGCGGCTTCCGCCATCGATTTTGGCTTTGACGCGCTGCGCTGCTCCAGGATCTATGTCTCCGATGAGGATCGCTACGCGATGCAGATGCTGGCGGAGCTGCTGGAGCGGGCGATCCGGGGAGGGGTCCTTTCCGAGTCGGATCTGATGGGGACGGAGGATGCCCTGATCGCAAAACTCCGGGGTGAGCCACAGTACGCAGCGGAGTGGAAGCGCTTTTGCGCCATGAAGCAGATGGTGGAGGATGAGAACGCAGCGTCGGAAGCGCTGAGAAGGGTCGTTCCGGCGAAAAAGCGCTGTATTGACCCCTTTGTGCGGGATAAGGGGCGGCTGAGCCAGATTTGCGAGCCTTTTGCCGAGGCTCTGCAGGAATTCCGGAACCAGGATCAGAGCCATTGGCTTTGCGCGAAATAATAGATAGCAATTCTGATTCTTCTGCTCCGCTGCGCTGCGCTCAGGATGACGGTACGGAAACGCGGGGTTGACCCTTCCGTCACCGCCGCGGGCGCCGGTGACTCCTCCCCTTGCAGGGGAGACCATGGGATTTCGAGGACGCCGTCCCCTACGAGGAAAGGGGAGGCCTCTTATACTACTTTCAAATAGAACTCTTTAAAGTCTTGTGGCCAGAATTGTGCCATACTTCGTTGAAGCCCTTGAACATATATCTCCATTATGCTCTGCGGCCTTCGCCTCGTCTGGCGCAATTCTGTCTCGCAATCCTTTTTAAAGCTTCTTATTTGAAAGTAGTATTACTCGCGGTTCGGGGCACCATCGGGTATATTATGAAAAGAAAACTCCGAAGAGGAAGGAATCCTCTTCGGAGTTTTTCTGTTATTTCATGCCGCGGAAGTAGCGGAAGCGGATCTTACCAAAGAGATCAAGGGTGGGATAGATGGTATCGATCAGCGTCTGCAATTCCTTCTTGCACTGTTCCAACTCCTCAGGCTGGATGCTGTGGGGACTGAAGGTGACCTTCTCCGCCTTCTGCACGATGACAGGGGGAATCTCGCTGCCAAAGGCGGCGGCTTTCTTGGCATAACGCCAGCAGGCAATGACAGCCCGGCGGCCGTCAGTGTGCTGTGTCTGGCTAAGGAAGCGGGCACGGGCCATGCCATACCACAGGTAGAAGAGCAGGACCAGGGCCGGAAGGATCAACAGCAGCCACCAGGGGAAGCCGCTTCCGGGCTCGGGAACGGGCTCCGGTTCCGGCGTTTCGGTAGGTCCGGGACCACCGCCGCCACCGCCCTGTTCCTGCATGCCCGAGGCCGGGTCTGGACTGGGAGAAGGCTGGAGTTCCGGCTCCGGCATAGGGCTGGGGGAGGGCGTGGCATCCGGCAGCGCAGTGGCCAGACCGCCCCGTGCAGTGACCTCCACGGGGATCCAGCCCAGGCCGTCCTGGTAGACCTCCACCCAGGCATGAGCATCACCGGCCACAACGTCGGTATAGAAGCCTCCGCGGGTTTCCACAGCAAAGCCTTCTGTCACTCTGGCAGGAATGCCAAAGGAGCGGTAAAGCACAGCTGCGGCTGTAGCATAGTGGATGCAGTAGCCGTGATGGGATTCGGTGAGAAAATAGATGGCGTAATCGGTGGAGGGATAGGGCCCGGTCGTCAGGTCATACTCGCCGCTTCCGCTGACGTAATCCGCAATGGACTGGACCAGGTTGGGATCATCGCCCCGGATGCCGGCGTCCTCACAGAGGTGGAGGGCCGCGGCACGGGTGGCTTCCGGCAGGCGGGTATAAACGCTGTGGGCGTGGGAGCGATACTTGACTTCGGCGGCAGCAGCCTCCGCAGGCAGGACCAGGGTATCCATGCTGCCCTTATAGTCGATGTAGCTCACGCGATAGCTGGTCTGGTCATCGGCAGTGACGGAGATGTCAGAGCCGGAGGAGACAGCGGCATAATAGGGGATACAGAGCGCACTGAGATCCATAAAACTGCGGATATCCAGATCCCGCTTCACGCCCTCGGGGGAGAGCTCGGCGGCAAAGGCGGTAAAGGGCAGTGAAGAGCCGGAACTCAGCTCCTCAGCAGGACGCCAGCCCGTACCGGTATAATCACCGAAGGACTGGGTGCGCAGATAGAGCCTCCCTGAAGTCTGCGCGCGTACCTGCATCAGACGAAGGTCCGCGTGTTCCGCGTCAAACTCGGTTTCCAACTGCATGCTGTCATTGTTGTCCCAGGAAGGTTTGAACTGGGAGCGGGGAGCGCTGGTGCTGCTGGGCTGATCGGGATCAGCGGTAAAAGCCTGCTGCTCCTTGGTTTTGCCGGTGAAAAGATCAAAATAGTGGCTGAGTTTATCGAAATGCTCCGCCAGTTCCTGGTCCCGCGGGGTGTATTCGTATTTTGCGGGGTCGAAGCGGACCAACAGCCCGCCCAGGATCAAAGCAATGGGCAGGACGCAACAGAGAACGGTCCGTCCCAGGCTGCCGTCCGGATGATAGCCTACGCCGCCCACCAGCAGCAGGAACCAGAACAGCAACATTCCCGCACTGGCGATGGCGGGCATTTCACCGTTTACCATGGCGCAGGCTGTGAAGATGGGGACGGTCTCCAGCAGGGCAAGGGTGATGCGCATGCTGCGGGAGGTCAGCGCGGTGGAGAGATAGGCAGCCAGCAGAAAACCCAAAAACAAAAGCACAAGAGAATGGGAGTTTGCCGCGTTCAGATAGGGGTAGCTTTCTCCCGGATGAATGATGTGAGTATAGAAGGCGCCGGAGATATGATCGATCAGATCCTGCAGCTGCAGCATGGGATTGCGGCCATAAAAGCGATAGGCCAGAAACAGCAGCACAGCGGCGATGGGCATACCGATCCAGAAGCCGCGGCGGAAGGAGCCTGCCACCCAGAGAAGGACGCAGAGCAGCAACAGCCACAGCCAAAGAGACCGGTCATAGCGGCATTGAAAGCTGCTTGCAATGATGGAAAGCAGACTGAAAATGCCGAGGCAGAGCAGGAAGAGGTTTGCCAGACGATTGCCGAGACGGCTCACGGTACGCTCACCTCCCCGTCGGTTACGATAAAGATGGCGCGGGCTCCGGCCGGGTCAAAGGGGCAGGGCTTGTCCATGGGGTTTGCCAGCATGGTGCAGAGAGCGTCGATAGTCTCCGCCTCGTTGGTGACATCATACAGGGAATCGGCCACGATGGTGTGGGGAATCTCCCGCATGCAGAGCTCCAGGGACATCCAATACAGCACTTCCAAACCCCGGTCCTCCTTGCCGATCCGGCCAAGGACCAGGAAGACGTTTTGATTGGCGTTTATAAGAGGCTCCCGGACGATGACTTCATCGGTCTTGGAACTGAGCTTCCAGTGGATGCTGTTTACCGTGTCGCCGGGTCGATACTCCCGCAGATCATGCTCCTCGGAATAGCCGCCGCCGTATTTGGGCTTGAGCTGCTCGGCCGTGTCCAGGGCAAGCTCAAAGTCCGGAGGAACGGCGGGCCCGTTTGCCACGGGAAGCACCGTGCAGATCACGCTCTCCGGGCATTTGCGACGAAGCTTGAGAAAGCCCAGCAGATCCCGGACCTCCACCCGGACAACACGGCACAGGAGCTGACCGCAATAATCCGTTGGCAGGGGAAGCTCCCCGCGGCTGGTGACCAAACCCTGGTAGTGGAAGCGGTCCTTTTTCACATCGCCGGTGAAGCGGTTTTCCACCTCCAGCCAGACGGAGACCCGGTGCAGCGGCAGGAGGGAACGGTTCAGGAAACGAACCGTGAGCTTCCCCTCCGCATTCCGGGTCAGGGTGGGGGCCACTTCCATCTCCAGCTTCAGGCGAAGCATGGAGGGCAGGCTCATCAACAGCAGTACCGGTGGGACCACGAGCGCACAGGCAAAGAGATAGGAGCCCAGCCAGCCCACATAAGCCATGCGGAACAGCCACAGCGCAAGCAGGATCAACAGGTAGAGCAATAAAGATAAGGTCGGCATGATCAACGGATGGCCGGGGCGGGAACGGAGTTAAAGAGCTCCTCCAGCACTTGGAAGCGGTCTTCGGACCGGGCAAGCTCCGGCGCCCAGATCAGCCGGTGCTCGATGCAATCGCTAAAGACAAAACGCACGTCCCGGGGCAGGACATAGTCCCGGCCCTGGATCCAGGCGGTGGCCTTGGCCAGAGAGGTCAGGGCCAGAGAGGCACGGGGGCTGGCACCCTGGAGGATCCGGGGATCCTTACGGGTGGTCTCGCAGAGGGAGACGATGTATTCGATGACGCTGTCCTTGATAAAGACGCCGTCGGCTTCTTTGCGGATCTGCATCATCTCATCCCGGCTTACCACCTGCTCCACATCCTCGGGGCTCATACCGCTCTGCTTGCGGCGGATCATTTCAATGGCGTCCTCATGTTCGGGATAGCCGATGGAGAGTCGGAGCATGAAGCGGTCCATCTGGGAGTCGGGCAGCATCTGAGTGCCCTTGGCGCCGGTGGGATTCTGGGTGGCGATGACGACGAAAGGCTGGGGGACAGGGTAGGTCTTGTTGTCCACCGTGACCTCGCCCTCTTCCATGGCCTGAAGCAGAGCCGACTGGGTGCGGCTGGTGGCGCGATTCAGCTCGTCCGCCAGGAAAAGGTTGCAGAGCACGGCGCCCTTCTGATAGCGCATCTCGCCGCTGTTCTTATCGTAAATGGAAAAGCCGGTGATGTCGGAGGGCAGCACGTCCGGCGTGAACTGGACGCGGTTATAGTCCAGACCCAGAGCCTTGGAGAGGGACACAGCCATGGTGGTTTTGCCGACGCCGGGGATGTCCTCCATCAGGATGTGGCCGCCTGCGATCACCGCAAGCAGGATCTTGATCAGCACTTCGTCCTTGCCGACGATGGCTTTGCTGATCTCCCGCACGATCTGTTTGGCTTTTCCAACGGAATTGATGGTAGTCATAAAAACCTCCAGAAAAACAAATCATGTTATGTTACCATAATTTTCGACAAGTTTCAAGATGGAGAATAGGGAGAAGCAAGGGATTCGCAAGAAAAGACGGTGAGAAACGGATTGCCACACCAGTGTGCGCACTGGTTCGCAATGACAGGGGTGGGAACGTGCAGAAGGTGGGCGATTCGTGAATCGCCCCTACGGCGAGGAGGGGAGAGGCCCTTCCGTCGCCGACGCGGGCGTCGGTGACACCTCCCCTTGCAGGGGAGGCCGACATGGCCGCCGGGGGAGGCTTTGACGGGATTGAGGGGGAGGCTTTGCGGGAGATGCTTGTCAAATGCTGGGGGCTGTGATAGAATCGGAAAAGTTGAAAACGGCTATCCTGCATTGGGACAGCGAAAAGTCTAATGGTAAGGATAGAAAGAGCAGAGAGGAGAAAGGATATGCCCTGCACAACGATATTGGTTGGCTCCAAGGCCAGCAACGACGGTTCCACCATGATCGCCCGTACCGACGACGGGCATTTTGACGTGAAGAAGCTCATTGTGGTCGAGCCCCGGGACCAGAAGAGGAAATACAAAAGCGTGATCTCCCATGTGGAGATCGATCTGCCGGAGAAGCCCATGCGCTACACTGCCTGCCCCAGTGTGGACCCCAAGGACGGCATTTGGGCCGCCACAGGCATCAACGCGGCAAACGTGGGCATGACTGCTACCGAGACCATCACCTCCAATCCCCGGGTGCTGGCGGCGGATCCGCTGGTGGAGCTCAAGAAGGCCGAGAAGCGCGGGGAAAAGGAGATCCCCGGCGGCATCGGGGAAGAGGACATCGTAGTGCTGGTGCTGCCTTACATCCGCTCTGCCCGGGAGGGCGTGCTGCGTCTGGCCGAACTCCTGGAGAAGTATGGCACTTACGAATCCAACGGCATCGCTTTCAACGACGAGAAGGAAGTCTGGTGGCTGGAGACCATCGGCGGCCATCACTGGATGGCCCGCCGCGTGCCCGACGAAGTGGTGGTAGTGAACCCCAACCAGTTCGGCATGGACGCCTTTGACCTGGAGGACGCCTTCGGCGCGCAGAAGGATCATCTCTGCTCTGCGGATCTGCGGGAGTTCATCGCGAAAAATCACCTGGATCTGAACCAGAACGGCGCCTTCAATCCCCGGGACGTGTTCGGCTCCCGCCGGGATATGGACCACATCTACAATACGCCCCGGGCCTGGTTCATGGGCCGCTATCTCACGCCCTATTCTCACCGCTGGGAGGGGCCGGACGCGGAGTTCACGCCGGAGAGCGACAACATCCCCTGGAGCTTTGTACCCGATCGCAAAGTGGCGGTGGAGGACGTGAAGTACCTGCTCTCCACCCACTATCAGGGCACACCGTATAACCCCTACACCAACCAGGACACCGGCAAGCGGGGCATGTACCGCTCCATCGGTATCAACCGCACCGGCGTCACCACCGTGTGCCAGATCCGCCCGGACAAGCCAGAGACAGTGAAGGGCCTGGAGTGGGTTTGCTTCGGCTCCACTACCTTCGATGCGCTGCTGCCCGTTTACCCCAATGTGCCGAAAATGCCGGACTATCTCAGCAAGGTGACGCTGGATGTGTCCACGGAGAACTTCTATTGGGCAAGCCGACTGATCGGCGCTCTGGCGGACGCCAGCTACAACACCTGCGCCCAGCAGATCGAGCGCTACCAGCAGGCGGTGGTCACCAAGGGGCGCCAGATCGTGCGCGCCTATGACAGCCGCATCGCGGCGGGGGAGGACACCTCCATTCTGATGAAGGCCAACAAAGAGCTCTGCGACATGGCAAAGCAGCAGAGCACCCAGACCCTGAACAAGGTGCTGCTGGAAGTCAGCACCCACATGAAGAACGGCTACAACCGGGCCGACAACTGATAACGTAAGGAGAAAGATCCATGTTAGAGATCCGGAATCTTAGCTTTGCGGTCAACGAGGATGAGGTCCAAAAAGAGATCATCCACGATCTGAATCTGACCATTGAGGATGGCAAATTCACCGTCATCACCGGGCCCAACGGCAGCGGTAAATCTACCCTTGCCAGGCTCATCATGGGCATTGAAAAGCCCATCTCCGGCAGCATTTTGCTGGACGGAGAGGACATCACCGGCCTGGACATCACCGAGCGGGCGAAAAAGGGCATCAGCTTTGCCTTTCAGCAGCCGGTGCGCTTTAAGGGCATTCGGGTAAAGGATCTGCTTCGTCTGGCCGCGGGGAAGCGCATCTCCGTCTCCGAGGCCTGCAGCTACCTCTCCGAGGTGGGCCTCTGCGCCCGGGACTATATCGATCGGGAGATCAATTCCTCCCTCTCCGGCGGAGAGCTCAAGCGCATCGAGATCGCGACCCTGCTGGCCCGGCATACCCGGCTCTCCCTCTTTGACGAGCCGGAGGCGGGCATCGACCTCTGGAGCTTCCAGAACCTGATCCGCATCTTCGAGAAGATGCGCAGCGAGATCCGGGACAGCTCCATCGTCATCATCTCCCACCAGGAGCGGATCCTGCAGATCGCGGACGAGATCCTGGTCCTGGCAGAGGGACGGATCTCGGAGCGGGGTGTTCCTGAGGAGATCCTGCCACGGCTCATCGGCCAGACGGCGCCGGTCAGCGCCTGCCAGAAGCTGCAGTAAGGAGGAGAAGAACATGGTTCAGCTTGACGCCATCCAGAAGCGCCTGATCGAGGAGATCGCGGATCTCCACAGTGTCCCCGAGGGCGCCTATAACTTTCGGGCCAACGGCCAGCTTGCAGGCCGCAGCAGCACTGCCAACATCGAGATCGTCTCCAAGTCCGACGGCAGCGGCATCGACATCCACGTGAAGCCCGGCACCAAAAACGAGAGCGTGCATATCCCCGTGGTCCTCTCTCAGAGCGGCCTGAAGGAGACGGTGTATAACGACTTCTATATTGGCGAGGACGCGGACGTGGTCATCGTGGCCGGCTGCGGCATCGACAACTGCGGCAGCCAGGACAGCGAGCACGACGGCGTGCACCGCTTCTTTGTGGGCAAGAACGCGAAGATCAAGTATGTGGAAAAACACTACGGCTCCGGCGACGGCCGGGGACAGCGCATCCTGAATCCGGTGACGGAAGTCTACCAGGAGGAGGGCAGCTGCGTGGAGATGGAGATGGAGCAGATCAAGGGCGTGGACTCCACCGAGCGCACCACACTGGCGGAACTGAAGGCCGGGGCGCGGCTCGTGGTGAAGGAGCGCCTCATGACCCACGGCAGCCAGAACGCCGTGAGTACCTATCAGGTGAACCTGAACGGCGATAACTCCACGGCGGATGTGGTCTCCCGCTCCGTGGCGCGGGACCAGTCCCGCCAGACCTTCAATGCCCGCATCACCGGCAACGCTCCCTGCAGCGGCCACACCGAGTGCGACTCCATCATCATGGATCAGGGCAAGATCCTGGCCATCCCCTCCCTGGAGGCCAACAACGTGGACGCCATGCTGGTCCACGAGGCCGCCATCGGCAAGATCGCCGGAGATCAGATCATCAAGCTCATGACCCTGGGGCTCACCGAGCAGCAGGCGGAGGAGCAGATCATCAACGGCTTTTTGCGCTGACTATTCTAAAACCCCGGAAGGGCGGACCCGCTTACAACGAGCGGGTCCGCCCTTCCGGGGTTCGTTCTGCGTTAATGCTTTTCCCTGGCTTGATTTTTCCGAACCAGGAAGAGGATCAGCAGTGCCAGCACGCAGGCAGAGAGAACGACAGGCAGAACCGGAAAACTGCGCGTGCCTGCTGTCTTTTCAGGGGTGGGCTCTGGCGCAAGGGAAACCGCAGCCGGCACGTCCTGGACGGGAGAAGCAGCGACCATGCCTGCTTCCGGAACGGGAGTAGGCTCAGATCCTGCTGCACTCGGTGCGGGGGTGGATGGGACGGCGGAAGGAGACGGAACTTCCGATGTGGGCTGGGGAGCCGCCGTCACTTGCGGTGCTGTCGCCTCCGGGGCGGAAATGCTTCCCTGTGCGGGCTCCGGGCTTGAACTGGGGCTGGGTTCCGGGCTCTGAGCCCCCACCTGAACACCGCCGCTGACCAGATGGAAGAAGATCGGCTGTTCGGCATAGTTATAGGCGTCTCCCTCTTTGCAGATGAGACTGACCTCGGTGAAGCCCCCCGCAGCGGAGTCCAGGACCTTGAAGCGCAGCGTCAGGATCACGCCGTTAAATTCGCTGTCCGCGTTTCCCAGCCAGACGCCGGCTCTCTTCGTTACGGTCCAGCCGGTGAGCCCGCCCTGCTCATAGCCGATCCATTCCAGCACGGTTTCATCAAACACGAATTTCGGGTTGAGGACTCCGATGCCGGGATTATTGAGAAGGGTAATGGTGAGGGAAACTTCCTCTCCCGGCATGGCCTGGACAGTGGAGACGATCAGCTGCGGCTCGCCGGATGCCTCCTGTGCGAAAGCGGCGAGGGGGACGGAAGCCAACAGAAAAATAACAAGGAGAACGGACAGCAGCTTTTTCATGAGATCACCTTTTCTCTTTAGCTTTGGACCATGGCGAGGATACTGCGGTAACCTTCCTCTGCCAGAGGAAGAGCGCGGAGCAAAATCCCCTGGCCACGCTCCCGGTTCTCCTTTACAAAATCCTCATCCCGGATGGAGGCAAGATTGATAAGCACGTTGAGCCAGGCACCCTGTATGGCGCTTTGCAGGGAAAGAAAGGCCACGCCCAGATCACTGGCAGAGCTTTGGTTGAAGCCATATTTCTGAAAAGCAGAAGCCAGGGAAAGTGCCTCTTCGCAAAGCCGCATCATTTCCAGGGGCGTCCGGGTGCAAGCCTTGAGTCCTTCCTGGATGGCGGCGGAGCGGTAGGCTTTTTCTTTGTCGGTCTCCTTGGGCAGGGAGAAAGCCCGACTGACCAATTGGAATGCTTTGCTGTCCTCATCCATGAGAGTCAGAAACCTTTTCTGCAGGTCCTCGGCTTGGGACTGGACAAGCGCGGCGTTTTCCGCAAATGCCGCGTATTTTTTCCTTCCCTGGGTGAGACAGGCAACCATGGCGGTAAGTCCGGCGCCCAGGGAAGCCTCCAGCGCGGCCACGGATCCGCCGCCGGGGGCGGGGGCATCGGAGGCTACGGTCTCCACAAAGCTTTGGACGGATAGTTCGGCAAGATCCATAGTGCCTCTCCTTATTCCATGTCGATCAGGTGGTATTCCATGATCTGGTTCTTGCAGTTGAAGTTTTCGATTTTCAGGTAAAACTCCGCACAGTCGATCAAGGCCTTGGCCGGGGTGAGACCCACGATCTCGCTGCCGATGATGCGCACGCCGTAGCGATCCGCCAGGGCGCGGATCATCTCATAGGCATAGTAAAGGGGCGTGTCCTCGAAATTCACCATGTTCATGGAGACCTGAGCAATGTTCCGCTCCTCCAGCATGACGCCGATGGCCTTGCAGGAGCGAAAGCCCCCGGAGGATCCCCGGATGGCCTTGGCAATTTTTTTGGCGATCTCCACATCAGAGGTGTCCAGATTCACGTTGAAGGCGATGAGCGGCATCCTTGCGCCGATGGCAGTGATACCCGCGGTGGGGTGGATCTTCCGCTCGCCATAATCCGGCGCCCAGTCGGGCTGCAGCAGCTTTTCCGGCATGCCCTCGAACTGACCTTTACGGCAGGAAGCCAGATTCTTCCGCTCGGGACGGGTGGCGGAATCCTCGTACAGGAAAGAGGGGAGCTCCAGTTCGTCCCAGCAGCGCTGCGCAACACGTTTGGAAATCTCCACGCAGTCTTCGACAGTGACATCCATCTGAGGCACAAAGGGGATCACGTCCACAGCGCCCATGCGGGGGTGCTGCCCCTCATGCTTCGTCATGTCGATGGTCTCCACAGCTTTTTTGGCAAGCTGAAAAGCCGCCTCCTCGATGGCAGACGGGGAGCCGATGAGGGTGAAAACGCAGCGGTTATGGTTGCCGTCACTCTGCACGTCAAAAAGGGTGCAGCCGGGGATCGTATTGGCCGTGTCGACAAGCGCCTGAAAGACTCTTTCGTCTTTCTCGCGACTCACAGAAAAATTGGGGATGCATTCCACAAGCTTTGCCATGTTCCATGCCTCCATCACGTTATATTGAAGCGGGAATATGATTCCCGACAAAAGTCTATCACAGGGAGCAGATCCTGTCCAGAGATATTCTGACTTTCTGCGGCTTTCCGTGCTCTTCCTCTTGCGCAGATGGCAGAATAATGTTATAAATAAGTGTTAGGTTTATACCTGCACGTAAACAAACGTCTCCGCATGCGGAGACGTTCAGAAGGGAAGGAGATCGACACCATGAATCTGGCAGATGAAGCCATGACCATCAAGCTTGATTATGAACTCCCGGAATACCCTAAAATGGATCCCAGCTATCGGCGGGCCCCGAGAAGAGAGTCCAAGCTCTCCGAAAGCGACAAGGCACTGGCCATCAAAAACGCCCTGCGTTATATCCACCCGGATCACCACGCTCAGATGGCAAAGGAATTTGCCCAGGAGCTGGAGGAGAGGGGAAGAATTTACGGCTACCGTTTCCGCCCGGAGGGCAAGCTCTCCGGTAAGCCCATCGACCAATACAAAGGCAAATGCATCGAGGGCAGAGCCATCCAGGTCATGATCGACAATAACCTGGACTTTGATGTGGCCCTCTATCCCTATGAGCTGGTCACCTACGGCGAGACCGGCCAGGTCTGTCAGAACTGGATGCAGTACCGGCTCATCAAAAAGTATCTGGAGGAACTGACGGACGAGCAGACCCTGGTGGTCATGTCCGGTCATCCTCTGGGACTCTTTCACTCCCATAAGCTGGCGCCCAGGGTCATCATCTCCAATGGCCTGATGGTTGGCGCCTTTGACGATCAGGAGCACTTTAACCGCGCCGCCGCTCTGGGTGTTGCCAACTACGGCCAGATGACCGCAGGCGGCTGGATGTACATCGGACCCCAGGGCATCGTCCACGGCACCTTTAACACCCTGCTGAACGCGGGCCGTCTGAAGCTTGGCATTCCCCAGGACGGGAACCTGGCGGGCAAGCTCTTCGTTTCCTCCGGCCTGGGCGGTATGAGCGGCGCCCAGGGCAAGGCCGCCGTCATTGTGGGCGTGGCCTCCATCATTGCCGAGGTGGATGACAGCCGCATCCAGACCCGCTTTGAGCAGGGCTGGGTCACGCATCGGACAGACGATCTGGCCGAGGCGGTGAAGATCGCCCTGGAGCATCAGAAGGAAGGCAAGGGCTGCGCCGTGGCCTATCACGGCAACGTGGTGGATCTGCTGGAGTATCTGCTGGAGCAGGACATCCATGTGGATCTGATGAGCGACCAGACCTCCTGCCATGTGCCATACGACGGCGGCTACTGCCCCCAGGGGCTCAGCTTCGAGCAGCGCACCGAGATGCTGGCCAATGACCCGGAGGATTTCCGCAAGCTTGTAAATAAGTCCCTGCAGCACCACATCGAACTCATCGAGAAGTTCCACGAGCGCGGCACCTATTTCTTCGACTACGGCAACAGCTTCCTGAAAGCCGTGTATGATACCGGCGTCAAGTCCATCTGCAAAAACGGCGAGAACGACCTGGACGGCTTTGTTTTCCCCTCCTATGTGGAGGATATTCTCGGCCCCTGCCTCTTCGACTACGGCTACGGCCCCTTCCGCTGGTGCTGCCTGAGCCGGGACCCCAAGGATCTGGAGAAGACCGACAAGGCCGCGGCTGAGTACATCAAGGAGCACAACCGGCGCTATCAGGACTATGACAACTATGTCTGGGTCCGGGACGCCCAGGAGAACAAGCTGGTGGTGGGCACCCAGTGCCGCATCCTGTATCAGGACGCCATGGGCCGCATGAACATCGCCCTGAAGTTCAATGAAATGGTCCGCAACGGGGAGATCGGCCCTGTGATCCTGGGACGGGATCACCACGATACCGGCGGCACCGACGCGCCTTTCCGGGAGACCTCCAACATCAAGGACGGCTCCAACATCATGGCGGAGATGGCTACCCAATGCTTTGCCGGCAACGCGGCCAGGGGCATGAGCTATATAGCACTGCATAACGGCGGCGGCACCGGCATCGGACGGGCGATCAACGGCGGCTTCGGTATGGTACTGGACGGGTCCGAGCGGGTGGACAACATCCTGAAAATGTCCATGCCCTGGGACACCATGGTGGGCGTTGCCCGCCGCAGCTGGGCCCGGAACGAGCATGCCATGACCACTGCCGCGGAGTACAACAAGATGTACGCCGGTCAGGACCACATCACCATGCCCTATGTGGCGGATGACGCCATTGTGGAAGATGCCGTAAAAGGCATGAAGAAGTAAGAAGCAGGATTCGACGAAGAGGGCGCGCATCCGAAGGCTCTCTTCGGAAAGGACAGCTATGGAACGAAGCCTTGTTACGAACATCGGTCTTCTGGCAACACCGGAGGGACGGCACGCCAAAGGTGGCGCGGCCCAGGGATACATCCGTTTCTTGAAAAATGCCTGGATCCTCTGCGAAAACGGCAGGATCGCTGCGCTGGGAACAGGGGAGCCTCCTGTCGAGGAGGCAAGACGGATCGATGCTGCCGGCTGTTTGGTGACGCCGGGGCTGGTGGACGCCCATACCCACCTGATCTTTGGCGGCTGGCGGCAGAACGAGCTTGGTCTCAAGCTCCGCGGCGTGAGCTATCTGGAGATTTTGGCGGCGGGAGGGGGCATCCTCTCCACCGTGAAGGCCACGCGGGAGGCATCGGAGGACGAGCTCTTCGATAAGGCCTGCGACGCGCTGGACGAGATGCTGGAGCTTGGTGTCACCACTGTGGAGGCCAAGAGCGGCTACGGTCTGGATCTGGAGACGGAGCTCAAGCAGCTGCGGGTCATCCGACGGCTGGATGAGGAACACCCGATGGATCTGGCGGCCACCTTCCTGGGGGCTCACGCGCTGCCGCCGGAATATAAGGCAGACCGGGAAGCGTATCTCCGGCTCCTTTGCGACGAGGTGATCCCCAAAGTCGCGGAAGAAAAGCTTGCGGAATTCTGTGACGTCTTCTGTGAGACGGGGGTGTTCACCGCGGCGGAATCCAAACGGATCCTGGAGGCGGGGAAGCGTTACGGCCTGATCCCGAAGATCCACGCTGACGAGATCGATCCCATCGGCGGCTCCCAGCTGACGAAAGAGGTTGGCGCCATTTCCGCTGAGCATTTGATCGTGTGCCCAACCGAGGGGATCGAAGCAATGGCCCAGGCCGGGACGGTTGCCTGCTGCCTGCCAGCTACCAGCTTTTATCTTGGCTCCACCTACGCGCCGGTACGGGATATGATCGCTGCAGGTGTGCCGGTGGCCCTGGCTTCTGACTTCAACCCCGGCTCCTGCCCCAGCCTGAATCTGCAGTTCGTGATGAATCTGGGCTGTCTTCGCTATCGGATGACGCCGGAGGAAATGCTCAACGGCGTGACACTGAACGCTGCCGCCGCCATCAACCGGGCGGAGAGCATCGGCAGCATTGAAACAGGAAAGCTTGCGGACCTTGTGGTTTGGGATGCCCCGGATCTGGACATGCTTGGCTACCGCATGGGAAGCAATCTTACAAGAATTGTCATCAAAAAAGGAAAAGTACAAGGAGGACGGCTACGTGGCCTATTTGAGTGACATCGAAATCGCGCAGGCTTGCCGCATGCGCAAAATTACCGAGATCGCCCGCATCGCGGGGATCGAAGATCAGTACCTGGAGCAGTATGGCAATTATAAAGCCAAAGTGGACCCCAGCCTCCTCAAGGAGCTTGCGGACCGTCCCGACGGTAAGCTGATCCTGGTGACCGCCATCACCCCCACCCCTGCGGGAGAAGGAAAGACCACCACTTCCGTTGGCCTCACCGACGGCCTGCGCCGCATCGGTAAGAACGCGGTGGTTGCCCTGCGTGAGCCTTCTCTGGGCCCCGTGTTTGGCATCAAGGGCGGCGCCGCCGGCGGCGGCTACGCCCAGGTGGTGCCTATGGAGGACATCAACCTCCACTTTACCGGCGACTTCCACGCCATCGGCGCGGCCAATAACCTGCTGGCCGCCATGCTGGACAACCACATCCAGCAGGGGAATGCCCTGGGCATCGACCCCAAGGCCATCACCTGGAAGCGCGCGGTGGACATGAACGACCGGCAGCTGCGCCACATCGTGGACGGCCTGGGCGGCAAGATGCAGGGCGTGCCCCGTGAGGACGGCTTTGAGATCACCGTGGCCAGCGAGATCATGGCGGTGCTGTGCCTGGCCTCCGACCTGATGGATCTGAAGGCACGTCTGGCTCGCATCGTTGTGGGCTACACCTATGGCGGCAAGCCCGTTACCGCCCACGATCTGAAGGCCGAGGGCGCAATGGCCGCCCTGCTGAAGGACGCCATCAAGCCCAATCTGGTCCAGACCCTGGAGGGGACTCCCGCCTTTGTGCACGGCGGCCCCTTCGCCAACATCGCCCACGGCTGCAACAGCGTGATGGCGACAAGGCTTGCCCTCAAGCTCAGCGACTACACCGTCACCGAGGCCGGCTTTGCCGCAGATCTTGGCGCGGAGAAGTTTGTGGACATCAAGTGCCGCATGGCAAAGCTCCATCCCTCTGCTATTGTGGTTGTTGCTACCGTGCGTGCTCTCAAGTATCACGGCGGCGTGCCCAAGACCGAGCTTGGGGCGGAGAATCTGGAAGCCCTGGAGAAGGGCCTGCCCAACCTTCTGCAGCATGTGAGCAACGTGAAGGACGTCTGGGGCGTCCCCTGCGTGGTGGCGGTGAACCGCTTCCCCACGGACACCGAGGCGGAGCTCAAGCTGGTGGAAGAGAAGTGCAAGGAACTGGGCGTCAATGTTGCTCTCAGCGAGGTCTGGGGCAAGGGCGGCGAGGGCGGCATGGCCCTGGCCGAGGAAGTTGTCCGGCTTTGCGAAGAGCCCAACAACTTCTCCTTTACCTATGAGCTGGACCAGCCCATCGAGAAAAAGCTGGAGCTGATCTGCAAGCGCATCTATCATGCCGACGGTGTGGAGCTGGACGGCAACGCCAAGAAGCAGCTCAAGCAGATCACGGAGCTTGGCTTTGACAAGCTGCCCATCTGCATGGCAAAGACCCAGTATTCCTTCTCCGATGATCCCACCCTGCTGGGAGCCCCCAAGGGCTTTACCGTCACCGTGCGGAACCTGAAGGTCGCCTCCGGCGCGGGCTTCATCGTGGCCCTTACCGGTGATATCATGACCATGCCTGGCCTGCCCAAGGTCCCTGCCGCCGAGCGCATCGACGTGGACGAAAACGGCGTGATCTCCGGTCTGTTCTAATCAACTCAAAACAAAAAAAGGAGCTGCATCAGCAGCTCCTTTTTTGTTGATGTGAATATTATTCAAACTCGGGAACCAGCTCTTCCGCAATGTCCAGCAGTTCTCTGCTGCGTACCATGCGCTCCACCTCAAGGATATCCGGCCAAAGCTCCCGATCCCGCTCCATGAAGGCTACTTTTTCCCGCACATGCCGGAAAATCGCCTCGTGAACGGGAGAGAGGCCCTGTCCGTGGGTTCCGAGCCTGCGGCGGATGTCCACCGCCTGGCAGGCGGTAAGCAGCTCATAGGCCAGCACCGAGCGGGTATTCTCCAGAATCTGCCCGGACTTGCGGGCAGCGGTGGTGCCCATGGAGACGAAGTCCTCCTGATTGGCGGAAGAGGGGATGGAGTCCACGCTTGCAGGATGGGCCAGTACCTTGTTTTCCGAGGCCATGGAGGCTGCGGAATACTGCACGATCATGTAGCCGCTGTTGAGCCCGGCCTCGGTGGTGAGGAAGGGGGTCAGTCCATTGGAAAGGGCGGCGTTCACCATGCGCTCGATGCGCCGCTCGGAAATGCTGGCAAGCTCCGCGCAGGCAATGCCCAGATAATCAAAGGGCAGTGCCATGGGTTCCCCGTGGAAGTTTCCACCGGAGATGACCGCTTCATCTTCCAGAAACATCAGCGGATTGTCCGTTACGGCATTGAGCTCGATCTCCACCCGGGAGCGGATAAAGTCCAGGGCGTCCCGCACGGCGCCGTGGACCTGGGGCATGCATCTGAGGGCATAGGCGTCCTGCACCCGGTCACCTTGGGCGTTTTGCAGGATCTCGCTGCCCTGGGTAAGAAGGCGGAGGTTGCGGGCAACCCGGATCTGACCAACCTGACCGCGAACCTGATGGATCCGATCCTGAAAAGCGTCCAACTGACCAGTGAGGGCGGTGAGGGTAAGCGAACCGATGAGGTCCGCCAACTTGGCGGCGGCAATGGTATCATAGAGGTGCAGCGCGCCTACGCTGGTCATGGCGCAGGTGCCGTTGGTGATGCCAAGGCCCTCCTTGCTGACGAGAGTCTCCAACGGCTCGATCCCGGCGCGCCGCAAGGCCTCTTTCCCGGGGAGAAGCTCTCCCTCATAATAGGCTTGGCCCCGGCCCAGTATCACCAGACCCATGTGGGAGAGGGGAGCCAGGTCGCCGGACGCGCCAAGGGAACCTTTCTGCGGGATCCAGGGGGTCACATGCTTGTTCAAGAGTTCTACCAGACGCTGGACCAGCACCGGACGCACACCGCTGACGCCGGCACAGAGGGCGTTGGCCCGCAGCAGCATCATGCCCCGAACCTCTTCTTCAGTATAGGGTTCGCCGGTTCCGACGCAGTGGCTGAGAACCAGATTGGTGGAGAGCTGGCTGCTCATCTCCTCGGGAACGGCTACGTTCGCAAAATCGCCAAAGCCCGTGGTGATGCCATAAGCTACCCGGTGCTCCCGCATGATCTTCTCTGCCAGAGTCCGGGAACGCCGGATCGCGGCAAGCGCTTCCTCCGTCAGCCGGACGGGGGCGCCAAAGCGGGCCACCGCAACAAAGTCTTCCAGTGTGAGATGGTGACCGTCCAGAGAGATTTCTGAAATGGTTTTCGCCTGGTCCATATAAGCTGTGCCTCTTTTCTAACAAAAATGATGCTGTTGTGGAAAGAATCATTTTTAGCTTGACTATTGTACATCATCAAGACCGCAAAAGCAAGGATAATCTACTTTCGAACGTGAAAGTGCATGAACGCTCGGACTAAACTGGGGATGCAGTTTGCTTTTACGGGGGAATGCAGTTTGCTTTTACGATTTCTGTTGAAAAGATGCGGGATAAATTGTATAATAAAACAGTTAAGTTTCGCAACAAGGCATTTTTGATTGCGCCTGGAAACAGGACGCGGCAAGGAGCATAGCATGCAGGAATATATCACCATTAAGGGCGCAAGAGAGAACAATCTGAAGAACATCGACCTTTCCATCCCGCGAGACAAGCTGGTGGTGGTCACCGGCCTTTCCGGCAGCGGCAAGTCCAGCCTGGCCTTTGACACCATCTATGCCGAGGGACAGCGGCGCTATGTGGAAAGTCTCAGCTCTTATGCCAGAATGTTCCTGGGACAGATGGATAAGCCTGACGTGGATTATATCGACGGCCTTTCTCCCGCCATCTCCATCGACCAGAAGACCACCTCCAAGAACCCCCGCTCCACTGTGGGTACGGTCACGGAGATCTACGACTATCTGCGTCTGCTCTGGGCGCGGATCGGTGTGCCGCACTGCCCCAAATGCGGGCGGGAGATCCGCCAGCAGAGCATCGACCAGATCGTGGATCAGATCATAGCCCTTCCCGAGGGCAGCCGGATCCAGATCCTTTCTCCCGTGATCCGGGGGAAAAAGGGCGAGCATGTAAAGGTGCTGGAGGATGCCAAAAAGTCCGGCTACGTCCGGGCTCTGGTGGATGGGATCGCCTACGATCTCTCCGAGGAGATCAAGCTGGAGAAAAACAAAAAGCACGATATTGAGATCGTGGTGGACCGGCTTGTGATCAAGAAGGAAATCACTCGCAGACTCACAGACTCGGCGGAGACGGCGCTCTCCCTGGCCGGCGGACTGATGATCGTTGATTTGGTGAGCGAGAACAGAAGGATCTCCTTCTCCCAGAATTACGCCTGCGAGCACTGCGGCATCTCCATTGAGGAGCTGACGCCCAGGCTCTTTTCCTTCAACAATCCCCACGGCGCCTGCCCCAAGTGCACGGGTCTCGGCATGCAGATGCTTATTGACCCGGCCCTCATCATCCCGAACCCCAATCTCAGCATTATGGACGGTGGCATCACCGCAAGCGGCTGGGGCAATGTGCGGGGTGACACGATTTCCAAAATGTACTTTGACGCGCTGGCCAAGCGCTACCATTTCAAGCTTACGGACCCTATCAAGGACATCCCACAGGAGGGCATCGATGCCATCCTCTACGGAACCCGCGGTGAGCCGCTGCAGCTGCGCTATGAGAAGGCTGAGGGCTTCGGCGTGATCCGCCGGGAGTTCGAGGGCGTCATCACCAACCTGGAGCGCCGCTATCGGGAGACCCAGAGCCCCTCCATGCGGGCGGATATTGAGGAGTGCATGTCCGAAACGCCATGCCCCGAGTGCGGCGGCAGACGGCTCAAGAAATCCGCCCTGGCCGTTACGGTGGGCGGGTTGAATATCGCGGAGTTCACGGAGCTGTCCGTGACAAAGTGTCTTGACTTCGTAAACGGGCTGAAACTCAGCGAAAAGGAGAGTATGATCGCCGCCCAGATCCTGAAGGAGATCCGCTCGCGCCTCAGCTTCCTGCAAAGCGTTGGCCTGGGCTATCTGACCCTATCCCGCATGGCTGCCACCCTCTCCGGCGGCGAGAGCCAGCGCATCCGCCTGGCCACCCAGATCGGTTCCAGCCTGATGGGCGTGCTCTATATTCTGGACGAGCCCAGTATCGGACTGCACCAGCGGGACAATGCCAAGCTCCTGAACACCCTCCGCCAGCTGCGGGACCTGGGCAACACCCTTATCGTGGTGGAGCACGACGAGGAGACCATGCGGGCCGCGGACTATGTAGTGGACATCGGTCCCGGCGCCGGCGTGAACGGCGGCAGGGTCGTGGCGGCGGGGAGCCTGGAGGATATCTGCGCAGTTCCCGAATCCGTTACCGGCCAGTACCTCAGCGGCAAAAAGCGCATCCCCATTCCGAGCCAGCGGCGAAAGGGGAATGGCAAGTCCCTGGTCATCCGGGGAGCCGCGGAGAATAACCTGAAGAATATCGATGTGGAGATCCCGCTTGGGAAACTGATCTGCGTCACGGGAGTATCCGGCAGCGGAAAATCCTCGCTGATCAATGAGATCCTGTATAAGACCCTTGCGGTGGAAAAAAACCGCAGCAAGCTGCGTCCCGGCAAATGCGCCGGCATCGAGGGCATGGAGGCGGTGGACAAGGTCATCGCCCTGGACCAAAGCCCCATCGGGCGCACGCCCCGCTCCAACCCGGCTACCTATACCGGCGCCTTCAATGATATTCGGGACCTTTTCGCCTCCACCCAGGACGCCAGACTCCGGGGTTACGGCCAGGGCCGCTTCTCCTTCAATGTGAAGGGCGGCCGCTGTGAGGCCTGCTCCGGCGACGGTCTTGTAAAGATCGAGATGCATTTCCTGCCGGACGTTTATGTTCCCTGTGACGTCTGCGGCGGCAGGCGCTACAACCGGGAGACGCTGGAAGTGCGCTACAAGGGCAAGAATATTGCGGATGTGCTGGATATGACCGTGGAGGAAGCCTGCTCTTTCTTTGCGAACCAACAGAAGATCCTCAATAAGATCCAGACCCTCTATGACGTGGGCCTTGGCTACGTGAAGCTGGGGCAGAGCAGCACCACCCTCTCCGGCGGCGAGGCCCAGCGGGTGAAGCTGGCTACAGAGCTCTCCAGGCGCAGCACAGGCAGCACGGTCTATGTGCTGGACGAGCCCACTACTGGCCTGCACATCGCCGATGTGCACAAGCTCATCGATATCCTGAACCGACTTACCGACGCGGGCAACACGGTTGTGGTGATCGAGCACAACCTGGACGTCATCAAGGTGGCCGATCACATCATCGACCTGGGCCCTGAGGGCGGCGATGGCGGCGGCACCCTGGTTTTTGCGGGTACACCGGAGGACTGCGCTGCCTGCGAGCAGAGCTACACGGGACAGTTTCTGAAGCCGCTGCTGGAAGACGCAGCACGGGAGGAACCGGAATGGATCAGGAACGGGAACTGACCGAGCTCAGCGGTTCCGTTGACTCGGTAATCTATAAAAACGAAGAAAATGGCTACACGGTCCTGCGCCTGCGCAACGAAAACGACGAGACCGTGACGGTGGTGGGCACCATTCCCTTTGCCGCCCCCGGCGAGACCCTGCTGGCCACCGGCATGTGGAGCACCCACAGTGTCCACGGCAGACAGTTCAAGGCTGAGTTTGCCCAGCGCATGCTGCCTACGGATGAAGCTGCCATTTATCAGTATCTGGCTTCCGGAACGGTACAGGGGATCGGCCCCGCTACCGCGTCCCTCATTGTGCGGCAGTTCGGCAAGCGGAGCCTGGACGTGCTGGAAAACGAGCCGGAAAAGCTGGCGTCCATCAAGGGCGTGAGTCTGCAGAAGGCCAAGCAGATGTCCAAGCGCTTCCGCCAGCAAACCGGCGTCAGGAGACTGATGGAGTTTATCTGCTCCTTTGAACTCCGCCCGGTGCTTGCCATGCGGATGTATAAGTACTACGGCGACAAGGCCCTGGATCTGCTGCGGGAGGATCCCTATATCCTGGCAGCTTCCCATATCGGCGGCAGCTTTTACGAGGCCGACAGGCTGGCTTTGGACATGGGACTTGACGAGCAGAACCGGAGCCGGGTGAACGCCGCCGTTCTCTTTGAACTGCGGCACAATCTGGGGAACGGACACTGCTTTATTCCCCGGGAAAAGCTCTGCGCCGTGACCTCGGAGCTCATCCGGGTGGAGCCGGAGCGGGTGGAGGAGAGCATCGAAGAACTGATCGAAGCGAAGCTCCTCCACTTTGAGGAGATCGCGGGCTGCAAGGCCTGCTACCTGCCGGAGCTTTACGAGGTGGAGGCGGATACCGCTGTTCGCCTTGCGAAAATGGTCAAGGGAGCCTTCCGGGAGCGTGTGGACCTGGAGACCATCATTCAGAAGCTGGAGGAGAGTCAGGGGATCCGCTATGCTGCCATGCAGCGGCAAACCCTGAGCCTGGCGCTTAATAACCAGGTGGTGGTCATCACCGGCGGACCCGGCACCGGCAAGACAACCTCTATTCGGGCTATCCTCGCCATGTTTGAGCGCCTCGGGATCCGGACGCTGCTGACCGCCCCTACAGGCCGCGCTGCCAAGCGCATGACAGAACTCACCGGACAGGAGGCTTCCACGGTGCACCGTCTTCTCGGCGCCAAGTTTGAGGAAGACGGGGAACACGTGGCCTTCACCAAGAATGAGGATGATCGTCTGGAATGTGACGCGGTGATCCTGGACGAGTGCTCCATGGTGGATATCCTGCTGATGGACGCGCTGCTGAAAGCCCTGCCGCCCTCCGCACGGCTGGTGCTGGTGGGCGACGCGGATCAGCTGCCCTCCGTGGGTCCGGGGAATGTGTTCTCCGCCCTGATCCGCAGCGGCGTGATCCCCACCGTACGTCTGACCGAGATCTTTCGGCAGAACGAGGGCAGCCGCATCGTGCGCAACGCCCATATGATCAACCGGGGGGAGCACCCCGACTTTTCCGAGAACGCGGGAGATTTTTTCCGCCTTAAGCGCATGCAGGCCGGCAGTACCGTGGACACGGTGGTGGAGCTTTGCGCCGTGAGACTTCCCGGGAAAATGCACATCCCTGCCACCGAGATCCAGGTCCTCTCTCCCACGCGGAAGGGGGAGCTTGGCACCGCAAGTCTCAACAAGCGCCTGCAGGAAGCGCTGAACCCGCCCGCAAAGGAGAAAAAGGAAAAAGCCTTTGGTGATGTGACTTTCCGGGAAGGGGACCGGGTCATGCAGATCCGGAATAACTACGACATCTTATGGCACAACGAGAGCAATACCAACGTGGGTATGGGCATCTATAACGGGGACATCGGCCGTATCCTGTCGATCAGTCTGGAGGAAGAGACACTGACTGTGGACTTTGACGGCCGCATTGCCCAATACGGCTTTGATTCCCTGTTGGAACTGGAGCACGCCTGGGCCATGACAGTCCACAAGGCCCAGGGCAGCGAATACCGTGCCGTGATCCTGGCTTTGGGCAGCAGCGCGCCGATGCTCATGACAAGAGACGTGCTCTATACCGCCGTGACCCGAGCAAAGGAGCTTTTGATCCTGGTGGGGGACGACGCCATTGCCTATCGCATGGTGGATAACTACCGGCCGAGCAAGCGCTACTGTGCCCTGCGGGTCCGGCTGCGGGCCGCCTGTGGGATTACATAGAGAGGCATTTATGGATCATCTTGTAGATTATATCAAGTGGATGGGAGACGTCTCCTTCAAGGCTCTGCCCTTCAACGAGGTGGACGCCCTGGTGCTCTGCATGCTCTCCTATTATGATTTTTCACCCCTTTTTCAGGGCAGAAAGAAAAGGCTCCCCCTGCGGGAGAGTCTGCGCCTTGTGGAAGAAGACAAGGTGCGTGTGATGCTGGTGGGCCGGGACCGGGGCTCGCGGGAGATCCTGGAATGCGCCGCCCGTTCGGAGCGCTACGGCACGCTCCTCATGCGGGACTATCTGGATCTCTACCGCCAGGATCCGCCGCTGCAGTTTGCCGCGGTGACCTTCTGTGCGCCGGACTTTCGCTTTATCGCCTTTCGCGGTACGGATGATTCTCTGGCGGGCTGGGAGGAGGATTTCCGCATCAGCTTTACCGTTACAGAGGCCCAGCGTCTTGCGGCGGAATATGCCTCCAATGCGCTGAAAAGCCGAAAGTCATGCT
This sequence comes from uncultured Clostridia bacterium, assembly GCA_946629065.1. Taxonomy (GTDB): domain Bacteria; phylum Bacillota; class Clostridia; order Oscillospirales; family Oscillospiraceae; genus Limivicinus. The sequence continues at coordinate 35,303 of CAMOXK010000008.1, forward strand.
ATATCGGCGGCCATTCCAAGGGAGGCAATCTCGCGCTCTATGCCGCGTGCACGCTGCCGGAGGCTGCCTGGGAGCGGGTGGCGCATTTGTACCTTCTGGACGGACCCGGCATTTGTCCCGAGGTGATGGACGACAGCGCCATCCGTCGCATCGACGCCAAGGCCACCAGGATCCTGCCGGCCTTCTCCATTGTGGGCAAGCTCTTCGAGCCGCAGATCACCGACAGCCGCATCGTCCAGTCCTCTGCCTCCGGCTTTGTGCAGCACAGTCTTGACACCTGGGGCATCGATCACGGAAAGCTTCTCCTTGCGGAGGGGCCGAACCCCCGCAGCGTCTGGATCAACGAGGTGCTGGCCCGCTGGATCGGCGGGATCTCCCAGGAGGACCGGGGCATCTTTGTGGAGGAGCTCTTTGACGCTCTGGCGGCGGACGGCGCCGCCACTTTGGACGAGATCGAGGAGCGGGGCGTAGGCGGTTTTGAGGCCATCCTGGTGAAGCTCTTCTCCTCCAGCAAGGTCACTCGCAAAACCCTGGGGGACCTGCCCAAGCGCGCCATCCTGGGGGACCGGTATGACGCTATATCCCAGAAAGGCTTTTCCGCCTGGCTTTTGGCTGAAATCCAGAACTGGCAGAACCAGGTGCTGGAGCGCCGGGCAAAGGCACAGGCGGCGGAAGCTGCCGGGAAAGAGGAAGAGAACGAATGAGCCGCGGCCTAACAGAGGACAATACGCTGGAGAGAGCGGTCTGCGCGGTTATTTGCCGAGGCGATGGTTTGAAAGCACGCCAGATCGCAAAAGAACTGGACCTTGACCACGGGACGGTCAATTCTCTTTTGTATTCCTCTCCGCTGATGAAGGAACTCTGCTGGCAGGACCGGGACTATCGCTGGCACGGGATCGTGCGGCAGAGCCCGGATCACACGGGGCTGCAGGAGTTTGCGGCGTATTTTTCCACAGCGGGAGAGTTTCTTGCTCTTTCGGAAGAAGCGTGGCTCGACGCGCTGCGGGAGGGCTGCCGGAACATCGGGCGAAGCCTTTCCGATACCCGGGGGCTGACCCATTCCTTCCGGGACTGCCGGGAACAGATCCGCTCGCTGTTTCTGGATTTGCAGAGCATGATCGGGGAGAGCTGCCTTGCCTGGCAGCTGGCCTTTGAATTCAGGCTGAAGCGATCCCGTACGGTTCGCATTTACGCGGATGTGCTGGTGATTACCGGGGATCGGGTCTTTTCCTTGGAATTCAAGATGAAAAAGGCCATCGAGCCCGATGAAGTGGAGCAAGCTGCCAAGTACGTGCCTTATCTGGAGATCGTCTTTGGCCCGAAACTTGAGATCATCCCCGTTCTGGTGCTGACCGGTGCCAGGGAGCTGTTCGATTTTGTGCCCATCGGGAAAAAGGACCGGCTGCTTCCGGTTTGCTCCGGGGACATGCTCTTCAACGTCTTTGACGAGTATCTTGGCTTTCTGCAATAAAAAGAGAATGCGCGAACATCGTACGGTTCGCGCATTCTCTTTTTGCTTCTATGTGGATCAGCCGTGGCGGTGGTCGGTGGAGCCGGGGGAAGAAAGCATGTCCATTCCATGGCAGATGGCTTCGATGACGGCGAGCAGGTTTTCCTTTGCCGCCTTCTCACTTCCCGGCAGGTTTACGATCAGGCTGCCTCCGCGGATGCCAGCAGCGCTGCGGCTCAGGCAGCCGCGGGGCGTGATCTGGAGACTGGCCCAGCGCATGGCCTCGGGGATGCCCCGGGTTTCCCGTTCAATGACCGCAAGGGTGGCCTCCGGGGTCACGTCCCGGGGAGAAAAGCCGGTACCTCCTGTGGTCACGATGAGAGAGATTTGCTTTTCATCGGCACAGGAGATCAGTTCCGCCTGGATCTGTTCCTTTTCGTCCGGCACAATAGATGTATAGACGACTGCAAAGCCCGCGTCCTCCAGAATCTTTCTGACCGCCGGGCCGCTGGTGTCCACCCGCTCGCCCCGGGAAGCCTTGTCACTTACGGTGATGACTGCCGCTGTATAGCTCATATGTATGATCCTCCTTTATCCGCCGATCTGGTTCATGTTCCGGTTGGCGTGGCTGCGCTCCTTATAAGAGAGCTCTCCGTGCCACTTGGGCTTTTCCAGGATGGCCCGGCGCAGCACCTGGACCATCTCGTCCTCCGTCATGCCCTTGATGCTCAGCTCGTCCGGGGAGTGGAGGCAGGGCTTGATTTTTCCGTCCGCCGTGATGCGGATGCGGTTGCAGCTTGCGCAGAAGTGGGCGCTGACCGGACTGATGAGACCCACCCGTCCCTTTGCGCCGGGGAGCTGATAGAGTTTGGCAACGCTGCCGTCTGCCGGTAGGGGCTCCAGCTCCGGCAGGGTGTCGGTCACCACGGTGTAGGGAATGAAGGCGTCTGGCCCGAAATCACCGCTGTCATACATGGGCATCAGCTCAATGAAGCGCAGATCCACGGGATATTGCTTCGTCAGCTCTGCGAGGGAGCGGATCTCCCTGTCGTTGAAGCCGCCGATGAGCACGGTGTTCAGCTTGATCTTTTCAAAGCCTGCGTTGAGGGCCGCCTCGATGCCCCGCAGCGCTTCCTCCAGCTTTCCGCGTCGTGTGATGTAATGATATTTCTCCGCATCCAGAGTGTCCAGGCTGATGTTCAGGCGATCCACCCCCGCCGCCCGCAGGTCCTTTGCCAGAACGGGCAGGAGCGTTCCGTTGGTGGTGAGGCAAATCTCCTGAATGCCGGGCGTTTGGGCCGCGCTTTGGCAGAGGCTCACGATATTTGGCTTTACCAGCGGCTCGCCTCCGGTGAGGCGCAGCTTGCGGATCCCCAGAGAGGCTGCGGCCCGGATGGCGGAAAGCATCTCCTCCTGGCTGAGCATCTCCTCGTGCCGTTTTTTGCACACGCCGTCCTCCGGCATGCAGTAGCGGCAGCGGAGATTGCACAGCTCCGTCACCGAGAGACGGAGATAGCTGATCTCCCTTCCGTAGCTGTCGATCATGGGCATGGCCTCCTTTGGGTGCTTCCTCTGCACTTCTTTCGCATTTTAGTCTATTATAATGCCTTTTCTTTCCGGAAACAAGAGAGGCATATGATTTTCTTCATTTATATAAAACCGAGCAAAACGCTCCATTTTGCTTGACAAAGCCCGAACAGGGGAGTATGATAAAAACACGAGAATGGAGTGAAAGACTCCAAATGCTGAAAAGGGGTGTTGGGATGCGAGCAAGCCTGAGCGCCAGAAAGGAACAGATCGCGGATTTCGTGCGGCAGTATTACCTGAAGCATGACCGGCTGCCCAGTGAGCGGGACATCGTAAAGGGAACGGGGATCCCGGCAGGCTCGGTCCACCGCTATCTGGTGGAGTGGAAGGAGAGCGGGGACTTTCTCTATGAGGGGCAGCGCCGCAGCGCCCGGACCGAGGATCTGGACCATGTAAGTCCCAAGCACATCCTGCGGGTGCTGGGCACGGTGGCCTGCGGCCCCGGACAGGAGGAGGAAGAGCGCTTTATCGAGTATATCCACATGCCGGAGTGCATGGTGGGCAAGGGAGAGTGCTTTGCCCTCATCGCCAAGGGGGAGAGCATGATCGGAGCCGGCGTCCATCCCGGGGACTATGTGATCGTCCGCCGGCAGGAAACTGCGCAGCCGGGAGATCTGGTCATTGCCCTTTCGGATGGGAAGAACAACCTGAAAAAGCTGCTGATGGACGAGAAGGAGCGGCGCTTCATCCTGCGCTCCTGCAATCCGGACCGGGAAGCTTATCCGGATATCCTTGTGGACGAGCTGGAGATCCAGGGCGTGGCCATCGGCGTCTACCACAGCCTGGACGGGGGAGACGGGAGCTTTCCCGGAGACTGACGGAGGGAAACATGAAAACAGTGCATAAGCTGCCGCCGCGCAAGATCTATGTAAAGGTCAACTCCGATTTTGACGCCACCGGCGCCGTGACACCCAAGGCCATCATCTGGGAGGACGGACGCAGCTTCAAGATCGACGCCATCCGGGACTTTCGCCCTGCCTCCACCATGGAGCAGGGCCGCAGCGGAGACTGTTATACCGTGATCATCCACGGGGAGGAAAAGCATTTGTTTTTCGAACGCACCAGCACGACGTTCGGCAGCCGCCTGGGCCGCTGGTGGGTGGAGTGTGCCGCCATGTAAGGCGCGGAACGTACGGGAAAGGAGGGATCTGCCACGGAAGGAGACCATATCTATATTGCCATCGATCTGAAGTCCTTCTACGCCAGTGTGGAATGTGTGGAGCGGAAGGTTGACCCGCTGCGCACCAATCTGGTGGTAGCGGACCCCAGCCGGACGGAGAAGACCATCTGTCTTGCGGTGACGCCCGCCCTCAAGGCTCATGGCATCTCCGGCAGAGCCAGGCTTTTCGAGGTAGTCCAGCGGGTAAAGGAAGTGAATGCCGAGCGTCTGGCCCGGGCCATCCGGGAGGGAAAAGCCCAGCGGGACGAAAACGGAAAATTCAGCTTTGTTACCAGCTCCTTTGACGCCAAGGCTCTGGAAGAGGACCCTTCCCTGGAGCTTGGCTATTTCGTGGCGCCGCCCCGAATGAAGCTCTATGAGCAATACAGCGCCAAAATCTTCTCTATTTACACCAAGTATATTTCCCCCGAGGACATCGTGGTCTATTCCATCGACGAGATCTTTGCCGACGCCACCCGCTATCTGAAAACTCACCGGATGACAGCCAGGGAGCTTGCCATGACCATGATCCGGGAGGTGCTCTATACCACCGGCGTCACCGCCACCGCCGGCATCGGGACCAATCTCTATCTTGCCAAGGTGGCCATGGACATTGTGGCCAAGCACGTGCCTGCAGACAAGGACGGGGTGCGCATCGCGGAGCTGACCGAGCAGCGCTACCGGGAGCTCCTCTGGTGCCACAAGCCCATCACCGACTTCTGGCGGGTGGGGAGAGGCACGGCAAGGCGCCTGGAGAAGCTGAGCTGCTACACCATGGGAGATGTGGCCCGGCTCAGCGAAACGAACGAGGACGCGCTCTACGCGGCCATGGGAATCAATGCAGAGCTGCTCATCGACCACGCCTGGGGCTGGGAGCCCACCACGATCCCGCTGATCAAACAATATAAACCGCAATCCAATTCTCTCAGCTCCGGGCAGGTCTTGAAGGAGCCCTATACCTGGGAAAAGGGGCGGCTCATCGTGCAGGAGATGACAGAGCTTCTGAGTTTGGACCTGGTGCGGCAGGGTCTGGTCACAAAGAAAGTGGAACTCAGCATCGGCTATGATCGGGAGAGCCTGCAGGTGTTGATCCCGGGAAGAAGTCTGGCCGACACGGTCTATGCCGTCAAAACCACGGGCAAACGCTATGAAGGAAAGGTCGGCCTGGACTATTACGGCCGCCCCAGCCCGCAGCACGCCCAAGGCACAGGAAATCTGGACCGCTATACCAACAGCACCCGGCGGATCATGAAAGCGATCCTGGAGATCTTCGATCGGACCGTGGACCCGGACCTGCTGATCCGGCGGGTGAATATCGGGGCGGCGGTCCTGCCGGAGAAGGACGCACCGCAGGAGGGCCCGGAGCAGATGGACCTCTTCACCGATTATGAGGCTCTGGAAATACAGCGAGCGGAGGAACAGGCTGCTGACGAAAGGGAACGGCGGATGCAGCAGGCCACCCTTCAGATCCAGCAAAAATACGGCAAGAACGCGGTACTGAAGGGAATGAACTTCCTGGAGGGCGGCACCACCATCGAGCGAAATGCCCAGATCGGCGGCCACCGCTCCGGCGAGTGAGAAAGGGGGAAAACGGATATGGAGCCCTCGGAGGATCCCAGGATCGTATATGCGGATATCCTGGATCATCCCCATCATCAGTCTGAGAAGCGGGCACACATGCCGCTGGCGGACCGGGCGGCCCAGTTTTCCGCCTATGACGCGCTGGCAGGTTTTTTTGACATGATCGATGAGGAGGAGCGCGTCACAGAAGAGGAAACGGACTTGGATGAAAACGCCAGGGAGCTGCTGAACCGGAAGCTGCAGCGGATCGATGAGGCTATCAAAGCGGGGGAGTACCCGCAAGTGAGCTTCACGGTCTTTGTGCCGGACGAGCGTAAGGCAGGCGGATGCTATCGGAAAATTACAGAAACCGTCCGCCAGATCGATCTGATCGGGCAGAGGATCATTCTGAACCGGCGGGAGGGGAGAGGCGGCCTTTATGCCGCACTGGAGATCGGCCGTATCTTATCCATCTGCTGCCCGATCACGGATGGACTCGACGCAGAATAAAAAATTGCAGGAGAGATAAAATCTTTCCTGCAATCTTTTTTTGCAAGCCGAAGCTTACTTCATGCCGTTCTCGTAGGCCTCGATCATCTTCTTGACCATCTGGCCGCCGACAGAACCGGCCTGACGGCTGGTGAGCTCGCCGTTGTAACCGTTCTTCAGGTTGACGCCAACCTCGGATGCGGCTTCCATCTTGAACTTGTCCATGGCCTCGCGGGCAGCGGGGTTCACAAGATGATTGCTGGAATTGGTAGACATGTGTTGCATCTCCTTCCGATCAATTTGGGTTTTCGCCCGTGCATATCTTTTGCGGAGAAAAGAAAGATATGCAAAACGTTCATAAGAAAAAGCTGGATATGCCGAACGAAACGGAGCAAAGAATTCCCTTCGTGACTGTGCTAACGCTATATTTTGTGGTAGGAAACGCTGAAATCAAGAAAAAACTGCAAATTATGTCTTTACCTGCGAGCAAAATAAGAGTACAATATCCCGTATGAAATGAGAGACCCAAAACAGGGGTGAAGAATATGGCCAGGCACTTTGCGCCTTCCGCTCAGAAAAACAAGATTAAGATACAGCTGCCGTCTTTTCGCGTTCCGGAGCTGCCAAAGCTCTTCAAGCGGGAAAAGATTCATTATAAACCCAAACGCTATCAACGAACGTTCTCCGTCCAGGAGATGTTTCTTGTCATTGCGGCAACCCTGCTCTTCATGGCTGGGATCCTGCTGCCGGTCCCGCGGGCAGTCTCCGTACTGATTTATGCCCTCGCGGCGATCCTTGCGTTTTTGCCCAGGATCTTTCAGATCCTGCAGGACGCGCTTAGCCGGAAGCTTCCGGAGGAGGATCTCTTGGTCCTTCTTGGTGTCATCGGCGGCTTTTGTATCGGCGAGGAAGTTGGCTCCGCCATTGCTGCGATCCTCTACCGGCTTGCGCAGGTTTTTGAGTCCTACGCGGTTGCCAGAGCAGATGCGGCTTTCGACCTGATGCGGGATAAGCTGCCGGAAAAGGCAAAGCTTTTGATCGGAGATAAGACCACCGAAGTCATGCCGGAGACCGTTGATCCAGGCCAGATCATCCGCGTCGGGATCGGGGAGATCGTCCCCCTGGACGGGACTATCGTCTCCGGGGTGACGGAGCTGGATCTTTCGATCCTGACAGGCAACAGCACTGTCCGTACCTGCGGCGTCGGGGACCAGGTGTTCTCCGGCAGCGTCAACCACGGCGCCGTTATCGATGTGCAGGTGACAAAGCCCTTCAGCGAGTCCGCTGCAGCAAGCCTTTTGCATGATGTGCAGGTCGCCGCCCGGTATGAGACCACCCAGGAACGTCTTGTTGACCGGATCTGCGTATGGTTTGCGCCTGCTGTCGGGACGCTTGCACTGCTTCTTGCTCTGGTTCCTTCCCTGATCACCGGCCAGTGGCTGCCGAATCTCCGCCGTGCTGTGATTTTCCTGCTGACTGCCTCGCCCAGTGCGCTGATGATCTCCGTTTCTTTGTCCTGCCTTGGCGGCGAGATGAGCGGGATTTTCAACGGTATCCTCAGCAAGGGGCATGATTGCCTGGAGATCCTTGCACAGACCAAAACCATGGTTTTCGGCAAGACCGGCACTATTACCGGCGGCAGATTTGAAATCACCGGCGTATTTCCCAACGGCTGCGGCACAGAGGATCTTTTGGCGATCGCCGCTGCGGCGGAGAGCTATTCCCATCACCCCATCGCACAGCTTCTGAAGCTTGCCGCCAATTGGACGCCGGACATCGCCGAGAGCGTGATGGAGGTGGAGGAGATCCCCGGCCGGGGTGTCAGTGCCTTTATAGAAGGGCGGCATGTCTATGTGGGCAATGCTTACCTGCTGCAGGAGCACGGCATTCGCTATACAGTCCCCTCCAGGGCCGGCTCCGCGATCCATGTGGCGGTGGAGAACCGTTACTGGGGTCATATCCTGGTCACTGACAAGACCAGAGAAGGGGCCTTTGACGCACTGGAGGAGCTGAGGAGCCAGGGGGTTCAGCAGCTTGTGATGCTCACCGGGGACGTGCTTTCCGCCTCCAGACCGCTTGCTTCTTCTCTCGGCTTTGATCTGCTTCGCACGGAACTGACCCCCGATGCCAAGGTCTCGGCCATCCGTTACCTGATTTCCGGAAAAGGCAAGGGAAGCAGCGTGGGCTTCGTTGGTGACGGGATCAATGACGTTCCCATGCTGGAGGCGGCAGATGTTGGCCTCGCGCTTGATGCTCTGCATTCTTGGGACGAGGCGGATGCGGCAGACATCCTGCTGCTGGATCGGGATATCGATAAGCTGCCCGCGGCGATGCGCATCGCCCGCGGCATGCGCCTGATCCTTTGGGAGAACCTGGGGATCCTGTCTGCGGTCAAGTGTCTGATCCTGATCCTTGCGCTCTTCGGCGCGATCTCCATTCCGACCGCCGCCTTTCTCGGAACGCTTTCTACCGCGCTCGCTATGATCAACAGTCTGCGCAGCTTCGGATTGAAATAAACTGTGAGGGATCCTGCCTATGAATGTCTATGATTTCGATCAGACCATTTTTCAGCCGGACAGCTCCTATTGCTTTGTAATGTACTGTCTGCGCCACTATCCGCGGGCGGTGCTCCACTGCCTTCCCGGCGTGTCCTATACCGGCATCCAGGCGCTGCGCCAGCAGGCAGAGACGAAAGACCTGAAAGAGCAGGCTTTCTCCTTCCTCCCGCGACTGGATGATGTGGAACGCATCGTGTCGGAATTTTGGGAGGAGCATCGGCAGAATCTGGAGGCCTGGTATTTGGAGCAGAAGCGCAGCGATGATCTGATTGTCTCCGCCTCGCCGGCCTTTCTGCTGCGGCCCATCGCTGAGGAGCTGGGTGTGTCCCTCATTGCCACGCCCATGAATCCCTATACCGGGAAGATCCATGGCCTCAATTGCCATGATGAAGAAAAGGTCCGCCGCTTTCGCCTGGAAGTACCGGACGGACATATCGAGAATTTCTATTCCGATTCTCTTTCAGATACCCCGCTGGCGAGGCTGGCGGACCATGCTTGGCTCGTGAAAAAGGGGAAGCTCAGCCCCTGGCCGCAAGAATAGAAGCATAAAAAAAACTCGGCTTCTACGGAAGCCGAGTTTTCAGACTGTAGACAAACCTATGCGGCAACGCTTGGACACGCATGGGGGGATTGTGAAGGGGGGAGGGTATGCCCCCCTTCACGTTCAATCCGCGCAAAAATGGGAACTTTTTCGGTAGTTCCCATTTTTGCGTTTCAAGCTGTCGACACTTTGTCGACAACTTGAAAACTCGGCTTCTACGGAAGCCGAGTTTTTTCTATGCAGTTTTCCGATCATTTGAATTCCGGAATGAAATTGCCGTGGATGCCCATCTCTCTGAGGCGGAACTTGACCTGCTTATATTCCTTCTTGTAAAGAATCGTGCGCAACTCGTCATCAGGCACAAAGCGATAATAGGCGTTGGTGAACAGCTCGAAGCTCTCCCGGTTTTCCGGTTTGGTGCGGAGAAAGATAAAGAGAAAAGCAGCGACCGCGCCAACGACAAAGGAGATTTTGATGTAGATCGGGCAGAAATAAAGCACTGCAAAGGCAATAGCGCCGCCCACAAGAATGCTGACAAGATTGGAGATCAGGGTATAGCGGCTTGCGCCTACACCGATGAGCTCCGGCTGCAGAGCATTCATCTTTTTGATCATGGGATAGGCAACCAGAACATTGAAAAGAAACTGGCGCAGGAACAGATAGCTCCACAGGAAGCCGCCAAGGACCAGCGCGCCGCTGAGCATGATCTTCATTTCCATGAGAGGATCCTCCAAACTCTTGAATCTTTTTGTATCATAGCACAGACCCTAGACACTTTCAAGAATAAATCCCTTTCCCGCGCATAGATTGGATCGGGAAGTGATGGGGATGGACAAGGAAGCGTTGGCGCTGAGCCTGCTGCCTGCCCGATGGCGAGAAGGCGCGTCTCTTCGCATTTCGCAGGCGGAGGAGATCCGCCTGCGCGCTGGCGGAAGGCCGAGCCTGTTGCTGCAGGCGGAAGAGGCGCCCTTTGCTGCGGAAAACGTGACAGAAACGGATCTGCTCCGGATCCTGGAGAAGGCCACAGGTGCGTCCTTGCACGCGGCCCAGGCATCCCTTTCCGAGGGCTTTGTAAACTTTAAAGGGATTCGAGTCGGCGTCTGCGGAACAGCAGCCATGAAAGAAGGGGAGAGCTGCGTGTTTCGCCATGTAAGTTCTCTTGCCATACGCGTTCCACGGGAATGTCGAAACATTTGCCGGGAGCAAATAGATTCCCTTATGCGCGAGGGATATCAGAATACCCTGGTACTCGGTCCGCCCGGATCCGGGAAGACGACGGTCCTGCGGGAGATGATCCGCAGATTCTCCGACAAGGGTTACCGGGTAGGCGTGGCGGATGAGCGAAATGAGCTTTCCGCCTGTGACGATGAAGGACAGGCTTTTGATCTTGGACGCTGCACTGACATTCTCATGGGCATCCCCAAACAAAAAGCGGCCCTTATGCTGCTTCGCGGGATGAACCCCACGATCATCGCCATGGATGAGATCACCCGGGCGGAGGATGCGGAGGCGATCGCAGAAATCTGCGGCTGCGGCGTTGGTATTCTGGCAAGCGCCCATGCGGGCGGCAAAGAGGATTTGTGGAAAAGAGAAGCGTATCGACAATTGCTGGATCGAGCGGTCTTTTCCCGCTTGCTGCTTGTGCGGGCTGATAAACACGGAAGGCAGTATCGATTGGAGCAATTCAGTACATGAAGCTGCTGGGGGCGATCTTAATTTTGACTGCAGGTATCCTTGGGGGGATCCTGCTTCTTCTGGATAAGAAAAAACGGAGGGATGACTATTGGTCTCTTGCCGCGGCATTGGAACTGCTGCGGGGTGAGCTTTCCTCCGAAGCTGTTCCCCTGGCCTTGGGGATCGAAAGAGCGAATGCTCACACGAAGGGGATGGGAAAGGAACTGCTTTCCGCGGTATCCTCCGGCCTGGACGAGCTGGGAGAACGCTCCTTTGGCGAGATATGGGACAAGGCCCTGGCAGAAACCTGCTCCTGGCTTGCGGCAGAGCCTGCTTCCGAGATCCGGAAGCTCGGCGCGGAGCTGGGAAGATTTGATTTGGAGGTACAGCTGCGTTCCCTGGATGCCTGCGCCTTGTATCTGAAAGAACAATGGCGTCGGCAAAAGAACGCCTATCCTGCGGAAAGAAGGGTCGCACTTGGTTTGAGCTTCTGCTTCACCGCCCTGCTTGTGATCCTGTTATACTGATACGATCCCGGAATAGAAAGCTGTCATACTACTTTCAAATAAGAAGCTTTAAAAAGGATTGCGAGACAGAATTGCGCCAGACGAGGCGAAGGCCGCAGAGCATAATGGAGATATATGTTCAAGGGCTTCAACGAAGTATGGCACAATTCTGGCCACAAGACTTTAAAGATTTCTATTTGAAAGTAGTATCAGTCCTTCCGGAAGGAATTGCCAAGAGAGCTTTCTGTCGGGGGCGTATGAAAGGGAATCATGGATGTTGATCTGATTTTTAAAATCGCCGCGGTGGGGATCCTGGTTGCGGTGCTGAATATCCTGCTGCAGCGCTCGGGTCGGGACGAGCAGGCCTTGATGACAACCATCACGGCGCTTGTTGTGGTCCTCATGATGGTCGTGAGAAAAATCAGCGAACTCTTTACGCTGATCAAAACGCTGTTTGATCTGTAAGATGGAGCTTGTGATGAAAGCGGCTTCGGCGGCGGTTCTCTCAGCTGTTCTTGCCTTGCTGATGAAACGCCACAATCCGGAAGGGGCGCTGGTACTGGGGACGGTCTGCGCGGTTGGGATCCTTGCGGCGTCCCTGGGGATCCTGGACGGCTTTTCTTCCCTGAGAAAGCTGGTTCGGCAGAGCTTTGGCGGCGAAGCGGAAGGGCTACTCACACCGATCCTCAAATGTCTTGCCATCTCCATTGTGAGCCGATTTGCCTCGGAGAGCTGCCGCGACGCATCGCAGAACGCGGCTGCTTCCGCTGTGGAATTTGCAGGAGCGGTCTGCTCACTGGGAGTGGTGATGCCGCTGCTCATCAGTATTTTGAAAACAGTGGGAGGGGTCGGATGAGGCGCGCGCTTTTGTGCTTGGTGCTGATGCTGTCTTCTCCCTGCCTGCGCGGACAAGCCGAAATCGGGGAAGAGACAGCTCGTCGAACGGAGATCGTGCGAGTGGAGAGCGCACTGTCAGAAGAGGAAAGAGGTGTCAGCGGGGAACTGAGTCTGGACGGGAGCTATGACGCCGCAGCTGCCCTTGCCCGTATCCGGGATCGATTTATGGACGCGCTGCTGAGCACAGCAAAAAAAGAGCTTGGCTTTGCCTGGAAGCTGGTGTTGATCGCAGCGCTATGCAGCATGACTGTGATTCTCTCGCCTGGTCGAAGTGAAAAAAACTTTGCTGAGATGGCTGCCTGCTGCATGGCAGCCCTGCTTCTTGCCGGCACCGCAGAAAGCGTGATCCCGGAGGCCCGGGAGACACTGTATCGCCTATCCGATTACGGGAAGGCAGCGTTCCCGGCCTTCTATCTGGCTGTCGCCTCCTGCGGCGCCGGCGTTTCCGCCTCGGTGAAGTACGCGTCTATATGCTTTGCATCGAATCTGTTTATGGAGCTTTCCCAGCGGATCCTTCTGCCGCTGATTTCGGTCTACCTTTCTGTCGGAATCACCCTGAGCCTTGCGGAGAATGCTTTGCTGAATGCAGCGGAAAGACTGTTAAAGTGGTGCATCGTCACTTCTATGACGCTCTTTACAGGCGGTTTTTGTACCTACATCAGCCTGTCCGGGGTCATATCCGGCAGCGCGGACGCTGTCGCAGTGAAGGCGGCAAAATCGGCGATCTCCACGTTGCTGCCGGTGGTTGGCGGTATCCTTTCCGACTCTGCCTCTACGATGTTGGCGGCAGCGTCTGTAATCAAAAACTCCGCCGGCGTCTTTTGTCTGATCGCGGTTTGCGCCATCTGCGCCGCGCCCTTTGGGCTGCTCCTTGCCAAGATGCTGCTGCTCAAAGGGGCAGCTGTCCTTTCCGAGATGGGCTGCTGTGATGCTTACGCCCGGCTCCTTTCCGCTGCAGGAGATGCGATGGGCATGCTGTTGGGACTGGTAGGCTGTTACGGCGTTATGCTGTTTTATTCCTTCATGTCCGGGATCAGGATGGTTGCATGATATGGAAAATACCGTCAGACTGTTATGTGTACTCTCTGTTTTCTGCGCACTGGCGATGAATCTGACGCCGGAGGGGAGAGAAAAACGTGTGATGAGTTTTGTGTGCTCGGTTGTGCTGCTTTTCTCTCTTTTTCGCTCATTCAGGGAACCGGACTGGGAAATCTGGGCCAGGGAGGCCGCTCAGCTCCGTCGCCGGGAGGAAGGTTTTCTGCAGGATGCGGAGAGACTGGAAGACGAGCTGCAGCGCACCGTCATAGAAGATAAGTGCAGGACATATATTTTGAACAAAGCCAGGCAAATGCAGATCGACCTGGAGGATGCATCAGTGGCGGTACAGTGGAGCATGGAAGGAATCTGGGTCCCGCACAGTGCAGTAATCTTCAGTAAAGCGAGCGAGGGGGAAAGAGCCCTGTTTTCATCCGTTTTGGAGACGGAGCTCGGGATCCCTGTGAGCAGACAGAAATGGAGAACAGATGGAGCTTAAAGCCAAATTCGCTTTATATTTCCAAAAACTCAGACTGCCTCTTCTGATCCTGGTGATCGGTCTTTTCCTGATGCTCCTGCCTTCCGGCTCCCGGGATACAGCTTTGCCGGAGGATCCGGGAGAGCGCATGCAGGAGATCTTGAGCAATACCAGGGGGGTTGGCCGCGCGATAGTCCTGATCTCCGAACAGGGTGTGGTCGTGGTCTGCTCCGGTGCGGAGGATCCGCAGGTAAAACTGGATATTATTCGGGCCATCAGCTCATATACTGGTTTCGGTTCAGATCGGATCACAGTTCTGAAATTGGCGGATGAAACTTAGGGAGGAATGTCTTTTATGAAAAACAGGAAACGGAACATCACCATGGTTGCCGTGCTGCTCTTTGTCTGCGCGGCGGTAACACTCAACTGGTCCTATAACCAGCGCTGGGGAAAGCCTGACGCGGAAATGGTGCAGGCCATGGATGAGGCGCGCAGCAGCGCGGAAGCAGCCTACAATCAGACTGTGGCGGCTGGCGCCACCGCCTATTTTGCCGAGGCGAGACTTACCAGGCAGACTTCCCGGGATGAAGCACTGGAGCTGCTGCAGGCTGCTGCCACCTCGGAAACAGCTTCACAGGAGACGATTGACGGCGCCATGAACGCCATCAGTGTGATGGCAGCCAGCTCCATGAAGGAGAGCCAGATGGAAAATCTGCTGTTGGCCAAGGGCTTTGCCGACTGCGTGGTGTACATCGGCAGCGGCAGTGTTACGGTGGCAGTGCCTGCGCCAGCTGAGGGCTTGAGCGAGGAGTCTGTTGCAAGGATCACAGAAGTCGTGTGTCGGGAGACTGAATACGAGGCATCTCAGCTCAGTATCATTGAAGTGAGGGCCTGACCGAAACAGAAATGAAAGCTGTAAAAACGCGGGAGAGGAAAACTCTCCCGCGTTTCAAGCTGTCGACAAAGTGTCGACAGCTTGAAACGCAAAAATGGGAACTACC
>CAMOXK010000009.1 GCA_946629065.1 uncultured Clostridia bacterium
ATTTCTTAGGAGGAAAAAATGGAGAAGATCTTTCAGCTGAAAAAGAACGGCACCAACGTTCGCACGGAGATCATCGCAGGCCTGACCACCTTCATGACCATGGCCTACATCATCGCCCTGAACCCCAACCTGCTCACCAACTTTGCCGTGGGCAGCCCCCTGTGGAACGGCGTGTTCCTCGCCACCTGCATCGCTTCCGCCATCGGTACCATCTGCATGGCCTTCCTGGCCAACAAGCCCTTCTGCATGGCACCCGGCATGGGCCTGAACAGCTTCTTTGCCGTAGTCGTCGCCAACATCGTCTCCCTGGCCGCCCTGCGCGGTGCGGAGATGAGCTACACCGAGGCCTTCCAGACCGCTCTGGTCATCATCTTCATCGAAGGCGTCGTGTTCATCGTCCTGTCCATCTTCAATGTCCGCGAGAAGATCGTGGAAGCCATCCCCCTCGGCGTTCGCCTGGGCATCGGCCCCGCCATCGGCCTGATGCTGATGAACATCGGCCTTGGCTCCAACGTCTCCCTCTACGGCGAGAACGGCGGCCCCTTCTTCGCCATGCGTGACTTCTTCGGCGCCCTGACCGCCTCCTACGCCAAGGAGACCATGGGTTCCGTGTACCCCCAGATGATCCTGGCCGTCGTCACCATGTTCTTCGGTCTGTTCGTCATCGTCGCCCTCAACAGCAAGAAGGTCAAGGGCTCCGTGCTCTACGGCATGCTGGCCGCCTCCGTGCTGCACTGGGCCGGCCAGGCGATCTTCCTGCACGCCAATCCCTTTGAGAGCCTGAAGACCGCTTCCTTCGTGCCCCCCTTCGCCGACATGGCCGAGACCACCCTCTTCAAGCTGAACTTCGCCGGCATCGCCAACATCGGCTGGTTCACCATCATCACCCTGGTCATCACCTTCTGCATCATCGACATGTTCGATACCATCGGCACCCTGGTGGGCACCGCCTCCCGTGCCAAGATGCTGGACAAGGACGGCAACATGCCTCAGATGAAGGAAGCCCTCCTGTCCGACGCCATCGGCACCGTGGCCGGCTCCCTCACCGGTACCTCCACCGTTACCACCTTCGTGGAATCCGCCTCCGGCGTGGAAGCCGGCGGCCGCACCGGTCTGACTGCCCTGACTGCCGGCATCCTGTTCCTGCTGTGCATGTTCATCGCCCCCATCGCCGCCATCATCCCCGCCGCTGCCACCTCCTCCGCTCTGATTTATGTTGGTATCCTGATGCTCTCCAACCTGAAGCAGATCGACTTTGAGGACATCACCCAGATGCTGCCCGTCGCCGTCATGCTCATCGGCATGCCCATCTCCGGCTCCATCGGCCACGGCATCGGCCTGGCCCTGATCTGCTTCACCGTCATCAAGCTCGTCACCGGCAAGGCCAAGGACGTTTCCGTCCTGACCTACGTGCTGAGCCTGATCTTCCTGGTGAAGTTCTTCCTGGCCATCTGATCCAAAAAACACAACAAAAAAAGAAGCTGCTCCGGCAGCTTCTTTTTTGTTCTCCGCCCCTTGCGCGTCCTTCCCACCTTCGCCGCAGGGGCGGGACGGCCAAGGGGAAAACGATCCCGCGCGTAAGGAGCGATCCCCAGATCGCTCCGCAGCTTGTCAAAAAAGTCCCTGAACAGGACTTTTTTGACTGCGCTTCCCCGCCGAGCATTTTGGCCGAACACAAAATGCTAATCTCGAAAAGCCTTGTTTTACAAGGCTTTTCGAGGCGGCGGGTTATTGTATTCGAGGCGGGCCTTGCCCCCTCGAGCTCCCTCGCTGCTCTATGATCTGACATCTCGGCGAGGTTTTTTGACAGTCTGAGGAGCGATCCCCAGATCGCTCCGCCCGTATGGGCGGAAGACGAACGCATCTGTCTGAAATATGGCGGACGAGCGATGCTCGTCCCTACGGAGGGAATGAAATGCAGGCAGCCGTAGGGACGGCCCTTGCGGCCGCCCGGCAGCCGCGTCCTTTTTTCATCAAAAATGTTCGGCAAATTCCCAGCCTGTACGAATTTGCCGAACCTTTTTATTGCATTTCCAATTTACCGCACGGGCGGATGAGATCCGTCCTTACAGCGGGACGGTGCAAGGGTCCTCCAGGCAGCGGGCACAGGCTCAGAGCTGCTTGGCAGTGGCCTCTTCCACCTTCTTCATGCTCTCGGTGGGCTCAAAGCGCTCCACCACTTCGCCGTCCCGGCCCACCAGGAACTTGGTGAAGTTCCACTTGATGTCGGGATTGTTCTTGTAGTCCTTGTCGATCTTCTTGAGCATGGCGCTCATGGCCAGGGCCATGGGGCCGTGGCCGAAGCCCTCAAAGCCCTTCTGGCTCTTGAGCCAGGTGTAGAGGGGCAGCTCGTTCTCGCCGTTGACCTCGGACTTCTTCATCTGGGGGAACTGGGTGTTGTAGCGCAGGGTGCAGAACTCGTGGATCTCCTCATCGGTGCCGGGGGTCTGGCCTGCGAACTGGTTGCAGGGGATGTCCAGGATCTCCAAGCCCTGGTCATGGTACTTCTCGTACATCTCCTCCAGCTCCTTGTACTGGGGAGTGAAGCCGCAGCCGGTGGCGGTGTTCACCACCAGAACGACCTTGTCCTTATACTGGTCCAGAGAAACTTCATTGCCGGTGCGATCCTTGACAGAATAATCATAGAGAGACATGAGAAAACCTCCTTAGTGTTTTTTACAATTAGTTTGTACTCAATCTATCGGAATTTGTCAAGAAGTTTTTTCAGTTTCTTTGCAAAAATCAGCGCTTCAGCACCACTTCACCGGCGGTGCCGCCCCGGTACTCCCCATCAAAGAGCACGGGCTGGCCGTTTACGTACACGTGGCGGATGCCACGGGGGCAGAAATCGGGTTTGCTCTCGTCCACCTGCAGCTCGTCGAAGTTCAGCACGGTGAGATCCGCCTTGCAGCCGGGCCGCAGATAGCCCCGCTCCGGGATGCCGTAGCGGTCGGCGGTGGCGCCGGTCATCTTGCGGACGATGGTCTCCATGGGGATGCCCCAGCGTTTGCCCAGCAGGAAGAACTGGGGGAAGGTCTGGAAGGCGGCGATGTTCTGCAGGCCCTTCTCCTCCACCCAGGCGTCGGTCATGAAGACGGACATCTCGTTCTCCATCAGGCGGCGGACGATCTCATCGTTATAGTATTTGCCCAAATAGATGCTGCCCGCCCGGTGGGAAAGGTCCACCAGCTTCAGATACATGTCCAGATTGGAGAGGCCCTCCTCCGCCGCGGCCTGGGGGATGGTCTTGCCCTCGTACTCCGGGTGCTCGTCAGAGATATAGGCCACCACCATATCGTCCCAGTCGATGCCCAGGACCTTGCGGTACATGAGGATGGTGAGCTGCAGCTTCAGACGGTTCAGCGGCTTTTTCGTCTCCTCCGGGCTGAGCTGGGCGTACCACTCCGGGAAGACCACGGTGATCACCGAGGCGCCGTAGTGGAAGGCGTAGTTGTCATAGGCAATGGGATAGCCCTTTGCCTTTTCCCGCTTGAAGGTGGCAAGCATCTTGTCCAGCAGCTTCCAGCTGCGCTCGCCGGTAAAGATCAGGTGGCTGTACTCCAGCTTGCAGCCGGACTTTTCCATGATCTCCACCGCCTCGTCCAGGCCCAGCTCCAGGTGGGACTTTTTGGTAAGCAGCGGGTAATCCGCGCTGACGATGGAGCAGGCCCGGGGATGGATGGTGACGATGCCGTCATATTTGGCGATCTCCTTGGCGAAGGCCAGGATCTCGTCCATTTTGGCATATCGGTCCGGCTCGTACATGAAGCCGAAGGAGCCGCCGAAAGCGCCGCCCTCCATGGCCTCCCGCACGAAGGAGAGCTCCTTTTCGATCTGTTCCGGGGTGAAGGGCGCGGGGTCATAGCCCGCAATGCCCGCCCGGACGGAGCCCTGGCCGATGAGGGGCACCAGATTCACATAGAGCCGCCCCGCCGCCCGCTTTTTGAAGTCCGCAAAGCTGCCGGGATGGAGGGTATCGAAGAGGCCGCCGCCCATCTTGTCCCGATAGGGGGTGTCCGGTTCCGCGCCGAAGGGAGAAAAGCTGCAGTTGCCGGTGATCTGGGTGGTGATGCCCTGCTGGATAAAGGGCTTATAGTACTTTTCCGCGTCCTCCCGGTCATAGAAAAAGTCGTTGTGGGAGTGGGCGTCGATGAGCCCCGGGCAGATCTGCAGCCCGGTGAGATCCACGATCTCATCCGCCTCCGCGTCGATGGTGCCTCCCACCTGCAGGATGCGGTCGTCCTCAATGAGAACATCGCCCACTGTGGGCTTTGCGCCGCTGCCGTCATAGATGCAGCCGTTTTTGAACAGTGTCTTCATGCGTGTCTCCCCCTCTTATGTTGGTTTTTCCGTTTCATTTTATCCGCCGGGCCCATCCCCGTCAAGAAAAAAGCTTCCCTCCGTATAGGATGGGAAGCTTTCTTTTTACTGCAGGAAGAGGAACACAAGGATGATGACAAGGCCCATGCTGAACATCAGCAGGCTGAAGTTCAAACTGGCGCCGTAGCCCCGGGTGCCCTCGGGCAGCTGCTCATACACTGTGAAGCGCTCGTTCTCCCTGGGGTGAACATAGCCGTTATGGTTGTTCTGATAGAGCAGCACACAGCAGCCCTTGCGGAGCACTTCCAGCAGGGTGCCCACGGTGCGGGCGGCCAGTGTGCCCAGGAAGGGCAGCACCTTCAGCAGCAGCGGGCGGTAGAGGCCGTCCTCCAGGTTCAGGAAGGCGGGCCAGCGATCCAGATATTCGCCCTTGCGCATCAGCACGGGGCGCACGAAGAGCAGATACACCGCAAGCCCGATGCCGATGGAGATGGCCCCGCCCTTGAGATTGCCGAGGGTGAAATAGTCCACATGGGCACTCTCCTCCACATGGAAGAAGGGCTCCGCCAGGGCGGCGATCCGGTCCATGGAGACATAGACCGTGCAGCCCAGCGCCGGGATCAGCAGGGCGCAGCAAAGCAGCACCGCGCCGGAAACCCGGGTGCACCAGTGGCCGTTCATCGAGTCAAATTCCTTCTGCCGCCTGGGATCGGCGTTTTTCTCCACGCAGAGGGCGATGAAGAGCTTGAGCATATAGGCAAGGGTCAGGCCGCCGGAGACGAGGAAGATCCACTCCGCCGCCCGATAGGCGCCGAAGGCTCTTCCGCTCTCCTCCAGGATCTCGATATACTCCACGATGCTCTCGTGCAGCAGGGTTTTGGAGATGTAGCCGCTGCCGCCGGGGATCCCTGCCAGGCCCCAGAGGCCCATGAGCAGGGAGACGATCAGGATGGGCTTGCCCCGGCCGAAGCCCCGGATGCGGTTGAGCTCCAGCTCGTGCAGGTTCATGAACACCGCGCCGGCTGCCAGGAAGAGGGTGAGCTTGAAGAGAGAGTGGTTCAGCATGTGCAGGGTCAGACCGTGGACGGCCCCGGCGCTCTCCTCCCCCAGCAGCTCGCTCATGGCAACGCCGGTGAGGATGAAGCCGATCTGGCTCATGGAGGAGCAGGCCAGGGTCCGCTTCAGGTTGGTGCTGAACACGCCCAGCACCGCGCCGGTGAACATGGTGATCATGGCAAAGGCCAGCATCACATTGCCCCAGGCCGCGTCATGGAGAAAGACCTTGGCGGAGAGGACCAGGATGCCGAAGATGCCCGCCTTGGTGATGATGCCGGAGAGCAGGGCCGAGGCGGTGGCGGGGGCCACGGGATGGGCCGCAGGCAGCCAGGTGTGCAGGGGCCACATGCCGCACTTGGCGCAGAAGCCAAAGGAGGTGAGGGCGCCGGCCACATAGAGCCGGGTCCGGTTTTCATAGCCGGGGGCCAGCGCCTGCAGGCGGGCAATGTCCACCGTGCCGAACATGTCCTGCAGCATAAAGAGGCCCATCAGGGTGACAAGGCCGCCGATGACGGCGAAGGCCAGGTAGCTGTCCGCCGCCTTCATGGCGCCGGGGGTCTCCTCGTGGGCAACCAGGGTCCAGGAAGCCACGCTCATGACCTCAAAGCAGACCAGCAGCGTGTAGAGATCCGCCGCCAGGAACACGCCAAGGGTGGCGCCCTCGGTGATGAGGTAATAGAGGTAGTAGCGGCTCTTGTGCTCGGCATGGGCCAGGTACTCCTGGCCGAAGACCGCGCTGCCGAACCAGAGGACGGAGCCCATCAGGCAGAGGATCCAGCGCAGGCCGTCCAGGGTGAAGCCCAGGCCCAGGCCGCAGACGCCGGGAAAGTCAAAGCGGATGGGCGCGGCAAAGCCCAGGGCCGCCAGCAGGATCACCAGAAGCAGCTCGATGGTGGGGACGACCCAGCTGGTGAGGGCGCGGAGCCTCTTTCCCGCAAACCAGCAGACGAGGCCCCCCAGCACTGGCAGCAGCACCAGCACCGGCAGGAGGATGGAAGAAAGATTCATGTGTTCTATCCCCCTTTCACATCAGTCCCGCGGCGAAGGCGCCGAGGACAGTCTGCAGCAGCGGCATGAAAAGGATCAGCACAAGGCCCAGGGCCATGCAGATCCAGAGGGCGCCGGACATGCGTTTGCCGGGATCCGTCAGCTCCGACAGAGCGCTGGCGTCAAAGTCCCGGGGCGGGAAGCAGGCCTCCTGCACCGGGCCCAGGAGATACATGCCGGTGAGGAAGGCGGAGATGGCGAGAGCCGCACAGCCCAGGATGGCCAGAGCGGACCCCTGCCCCACTGCCGCTTCCGCGATAGCCCATTTGGAGGCAAAGCCGCAGAGAGGCGGCACGCCAATGAGGCCCAGAGAGGCCACTGTGAACACTGTGAAGATGGTGGGCGTCTTTTTGCCGTAGCCCGTGTACTGGAAGACGTATTCCTGCACGCCCTGGGGAAGCTCCTCCGTCCGGCAGAGCAGAGCGCCTGCGCAGAAGAAGAGGGCGATCTTGAGGGCGCTGTGGGCGATCATGTGGAGGATCGCCGCGGTGAGGCCAGCCCCGCTGCAGAGGGCCGCGCCCAGCAGCATGTAGCTGAGATTGGACACCGTGGAATAAGCCAGGCGGCGCTTCAGATGCTGCATGCGCAGGGCCATGGCCGAGCCATAGACGATGGTAAAGGAGGTGATGGCCAGCATCACATTCTGGGCAAAGCTCCCGGCGAGGAAGCTCGCGCCGTAGCCGAAGTAGAGCAGGCGCAGGATGGCGAAGATGCCCGCGTTCACCACCGCCACCGCGTGCAGCAGGGCCGTGACCGGGGTTGGCGCCACGCCCGCGGAGGGCAGCCAGCCGTGGAAGGGAAAGACCGCGGCCTTCACGCCAAAGCCGAAGAAGCCCAGCAGAAAACCCGCATAGAGCAGCGTCTCGTGCCCCGCGGCCAGGCTCCGGTCCAGCCCGCCGCCGCTTTGAAAGGCCAGGCTGCCGTAGCTGGAGAGCACCATCATGCTCACGAAGGCCAGGGCCGCGCCGCTCATGGAATAGAGCAGGTATTTGAGACCCGCGGCCTTGGCCACGCCGTCCATCTCGTGCATGACCAGGGGCAGGGTGCAGAGGGTCAGCAGCTCATAGAAGAGATAGAGGGTGAAGAGATTGGCCGCTAAGGCAATGCCCAGCACCACCCCGTAGGTCATGGTGAAGAAGGCGAAAAAGCGGTTCTGGGCGTGGTCGTGCTGCATGTACTCGAAGGCGTAAAGATCCGTCACCGGCCAGAGGACAGCCACAATGGCCACAAACACGGCGCCTAGGCCGTCCAGGCGCAGGGCCAGGGAGAAGTTTTCCCCGAAGATGGGGGCGATGAGAAACCAGGTCTCCGCCCCGGTGAGACGCCGGAGCACCAGCAGCGCGATGGCAAGCAGCGAGGTAAGCGAGCAGAGGCAGAGCACATAGACATTGCGGCTGTGGGTTTTGGAAATGGGGCGGATCAAAAGCCCCAGGCCGCCCAGAAGGGGCAGGAGGATCAGAATCGAGATCAGGATATTCATTTCACTCTCCCTCCCTTCACAGGATCCCGGCGGCGAGGCCGGAGAGCCAGCCCAGCAGCTGCGTGGGGAAGAGCCCCAGCAGCAGCGCAGCGCAGGCCAGGCCGATCAGCGGAAGCCTGATGCAGAGGCCGCAGCGGATGGGTTCATAGGGGAAATCCTCCCCCGGGAAAAAGCCCTTGCTGACAACGGGAAGCAGATAGCCCGCCGTGAGCAGGGCAGATACGAGCAGCACCGCCGCGCCGATCCAGCCCAGCTCCGGGAAGGCTGCGAAGCTCCCCTCCGCCAGATACCACTTGGACACAAAGCCCGCAAAGGGCGGGATGCCGATGAGGGAAAGCCCCGTCACCGCAAAGCAGAAGAGGGGCAGGGGCATGGAGCGGCCGATGCCATAGAGCTGCTCCACCCGGGTCTTGCCGGTCTTGCAGATGAAGGCGCCGGCGCAGAGGAAGAGGCACACCTTGGCTACCGAGTGAAACACCGCCTGGAGGATGGCCCCGGCAAAGCCCGCTCCGTTCAGGAGGAAGAGACCGAAGAGCACATAACTCACCTGGGAAACGGTGGAGTAGGCCAGGCGCTTTTTCAGCACTTTTTCCTTATAGGCCAGCATACTGCCCGTGAACACCGTGGAAAGGGCCAGGACCAGCCCCGCCCATTGGACCCAGGTCCCCCGCAGGGCGTCGGCGCCGTAAAGGTAAAAGATGGTGCGCAGGATTCCCAGAACGCCGCCCTTGGTGATGACGCCGGAGAGGACCGCCGAGGCGGGTGCAGGAGCCTCCGGGTGGGCGGTGGGCAGCCAGTCGTGCAAAGGCATCATACCGGCCTTGCCGCCAAAGCCCACGATCATGGCCATGGCAGCCGCCAGCAGCAGCGGGGCAGCTGTTCCCTGCAGCGCACCGCCGGGAACAAAGGCAGCGCCGCCGGTGGCGGGATAGATCACAAAGAAGCCGAAGAGGGCCAGGGCCGCGCCGAAGAGGGAGTAGCCCAGGTACTTCATGGCAGCTCTCCGGGAGGCCTCCGTCTGCTCGTGCAGGACCAGCGGGAAGCTGAGAAGCGTCATGGCCTCGTAAAAGAGGTAAAAAGTCAGCAGGTTTCCCGCATAGCAGAGGCCCAGCATGGCGCTGAGGGTCAGGAGATAGAAAAGATAGTAGCGCTCCGGCTTTTCGTGAAGATACTCAAAGCCGAAGATCCCCGCCAGAAGAAACATGGCAGCAAAGAGCACGGAAAAGATTTTTCCCACCGCGTCCAGGCGAAGCAGGATCGGCATGCCCGGCAGGAAGGGCAGGGCGCACTCGCCCCGGCAGAGAAGGCCCAGCAGCACCAGTGCCAGCTCCACCGCCATCAGGGTGATCAAGCTGCGTTTTTCCGCCTTGCGTTTGGCAAGGAACGCCACCGGCACCGGCAGCAGAAGGGGCAGCAGCAGATACAATGCAGTCATCTTCTCCCCTCCTTTCAGAGCAGCGCCACGCCCCGTGCAATGAGCTGCACGAAGGGCCTGGCCAGGCAGCCCAGCAGGACCACCACGATGCTCATACAGAGGACCGCCGTCCGGAAGGACAGGCCGGGATTCTCTTTGTGTTCGTCATAGACTTCGCCCTCGGGTCCCCGGGGCTCCGGCTCCTTCTTCCAGATCTGCAGGATCACCGGCAGATAGTACCAGGCGTTCAGGAGGCTGGACACCGCGATGGCCGCCAGGGCCGTGATCATCTGCCACTGGGGGATCTCCTCCGCCAGGGCCGCCTGGCCCAGGACCAGCTTGGTCACGAAGCCCGCCAGCAGGGGCAGACCCACCATGGAGAGGCCGCCCACTGTGAAGCCCAGGCCCGCCGCCACATTGCGCCAGGCGGCGCCGCGGAGGTAATAGAGCTTCTTCTGGTGGCCGGAGGCGCGGATCAGGCCGCCGGTGGCAATAAAGAGCAGGGGCTTGGTAAAGGCGTGGGCCACGATCTGGAAGATGGCGGCGGTGATGCCCGCCGGGGTGCAGAGGCCCAGGCCCAGATAGATATAGCCCACCTGGGCTACGGAGGAATAGGCGATCATGCGCTTGGCATGGGTCTCCCGCACGGCCCAGACGGAGCCGTAGATCATGGCGCAGGCGCCCAGCACGAAAAGCACGGAGCCGACGCCCAGAGAGCCGATCTCCTCCGGGGTGAAGACCCGGCACATGATCTTGATGAGCAGGATGATATAGCCCTTCAGCACCACGCCGGAGAGCACCGCGGAGGAGGCTGTGGTGGCACTGCCGTGGGCGGTGGGCAGCCAGGTGTGGAAGGGAAAGAGCGCGCTTTTAACAGCGAGGCCCACGCACATCATGCCCGAGAGCACAGCCAGGGGATAGTGGAGGGAGTCGTTATCAAAAAGCGCCGTCACCGCGGGATAGAGGCTGGGCATCAGGAGATGTCCGGTGATGGTATAGAGCATGGAGACACCGAAGAGAAAGACGCCGCTGCCAACCAGGCTCATGATGAGATAGCGGATGGTGGCAAGGATGGTCTGGCCGCAGTCCCGGGCCATGACGATGCTGCAGGCGGCGATGGTGTTGATCTCGATGAACACATAGCCGGTGAACATGTCGTTGGTGTAGCTCAGGGCGAAGAGGGAGGCCGCCAGCAGATCCATCATGATGTAATAGAGGTTCTGCTTTTCCGGCAGGATGTCCTCCTCCAGATCCTTGCCGCCGCCCATGAGGGAGAAGAGCATGACGAGGCAGAATACCGTGCAGAGCATGGACTCCACCGGGCCGGCCCGGAGTTCGTTGCCCCAGGGGGCGGGGAAGGCACCCATGGCATAGGTAAAATTCACATTGCGCAGGCTGGTCTCCAGAAAGACCGCGCCGTTCAGCACCGCGGCGCAGAGCAGCATGGCAAGGGTCACGGCCCGGGCCTTTTTTCCGTCCCGCACCAGTGTGGTGAGTATGCCGCTCAGCAGGGCCAGAAACACGCAGAAGAAGGGGAAATTCTCATAAAACATCCGCATGGCTCAGTCCTCGCTTTTCCGCGCCTGCATCATGATCTCGTCGATGTTCAGCGAGTGATACTTCTTATACAGGCGCTGGGTCAGGGCCAGCCCGAAGGCGGTGAAGGAGACGGACACCACGATGCCGGTGAGCACCAGTCCCGCGGGCAGGGGGTTGGAGTAGACCTCCACCGTGGCGGGCACCGAGGGATCGGCGATGATGGGGGCGATGCGGCCCTCCACATAGCCGGCGCTGGTGAGGAAGAGGAAGATGGCGCTGTCCATAAAGCCCATGGAGACCACCTTTTTGAAGAGGTTGCGATTGAAGAGCATGCCGGCGAGACCTACTACGAAGAGCAGGACCGAGGCGGTCTCAAAGCGGTTTTCCGCCAGATGCCGCAGGATCTCATTCAGCTCCATATCACAGGTCCCCCCTTCCGAAGTAAGTATAGAAAGCATACATGGTGCAGGCCACTTCCAGGCCCACCGCCACGTTGATGGGCAGGATAATGCCCGCGGATAGGATGCTGCCGGGTGTGCCCAGCGGGATCAGGTTGGGCAGGCCGTTTGCCCCCACATAGATGGTGTAGCAGATCAGAACGGCGTAGAGGATCAGGGCTCCCACCTTGATGATGTGGTAGACCTTGTGGTTGAAGAAGCTCTGGACCCGTCTGGCCCCGAAAGCGTTTTCGCAGAGGATCAGGGCGCCGCCCAGGATGCTGCCGCCGGCAAAGCCGCCGCCGGGGGAAAGATGGCCGTTACAGAGGATATAGAGGCCATAGAGAAAGATCACCGGCATAAGGACCGTGGTGATGTGGCCCAGGATCTGATTGCGCTCCTCCTCATCCAGGGCGTCGCTGCGCCGCAGCGCCAGCCGATCCTTTTGGGAGGTGTTCTTCCGGTCCGCCTCCAGCAGCATGATCACCGCCGTGGCACCCAGGAAAAGGACGCAGCTTTCCCCGTAGGTATCAAAACCGCGATAGACCAGAATGATGTTGGTGACCAGGTTCGTGGCGCCCACTTCCTCCAGGCCCTGCTCGATATAGCGGCGGGAGGTCTCGTTTTCCGGGGCGTTGTCCGCGTCGCCGAAGCGGGGCAGATAGGCCACGGTGGTGAGCATCAGCAGGGCGAAAATGGCACAGCAGAGGATGCCGAAGGCGGTGGTAAGGCGGTTCATGGCAGTCCCGCCGGCGCTCCGCAGCAGAGAGGGGCCGTGCTGCACAGGGGCTTCCTCTTCTTTCACAGGCTCCGGATTTTCCACATGGGCCAGGGGCTCGGGCAGAGCAGGGCTATCCCCCTCCACCCAGCGCTCCAGTTTTTCATACCAAAGGGGTTTTTTCATTTTCCGTCCCCCGTTCCGTCCAGATGATGCATGCTGCGCAGAGCCAGCAGGAACAGGATCGTATCGATCCCGACGCCCACGGCGGCCTCTGTGATGGCCAGGTCCGGCGCCTTCAGCAAGATCCAGATCACGCTGAGCATGGTGCCGAAGGCGGCATAGATGATGATGGTGGGCAGAAGATTTCTCGTAAAGTTTGCCGCCACGGCGCATACGATCAGGCCGAGGAGCAGCAGTGTTTCAATGGCAGCCATCATTCCACCTCACAGTGCTTGTCATAATCGGGATTGCTCAGGATCTCCACCTTGCTGATGCGGTGGGTGGAGACAGGGCTGGTGAGCCACTGGAAGGCCAGGATCAGCAGGATCTTGGCGCTGGCCCAGCCCAGGCCACGAAGCAGGATCATCCCCGCGAAGATGAGCAGGGTGCCCAGGGTGTCGATGATGGCGGCGGCATGGATGCGGGTGAGCACATAGTCCATGCGGTAGACGCCGAACATGGCGATACAGCAGCAGATGAGCCCCAGGCCGATCAGCACTGCCGCCAGGATCTCCAGGATCATGCCTCTCCCTCCTTTTCTTCCTCTGTTTTTTCCGCGCTCTCCCGCAGCTTGCCGAGGACCTGGTTCTGCACGAAGCGGCAGAGCACGATGACCATCAGAAAGGCGAGCAGCGCGAAGACCAGGCCGATATCCAGAATATAGTCCGCTCCGATGAAGATCGCCAGGATCACGATCATGTTGAGGCCCAGGGAGCCGATCATGTTGGCCGCCACGATCTTATCGGTAAAACGCTTGCCCAGCACCGCGTAAAGCAGGCTCAGCAGCACCAGCACGCCCAGCACCGAGAGCGCGATGAGCAGGTAGTTTTCCATAAAAGCGCTCATACCCTCTCCTCCTTTTCCTGCAGCGTCTCCTCCATGGCCATGAGCCTGTGGTTCAGATCGCTCTCCGGGGTACCCTCGGCAAAGTCGCCGTTCAGGGCGTGGACCATCAGGGTGCTGTCATAAATGCCCAGGGTGTAGGTTCCCGGGGTGATGGTGATGGAATTGGCCAGGATCGTCTGCAGAAAGCCCCGGTGCAGGTGGCTCTCGAAATGGAAGATCCTCGGCCGCACCAGGCGGCAGCCCGGGGACAGGATCACCCGGATCGCGGCGAGATTGGCCTTGACGATCTCCACCACTAGGCAACCGCCATAGCAGAGAAGCTGCCAGCCGATTTTGAGAAGGCGCCTGCTCTTCCGGTCGGACCAGCCGCAGACCTTTATCGCAAAGAGGGTCACCAGGGCGCTCAGCACCAGGCCGAAGCCCAAAATGTCCCAGCCGAGCCGCCCGTTAAAGAGCAGCCACAGGGCAAAGAAAAACAAAAACATCAGCATACTTTTTCCTCCTCTTTCCATCTCCGCCCGCGTACGCCGCCGGCTTTCGGAGATTTTCTGAGAGAATACAATAACCGGATTCTACTGTATGCGCCGGGAAAAGGCAAGGACTATTTTCCCGGTTTGGGGCGGCTCCGGCCATGGCCCTGCCGTAGGGAGGACGTCGGGAAGGCACAAAGATCCCCCCGGCGCCGTTTCGCGCCGGGGGGATCTCAAGCTGTCGACAAAATGTCGACAGCTTGAAACGCAAAAATGGGAACTACCGAAAAAGTTCCCATTTTTGCGCGGATTGAACGTGAAGGGGGGCATACCCTCCCCCCTTCACAATCCCCCCATGCGTGTCCAAGCTTGGCCGCATAGGCGAAGGTTTGTCTGCAGTCTGAGATCCCCCCGGCGCCGTTTCGCGCCGGGGGGATCTTTGTGCTGTATCAAATTGTGGGCGTTCGTCTCAGTCCAGGTAGCCCTCACGGCCCTTGACGGAGAAGCGCTCCTCCAGCTGATGCATCATGTCGTCGGTGATGGTGTTCACGCGAGGCAGGTGGGCGATCTTCATGTAGATCTCGGCTGCCTTCTCGGCGGTCTCGATGAGGCCGAAGGTCTCGTCCAGGTCCTTGCCGGCGCCGTAGATGCCGTGGAGGCTCCAGACCACCAGGCGGGCGGTGAGCATCTTCTCGGCGGTGGCTTCACCGATCTCGTTGGTGCCGCAGAGCATCCAGGGCAGCACGTTCACGCCGTCGGGGAAGACCACGATGCACTCGGTGCACATCTGCCACAGGGTGCGGGTGAACTCCCGCTCGTCCAGGGTGTGGACATAGGTCATGGCCAGGAGGTTTGCGGGATGGCAGTGCATGACGACCCGGTTCATGGGATCCACCTTCAGGCGGGCCACATGGCTCATCATGTGGGCGGGGAACTCGCTGGTGAACTTGCCGCCGTCACTGTAGCCCCAGAGAAGTTCGGCCGTCTCGCCGCCGTCGGTGAGGCGGACCAGGCCCAGGTTCACGTCGGGGGCGTACTGGACGTTCTTGAAGTACTTGCCGGTGCCGGTGACCAGGAAGTACTTGCCTTCCAGCTCAGGAGCGGAGAAGCCGGTGGGGATCTTACGCAGGACCTTGTCGGTGTCCAGGTATTCCTTCACTTCCGCCTCGTCCAGCAGCAGGGAAATGTTGCCGCCGTTGCGCTCGTCCCAGCCGTGGTTGTACATATTCGTGGTGGTGCGGATCATCTCCACCATAAAGGGAGCGGTAAGAATGTCTTTCATGTTCAATCTCCTTTCATCTTTGGCTCCCCTGACTAAGGGGAGCTGTCAACCGCCGTCTCACGGAAGGCGGTTGACTGAGGGGTACTCCAATAGAACGGATTGCCACACCAGTGTACGCACTGGTTCGCAATGACCGTCTTTTATCTCGTAATCACGTCCACGGGGACGTTGAAGATCTTGGCCACCTTCAGGATGGTGTCGATCCAGCGGCCGGATGCGGCGGCCATATGGTGGGTGGGACCGGCCTCGCTCCAGCGGTTGCAGAAGTCCCGGGCGCCGCAGGTGAAGCGGGTGCGCATGTTGGTGTCGCCAAAGGTGAAGATGGGGCCGGGCTCATTCACGCCCTCGGCCACCACGAACTTGAAGTGGCCGTCCCGGTCCTGGGTGATGCCCAGATAGGTGACGGGGCCCTCGGCGGGATAGAACTGGGTCAGGTAGCCGCCGCCGGTCTTGCCGTGGAAGACGGGGACGATCTTCATGGTGGGCTTCTTGGCCTTGGAGATGTCCGCGTCGCCGGAGCCGGAGTGGCCGATGATGCAGATGTCCTCGGGGAAGTCGATGGAGTACATTTCGCTGAGCTGGCCCATGCCGGAGATGGTCTTGAGAATACTCATGGCCATGGCGACCTTGATGTCGCCCTCCACGGCGCAGGCGGTGCCCTGCTTGATGAGCATGGAGAAGGCGGGGATCAGCATGGAGTCCAGCTTGCCGGCCACGCCCTGGGCAAAGCCGTCATAGTGGCTGGCAACGAAGCCCAGCTTCTCGTCCTTGACCCACTGCTCGAAGGCCACCACGTACTTGGCCATGTCCCAGACCTTCTCGATGGTGCCGCCGCCCTCGATGTCGAAGGTATCCAGAATGTCCTGGGCCTTCCGGCGGATAGCGTCCTCGTCGGTGATGTTATCGGCAATGGCCCACATCTTTTCCCAGTCAAACTGCTTGGTGTAGAGCCACATGCGGTGATAGAGGTTGGTCTCGTCGATGTAGAGGTCCATCATGCCGGGATAGGGGCGGCCGATCTGGGCCAGGTTGGTGTCCCGGAATCTGCGGCGGACCTGGGCGGCGCGGCACCAGTCGGCGATCTCGGCGTCCACCTCGGGGTCTCCGCCTTCCACCACACCGGTGATCACCGCGTGGCGCTTGCCGGCCCGCTCCAGGTCGGCCACCATCTCGCCCACGGCGCCGCAGGCGTAGAGCTCGCCCAGCCAGGTGGCGGTGTCGGTATTGGCATAGTCGGGGGCTTTCTTCTTCTGCAGGTTCACCAGCACCACGGGCACATCCAGATCCCGCACGGCGGGCAGCATGTTGTAGGAGGTGGCGTAGGTCAGCAGCTGCAGGATCACCAGATCCACGTCGGCGGCGCGGAACTTGTCGCCGGCCTCCATGGCCTTCTCCTTGGTGGTGACAAGGCCGCCGTCAATGAGCTCGACGGACTCGGGGATGCGCTTCTTGAAATCCGCGTACTGGGCCTCGAATTCGGGGACCAGGCTGGGGAACTGGGGCAGATAGGCGCCCAGCGCGATGGAGAATACGCCGATGCGTGCTTTGGTGTTGACTAACATTTCCAATCTCCTTTCTACGTTGGCCCCCTTGCCTAAAGGGGGCTGTCGGCAAAGCCGACTGGGGGATATTCCTTTCCTTATAGGCTCCCTCTTTGAGGGAGCTGTCATGGCGCGTCTCACGCAAGCGACATGACTGAGGGAGCTGCTGGATCCCTGCCCATGCGGTGGATCGGGCAAACTCCTTCCGTCATCCGGCTTGCGGGGGACGCCGGATGCCACCTCCCTCAGCGAGGGAGGCGCATTTGAATTCTCAGATTTCCGATGGCCGTGGCCTCGATGGGAAGGGCAATGACCTTCTTGCCGCTGGCCTTTTCCGTGAGGGCATTGAGGAAGCCGTTCTTTGCGCCGCCGCCCACGATGTAGATGCTGTCATAGTGTTTGCCGGTGTTGTGCTGCAGCTCCTGGATGGCGTTCATGTAAGAGAGGGCCAGGCTCCGGTAGGCGCAGCGGAAATAATCGCCCACAGACTGGGGCTGCATGCTGAGGGCCTTGTCAAAGGCGGCCTTCATGCTCTCGGGAGCCAGGAAGATGGAGGCGTTGGCGTCCACCGTCTCCTCAAAGCGGCTCGCTTCCGCTTCCGCCACGATCTCGCCGAAGGGCTTGCCAGGGCAGAGCTCGTCCCGCAGGCGGTTTACAAGCCACATGCCCATGATGTTCTTCTGATAGCGGTTGTAGCCCACGCCGCCCTCGTTGGACCAGTTGGCAAGCTCGGAAGCCTCGTTGGTGATGGGCCTGGGGGTCTTCACACCCAGCAGGCTCCAGGTGCCGGAAGAGATGTAGGGTGCGTCCTCTTCCATGCCGATGCCCTCCACGGCGGAGCCGGTGTCATGGGTGGCGCAGAGGACGACCTGGATGCCTTCATATTCGCCGATGACGGTGCCGGGCTGCTGCAGCTTGTGGAAGAGATGCCGGGGCAGGTCCAGCGCCTCCAGGATGGCCGGGTCAAACTCCCCGGTCTCGGCGGAGACCATGCCGCCGGTGGTGGCGTTGGTGTACTCGTGGGACTTCACGCCGCAGAGCTTGTACATCAGATACTCCGGGATCATGAGAAAGTCCGTGACTCCCTCCAGCCGACCCGCCAGCTTATCCGCATAGAGCTGATAGACGGTGTTGAAGGGCTGGAACTGGATGCCGGTGTGCCGGTAGAGCCGGGTAAAGCTGATCTTTTCATGGACCTGGGGGATCACCGCCTCGGTGCGGCTGTCCCGATAGGCGTAGCAGGGGCGCACTTCCTCGTCGCCCTTGAGCAGCACATAGTCCACACCCCAGGTGTCAACAGAGAGGCTTTCGATTTTGCCGAAGCGCTCCCGCGCCTTTTCGATGCCCGCCTTCACGTGGAAGACCAGGGCGTCAATGTCCCAGGTCAGGTGTCCGTCCTTTTCGGTGACGCCGTTGGGGAAACGATAGACCTCCTCGGTCTGCAGCTTGCCTTCTGCCTGCCAGCCCACGATGTGCCGGCCGGAGGAGGCGCCGATGTCGATTGCAAGATAGCAGCTCACAAAAATCCCCCTTTCCTTCTGCATTCTACTATACAGGAGAAAAGGGGGATTTTGCAGGTCGTGACTTTTCCAAAAAACTGTCCTTATTTGCAATCCCTGTATTTTTTTGGAGACTGGCCGAAGTGTCCGGCGAAAAGCCGGTGGAAATAGCTGAGATTTTCATAGCCCACGGCGTTTGCGATCTCCTCCACCTTCTTATCGGTGTTGCGCAGGAGCCAGGCCGCCTGACTCAGGCGTTTTTCCTGCAGGAGCTCGGTGTAATTCTTTCCGGTCTTCTGCCGGATCAGGCGGGAAATAGAGGGCAGCTCGTAATGAAGCGCTTCCGCGATCTCGGTTAGGCTCCCGTCCCGGTAATGCTCCTCGATATAGCGCAGCACGGAGACCACGGCGTTTTGCTCCTGGGTCTCGAATTGCAGGGCATCGGTGTGGTTCATCAGCTGGGCAAAGAGAAGCCCCATGGTCATCTGCAGGATGGAACGGCGATTGGGCGTGTCCTCCATGATGGTGTAGAGCAGGTTTTCGATCAGGTTCTGGATGGGCAGGATCTCCGAAACGTGAAAGAGCAGATAGCCCGCCTCGTTTTTTCCGGTGAGGCAGCTGACGATGAAGCTGCGCAGGGGCGTCTCCTCCTCCCCCAGAAAGGGCAGGGTGCCGGAGAAAAAGGCCGGGCGCACGATAATGTTCACCGCGAGATCCCGCTCCCCCGCGGGCTCGATAGACTGCCGGGCATTCTGCCCCAGCATCAGAAGCTCCCCCTGCCGCAGGGTGAGGGGCTTGCCGTTTACCATGTGGTGGGTCTCCCCCGCGCACATGTATACCATCTCCACGAAGTCGTGGCTGTGTTCCGGGAAGGCGATGAAGCGGGTGTGGGGCCGGATAGCGATGAGCTTGCCCCGTTCCAGCAGCTTCTCCCCGCTGATCACGTCCCGGCTGCCGTCCATGTAAAGGCTGCGGTCGATGCTCCTGCGGCCTCTCAGGATTTCCCGTTCCTCCTCCGTGATCCCGGAGAGCCTGTCCTGTATGATGGGATCCATACGCTCCCCCCCTTTACAGCAGCAGCTTTTTCAGCATGGCAAGGATCTGGTTCTGATTCTGATCGCCTATGGTGTTGCGGACAGAGCCGTTATTCTCCCATCGGGGCAGGGCAGCCAACAGCTCCTCCTCCGTGGCCCGGGCCGTCAGCGGCGGCAGGCAGCGCTCCAGCAGGGTCCGAAGCTCCTCCTCCGTGACGCCGCAAGCAGTGAAAAAGTCCTGCGCAAGCTCCGGCGCGGTGCTGTCCATGTGGTTCAGAAGGTCTCCCATCAGGTAAGCACAGGCAAACCCGTGGGGAATTTGATAGCGTTCCGTGAGATAATAACCGACATTGTGGGGAAATACCGTTCCTGTGCGATTGATGGCGAGGCCGCCCAGGATGGAGGCCTCATAGAGTGCTTCCCGCTGGGGAAGGGAGAGCTCTTCTCCCTCTGTCGCAGCAGTCAGGGCCGGGAAGGCCAGCCGCACGCCCTGGGCCGCAAAGAGTCGGGAAAGCCCATCCGCCTTGCGGCTGAAGGCGCTCTCCACGCAGTGGGCCACCGCGTCGATGCCGGTGGAGAGGGTGACGCCCCGCGGCAGAGACAGGGTATAGCGAGCATCGCCCAGGGCCAGGGCCGCATACAGCCGGGGATCGTGGATGCTGTGCTTCCTGCCGGAAGAGTCCGTCAGCACGGAGACGGAGGTGACTTCGCTCCCCGTTCCCGCGGTGGTGCCCACCAGCACGATGGGCAGAGGCGCATTCTGCCAGCGGGCGGAATAGAACTCCCCTTCCCCCATGTCCGGATTTGCGGCAAAGACCGCCGCGGCCTTGGCTGCGTCCAGGGCGGAGCCGCCGCCAATGCCGATCACGAATTCCGCTCCAAAGGCAGCGGCCTCTCGCCCGCCTGCCTGACAGTCGGAGAGGGCGGGGTTCGGGGTGATTCCGTCAAAGAGCGTGAAAGCGATCCTCTGCTGCTCCAGGGTATTCTCCACATCCTGGAGGGCCCCGGAGCGGCGGGCGCCGCTGCCGGACGTCACGATCAGGCAGCACCTGCCCAGGGCGGCAAGTCTGGACGCGTTCTTTTGCACACAATTTGCGCCGGTGACAAGGCGGCTCGGCATATAAAACTCCATAACATCAACTCCCCGACCATTATGATAATCATTATAAAACAAAAACTGTCTTCCCGCAAGAGAAGACAGTTTTTGTATTGTTCAGTTCTGGCCGTAGTAGGCGTTTTTGCCGTGCTTGCGGAGATAGTGCTTGTTCTGCAGCTCCTGAGGCGCGGGCCGCACCTGGGGGTTGATGAGCTCGCAGCGGTAGGCCATCTTGGCCACCTCTTCCAGCACCACCGCGTTGTGCACCGCCTCGAAGGCGTCCTTGCCCCAGGCGAAGGGGCCGTGGTTCTTGCACAGGCAGCCGGGCACCGCCTTCGGGTCCTTTTCCAGGCGGGCAAATTCCGACACGATGAGAAGACCCGTGTTGCGCTCGTAGGCGTCCTCGATCTCCTCTTTGGTCAGGCAGCGGAGGCAGGGGATGTCGCCGTAGAAATAATCCGCATGGGTGGTGCCGTAGCAGGGGATGTCCCGCCCGGCCTGGGCCCAGGAGGTAGCATAGCTGGAGTGGGTGTGGACGATGCCGCCCAGGTCCGGGAAGGTCTTGTACAGCTCCACGTGGGTGGCGGTGTCGCTGGAGGGCTTCCACTTGCCCTCCACCACCTTGCCGTCCAGGTCCACAACCACCATATCCTCGGTGCTCATGCCGTCGTAGCTCACGCCCGAGGGCTTGATGACCACAAGGCCGCTCTCCCGGTCGATGCCGGAGACGTTGCCCCAGGTAAAGGTCACAAGGCCGTACTGCGGCAGGAGAAGGTTTGCCTCACAGACCTGTTTTTTCAGTTCTTCCAGCATCAGAGCACCTCCGTTGCGCACTGTTCCATGGGCAGGGCCTTCCGGTAGCGGGCGAGGAAGGTCGCAAAGCCCGCGATATCCGCGGGATCGGCCATGAGAGTGCTGGCCTCGGTGCCGGCAAAGACCTTGTTGTCCAGGTAGTCCGCCAGGCTTTCGCCCTCGTCCTTCCAGAGCATGTAGGCGCAGAGCAGGGCCATGCCGTAGGGGCCGCCCTCCCCTGCCGTTTCCATGACGGAGACGGGAGCACCCACCGCCGCGGAGAGCATCCGCTGGCCCACGCCAGGGGTCTTGAAGAAGCCGCCGTGGCCATAGAGCTTGTCGATGGGAACCTGCTCGGTCTGAGTCAGGATATCGAGGCCGATCTTCAGCGTGGCCAGGGCTGAGAGCAGATGGGTCCGCATGAAGTTTGCCAGGGTGAATCTGGCATTGGGCATCCGGCCGAAGAGGGGCCGGCCCTCATCCAGGTCGGTGACGCCCTCGCCGGAGAAGTAGTTGAAGCTCATGAGGCCGCCGCAGTCGGCGTCCCCCTCCAGGGCCTTGCGGAAAAGTCTGGTGAAGAGCTCGCCCTTGTTCACAGGCAGGCCCATCAGCTCGGAATACTCCGCGAAGAGATTGACCCAGGCGTTGATATCTGAGGTGCAGTTGTTGCAGTGGACCATGGCCACCGGCGCCCCGGCGGGGGTGGTGACCATGTCGATCTCCCGGTGAACGCCCAGGGGCTTCTCCGTGACGATCATGGCAAAGTCCGAGGTGCCCGCGCTGACGTTGCCGGTGCGGGGACGGACGGAATTGGTGGCCGCCATGCCGGTGCCCGCGTCGCCCTCGCAGGGAGCCACGGGGATGCCGGGGAGCAGGGTGCCGGTGGGATCCAGAAAGCGGGCGCCGCTCTCGGTGAGGCTGCCGCCGTTCTCCCCTGCCGTCAGGACTCTGGGCAGGATCGCTCTCAGCTCGATGCCGGTGAGGACCTTGAACTTCTGCAGCATGCTCTCGTCATAGTCAAGCTTTTCGCTGTCGATGGGGAACATACCGCTGGCCTCGCCCACGCCCATGACCTTCTCGCCGGTGAGCTGCCAGTGGATGTAGCCTGCGAGAGTGGTGAGGAAGGCGATGTCCTTCACATGCTCTTCCCCGTTGAGGATGGCCTGATACAGATGGGCGATGCTCCAGCGCTGGGGGATGTTGAAGCCGAAGAGGGCCGTCAGCTCCTCCGCGGCGGGGCCGGTGATGGTGTTGCGCCAGGTGCGGAATTCCGCCAGCTGCTTTCCGTCCCTGTCAAAGGGCAGATAGCCGTGCATCATGGCGGAGACGCCGATGGCGCCCACGTTGCTGAGCTCCACACCGTATTTTGCCTTCACATCGGCTTTCAGACTGGCAAAGCAGGCCTGCAGGCCGCTGTGGATAGCCTCCATGGAGTAGGTCCAGACGCCGTTTACCAGTTGGTTTTCCCACTCGTGATCGCCCTGGGCGATGGGGAGATGCCGCTCGTCGATGAGAACGGCCTTGATGCGGGTCGAGCCCAGCTCGATGCCCAGTACGGTTTTCTTCAGATCCATTTGATTACTCCCATTTTAAAATGCTGCGGCCCGGAGGGGCCGCAGCGGAATGTTTTCTCAACCCCAGGGGTTCTCGGTGGGATAGGGCAGGCTCTTGGGCTGGTTATAGCCGATGTCCTGCACGCCCAGGAACTTGAAGACCTCGAAGAGGGCCTTGCCGTGATGGCCGAAGGCCACAGCGCCGTGGTGGGGGAAGCGCTTCTGGATCAGCACATGGCGATAGAAGCGGCCCATCTCATGGATGGCGAAGACGCCGATGCCGCCGAAGGAGGTGGTGGCCACGGGCAGGACCTCGCCCTCGGCGATGTAGGAGCGGAGCTTGCCTTCGCTGTCGCACTGGAGGCGGAAGAAGGTGATCTCACCGGGGGCGATGTCGCCCTCCAGGGTGCCGCGGGTGAAGTCGGGATCGGAACCGGCGGGCTCCAGCAGACGGTGCTGGATGAGCTGGTACTTCACGGCCCGGTCGGCGCACATCTTGCAGCTGGGGGTGTTGCCGCAGTGGAAGCCCATGAAGGTATCGGTGAGGGTGTAATCGAACTTACCCTTGATCTGCTCTTCCCACATCTTGGCGGGAACGGAGTTGTTGATGTCCAGGATGGTCACCGCGTCACCGGAGACGCAGGCGCCGATGTACTCGGAGAGGGCGCCGTAGATGTCCACTTCGCAGCTCACGGGGATACCCCGGGCGGCCAGACGGGAGTTCACAAAGCAGGGCTCAAAGCCGAACTGCTCCGGGAAGGCGGGCCAGCACTTGTCCGCAAAGGCCACATACTTGCGGGCGCCCTTGTGCTCCTCGGCCCAGTCCAGCAGGGTCAGCTCAAACTGCGCCATGCGCTCCAGCAGGTCGGGGAAGTACTTGCCCTCGCCCATCTCCTTGGCCATGTCCTCGCAGACGGCGGGGATGCGGGCGTCGCCCTTGTGGGCCTTGTAGGAAACCAGCAGGTCCAGCTCGCTGTTCTCCTCGATCTCCACGCCCAGCTCGTACAGGCCCTTGATGGGGGCATTGCAGGCAAAGAAGTCCTGGGGACGGGGACCGAAGGTGATGATCTTCAGGTTCTGCACACCGATGACGGCACGGGCGATGGGATAAAACTCCTTGATCATCCGGCCGATGTCCTGGGCGGTGCCCACGGGATACTCGGGGATGTAGCCCTTGAGATGGCGCATGCCCAGGTTGTAGGAGCAGTTGAGCATGCCGCAGTAAGCGTCGCCGCGGCCGTTGATCAGGTCGCCGTCGCCCTCGGCGGCAGCCACGAACATGCAGGGGCCGTCAAAGTACTTGGCGATCAGGGTCTCGGGGGTCTCGGGGCCGAAGTTGCCCAGGAACACCACCAGGGCGTTGCAGCCGGCGGCCTTCACGTCCTCCACGGCCTTGAGCATGTCTTTCTCATTTTCCACGGTGACGGGGCACTCATAGATATTGCCGTTGCAGGTGCTGACGATGGCCTCTCTGCGGGCAACGGACAGGCCGATGGGGAAACAGTCGCGGGAAACGGCAACGATGCCGAGCTTGACTTCGGGAATGTTCTGCATTGTATGTTCCTCCTCTTTTTATTTCAGTTTCGGAAAAATGGATTTCAGCGTGGGATAAAGGAGCCGGAATTTCCGGTACTGCTCCTCATAGCGCGCGGCAAGCTCCTTTTCGGGCTCCACCGTGTCGGTGACGCGGACCAGGGCCTCGGCGCAGGCCTGCACTGTGGGATAGACGCCGCAGCCCACCATGGCCAGCATGGCTCCGCCGTAGCCCGGGCCCTCCTCGGTCTGGGGGATGTCCAGGGGCAGGTCCAGCACGTTTGCCAGAATCCTGCGCCACAGGGGACTTCTGGCCCCGCCGCCGCAGAGCTTGGAGCGCTCCGGCGTGACGCCGAGGCTCTTTGCCACTTCCAGACTGTCCCGGATGGCGAAGGCCACACCCTCCAGCACCGCCTGGACCAGGTCGGCGCGGGAGCTGTCCATGCTCATGCCAAGGAAGCAGGCTCTGGCGTCGGTGTCGTTGATGGGGCTGCGCTCGCCCATCAGATAGGGCAGGAAGAAGACCCGGTTGCGCCCCAGCTTATCAGGAGTTATGTCAACCTGTTCTCCGGCGTAGTCCGTGGTTTTCAGGATCTCCTCGCAGAGCCACTTGTTGCAGCTGGCGGCGGAGAGCATGCAGCCCATCAGGTGCCAGCCGCCGTCCGCGTGGGCGAAGGCGTGCAGGGCGTTGTTGGGGTCCACGCCGAAGCGTTTCGAGGAGATGAAGAGGGTGCCGGAGGTGCCCAGGGAGATGTTGCAGCCCCCTTCGCCCACCACGCCGGTGCCCACGGCAGCGGCGGCATTGTCCCCGGCGCCGGCCACCACCACGCAGTCCCGCGGCAGGCCGAGGGCTCCGGAGACGAAGCCCTGGATGGTCCCGATGACCTGGAAGCTCTCGAAGAGGCGGGGCATCTGGTCTTCCCGCAGGGAGCAGATCTCCAGCATTTCCTTCGACCAGCACTTGTGCTCCACGTCCAGCAGCAGCATGCCGCTGGCGTCGGAATAGTCGCAGGCGTGGACGCCGGTGAGGCGGTAGTTGATGTAGTCCTTGGGGAGCATGATCTTCGCGATGCGCTTGAAGTTCTCCGGCTCGTGCTTCTGCATCCAGAGGAGCTTCGGCGCGGTGAAGCCCGCGAAGGCGATGTTCCCCGTGAGAGCGGAGAGCTTTTCCTTGCCGATGACGGTGTTGAGATACTCCGTCTCCTCGGCGGTGCGCCCGTCGTTCCAGAGGATGGCGGGGCGGATCACCGCGTCCTTCTCATCCAGGGCCACCAGGCCGTGCATCTGGCCGCCCACACCGATACCCCGGATCTGGGACTTGTCCGTGTGCTCGGTAAGCTGCAGGATGCCGTGCTGGACGGCCTTCCACCAGTCTGCCGGGTTCTGCTCGGACCAACCGGGCTGGGGGAAAGAAAGGGGATAGTCTTTTGTAACGCTGTTCAGGATCTTGCCGGTCTCGTCCACCAGCAGCAGTTTTACCGCCGATGTACCCAGATCGACGCCG
Organism: uncultured Clostridia bacterium; assembly: GCA_946629065.1. Classification (GTDB taxonomy): domain Bacteria; phylum Bacillota; class Clostridia; order Oscillospirales; family Oscillospiraceae; genus Limivicinus. The sequence goes on from CAMOXK010000009.1 coordinate 25,384, forward strand.
ATAAAGAGGCTCATGCCGGTCACCTCCATGTTAATTTGATTTTATTATACTTTCCGTTCCACAGAAACTCAATGACTTTTCGCGCCTTTTTATTAGACAATCTTGACCTTTGCCGCGACTTCGGCAGCTTGCACATTTTCTTGCGCCCCCTTTTGTGCGAAACAGCAAAAGTCCTTGACCGCACAAGGGTGTGCTGCAAAACACGAAGGAGCGCGCAAGCCCCAGGTCATAACGTAGGGGAGGGCCTTGTGCCCTCCCGGCGGAACCTGGCTATATTGTGGGAAAAGGTTCGGCGAATTCGTACAAGCTGCGAATTCGCCGAACCTTTTCTTGCATCCAGGCTTCCTGCTGCCGGGAGGGACCCCTATCGGCCTTCGGCCACTTCCCCCGGAGGGGGAAGCAAGCCTCCCCTGCGGTGCTGACCGGGCTATGCGTTTATTTTGCAGCGAGCCCTTCAAGCAGTTCCAGGCTTTGCTCTCTTGTGTAAAAACGCTCCAGGGAGTGGAGGTTATGGCGCAGGGTCTCGTCCACGGGGTGGCTCTGGCGGCTGTACTCCTCCGGGGTCATGCCGCTCTGTTTTTTGAAGGCGGCGGAAAAATAGCGGTAGTCCGAAAAGCCGGATTCCTCGCAGATATCCAGCATCCGCATGCCCCCGCCCGCCATGAGCTTGCAGGCGCTGTGAAAGCGAACAGCGTTCACATAGTCCTGAAAGGTCTGGTTCAGGGAGGCTTTCAGGAAGCGGGAGAGATAGCTTACCGAGCAGCCCTCGGCCTCGGCAAAATCCGCAAGGCGGATCTTCTGGGTGTAGTTTTCGTCCACGAAGCGGATGAAACGGGTAAGGCGGGCGTTGCGTTTGTTGATGTTGGACTGCTCCTCCACGCTCATGCTGTGGCAGGGCAGCAGCGAAAGGATCTCCCGAAAGAGCAGGGCTCCCTCTCCCGCGCACTGCAGTTCAAAGAAGGGTGGCCGCTCCAGATAGCAGCGCAGGATCTCCGTCAGCGTTCGGCGGATACGCCGGCAGCGCTCCTCCCCGCAGGCGCCGTTCAGAGCATAGCTCTCGGTGGTGATGCGGCCAAAGCCCGGATAGACCTTTTCGAAAATCTGGGGCGAGAGCTGAAAGCACAGGAAGGTGGCGCTCTCCCCCACGCAGCGGAATTCATGGAGCCTGCCCGGAGAAAAGAGGAACAGGTCCCCCTCCTCCGCCACGGCCCCCTCCGGTCCCAATTGGACCGCGAGCCGTCCTCGGGTGATCCAGATCAGCTCCCACTCCTGATGGAAATGGGGCGTGCGATAGTCCACGGTGTCGAAAAAAATGCTGATCCCGTCGATCTGCCGGTGCCGTATGATCTCCAGTTCTTCCATGCTTCTCCCCCCCTTTGCTGCATTGTAGCAGTTTCGAGGGAAAATGGGAAGCCCTCGGCTATGCCAAAAAGCATCCGTTTCCCGGAAATGCGCCGGGACACGGATGCTTTTCGTTGTTATTCGTAGGTGAAGAACTGCCCGTGCATCACCGCGGGCTTTTCCGCTTCTGTTGTCCCCGTCAGACCGCGTTGCAGCTGCCCAGGAAAGCAAGGCTCTCCTTGGGATGGCGCTCCAGCGTGCTGCGGTCCACGGCGATAAGGCCAAAGGTCATGGCAAAGCCCTTTTGCCACTCGAAGTTGTCCATCAGGCTCCAGTAGCAGTAGCCCTTGACGGGGATGCCGTCAGCAAGGCAGTTTTCCACGCCCTGCAGGGCCCTGCGGATGAACTCCACCCGGCGGCTGTCGTCCGAAACGGCCACGCCGTTTTCCGTCACGATCAAATCACCCTTGAAATCCTCGTGCACCTTGCGGAGAACATGCTCCAGCGCTTCGGGATAAAACTCATAGTCCATCTGGGTCAGCTCCGCACCCTCGGGGCAGGGCAGCTGCCCCTGGGGGCCGTATTGGGTCCGGGTGTAGTTCTGCACGCCCAGAAAATCGTCGTCCTTGATATAGGGCAGATAGTGCCGGAATTCCTCGTCCCAGGCCTCTTCCGCAAAGCGCTCGCCGCCGGGCAGCGCCTGCAGATCGTGCATGGAGAGGGTGATGCCCACCCGGATGTTCGGGTACAAGGCCTTGATGGCCGCTTTCGCCGCCTGGTGGGCGCGGAAGACGAGCTTGTCTCCCTCTGGGGTGCGGGAAGAGACGAAGATCTGGGGCTGGGGCGTACCGAAGACCTGGGCGTTCTCCATGGCGGCAAACTTCATGTTCTCCATCATCTTCTCGAAGTTCATGCCCACCTGCACGGTGCCCTCGGCGCTCTTGGCCTTTTGTGCCGCCTGCTGCGCCATAAGCCGGAAGCGCTTGGAGATGGCAGCCAGCTGCAGGCCCATATTGGCCTCGTTGATGGTGCAGATATAGTTGAGTTCGCTGCCCAGCTTTTCGGTAACATATGTCGCATAGCGGCGGAAATCCTCTACGGTGCTCTCGGCCTCCCAGCCGCCCTTGCGAATGAGCCAGAGGGGGCTGGTGAAGTGCAGCAGGGTCACGATGGGTTCCACACCCTTTTCCTTGCAGCAGGCAATGACCTTGCGGTAATGCTCGATCTCGCCCTCGTCAAACTTGCCCTCCTCCGGCTCGATGCGGGCCCACTCGATGGAGAAGCGGTAGGCGTTCAGCCCCGCCTCTGCCAACAATCGGATATCCTCCTCATAGCGGTTATAGTGGTCACAGGCCAGGCCGCTGGGTTCGGCAAAGCTTGTATGGGGCAGCTGCTCCTGAGCCCAGTAATCGCTGTGGATGTTGTTGCCCTCCACCTGATGGGCCGCGGTGGCAGCGCCGATGAAAAATCCCTTGGGAAATGCCATTTCTCTCTCCTCCTCAGTTCAGCTTGACGCAGCTGCCTTCCGTGATGCCGTTTTCGTTGAAGGCGTCCACCCGGACGAAGTAGCTTCTGCCCTTCACCAGGGCGCCCACCCGGGTCTCGCCGGGGGCAAAGACCATGTAGCTGTGATAGAGCTTCTCCGGGCTGCTGCCAAAGAGGATGTTATAGCCCAGGGTGTTCTCCTGGGGCGCGATGTCCACCAGCATGTCCAGGTCGCCCTGGCGCCTTGCGGTGAAGGACGGCGCCGCGGGCTTTTCGCCATCGCCCAGGCCGAAGACCCGCAGGCCGGAAACACAGGGATTCTGCTCATAGGGGACCGCCATATTGCCGAGGCGCAGGAAACGGGCCGCGAAGCCCTCCTCCCGAACGATGAGATCGTGGCTCAGGTCGGTTTCGGCATGGGACTTGTCCTCGATGACAAACCAGGCCTCCCCGTCCAGGGAGCCCTCCAGCTTCCATTGGGTCACGTGCTCGGCTTCCTCAATATAGCGGGCCTGGGAGCCGGGGCGGATCTCACCGGGGCAGGGGATGTCCAGCTTGTCGTCGGCAAAGTTCACCTGCACGGCGTGGACGGTAAAGGCCTTGCCCAGGTCCAGGCAGAGCCATTCCTCCCGGCTGTTGGAGGCGGCGCGCCACCAGGTCTGCACGTTCTCCTCCGCTGCCTTTTCCGGCTCATGCCCGGGGACGAAGGAGGAGGCGGAGACCGCCTTGCCCACGCTCAGCAGCATCCAGGCGGGGTCACGCCAGGGGTCCTGACGGAAGCCGGAGAGGCTCATGGGCCAGTCGCCGTAGCGCTGGTTGCAGTAGAGCTCCCCGTCCGCGTCAAAGCCTGCGGGGAAGAGGCCCACCCGGCGCTCAAAGTCGTGGTTCACGGAGATGCGCATGGTGGCGGTGTGCCACCAGTTGCCCTGCTCGTCCTGCATGGTGGAGCCGTGGCCCGCACCGGGCAGGAAGCCGCCGGGCTTGTAGGAATAGGGGCTGTTTTCCGCAAGGCGGAAGGGCCCCAGGGGGCTTTCGCCCACATAGACGCCGTCGGAATAGCAGTTGAACTGGGTGCCGGGGGCCGCGTACTGCAGGTAGTATTTGCCGCAGTGCTTGTCCATCCAGGCGCCCTCGATGTAAGGCTTGTTGGAGAACATGCCCCGGATCAGGGGCTTCACCGCCTCGGGCACCATGCTCTCGGGGATGCCCTGAGCCTCATGGAAGGCCTTGTACTTGGCGTCGATCTCCGCTTCGCTGGCGGGGAGCAGGCTGTTATTCTCGCCGAAGCGCTCATAGCCGATCTCGCAGGGGTGCCCCTCCACCAGAGCCTTGGGCTCGGTCTTAGGCAGCATGGTATCCGGATCCAGCTCCACGCCGTAAATGGGGGTGATGTTGGAGCAGCCCCAGTAGAAGTATACCCGGCCGTCGTCGTCCCGGAAGAGGTTGGGGTCCCAGTAGGGGAAGGTCCCCTCGATCTTCTCATAGGGTCCGTTCAGGATGTCTTTGGTGCGCCAGCGGTCGCAGTTGTGGTCCCGGTTGGAGGCGCAGAAATACACCCAGTCCCCCAGCACCCGCACGTCGGGAGCGTAGTCATAGAGGGGCAGGGAGTCCGGAAGTCTATGGTTCTCCCAGTTCACCAGATCGTCGGAGACCCAGACGCCCAGAGTCATGGAGGCGAAGATATAGTAGCGGCCCTGGAAACAGATCATGGAGGGGTCCGCCGCCTCCCGGCAGATCTGCAGCCTGCCGTGCTGCCGCGGGTCGGCGTTGAACTGATAACGGTAGTTGACCTTCAGCGGATTACAGTAGTATTGCATCGTGTACCTCCCCTGCCTGTGCGGCATATTGTTTTCCGTTGGGCAATGTTATGGTCGCGGGGATCGGAAGGCTGAAATCAAAGCAGAGCTTTCCGTCCCGGTATTCCCAGGCGCTCTTGATAAGGCCCACAGGCGAATGCCACTCGGCTCTGGCATAGCCCAGGGCGGGGTCCGGCGTGGGGCGGATCGTGAGCTTCCCGGCTTCCAGCCGGATGCCGCAGACGCCGGAAAAGAGCCAGCCGGAGATGGCGCCGTAGGAATAGTGGTTCAGCGAATCGTGGACCGTTCCGTCCGCGCGGACGCCGTCCCAGGTCTCCCAGATGGTGGTGGCGCCTTTTTTCACGGCGTAGAGCCAGCCGGGGCATTCCTCCTGCAGCAGGAGCCTGTAGGCCGTGTCGGTGTGGCCGTTTTCCGCCAGCACCCGGCAGAGGTCCGGGGTGGAGAGGAAGCCCGTATTCAGGTGATAGCCGTTTTTCACCACGAGCTCGTTCAGCGCGTCCGCCGCGGCCTGCACCTCGTCCCCGTCCAGGAGACCGAAGGCGATGGGCCGGACGTATTCGCACTGCCGGTCGGATTTGATTTTCCCGTTTTTCAGGCAGCTGTGGCGGTAGGCCAGCTTTGCGTTCTCCGCGATCTCACGGAAGCGCGTTTCGTCCTCCGGCTTTCCCAGGATCCCGGCGATCCGGCTCAGCAGGGAGGCGGATCGGAAGTAATAGGCCGTTGCCACCTCGGGAGCGCCGAACATCATGGTCTTTTTCATGGCGTCGGTGTTGTCCACGTCGGGCTGGCACCACTCGCCGAAGTGGAAGCCCTGGTCCACCAGGTACTTGTGATAAGGGTTCAGCAGATTATGAGGCCGGGTCTTCTGGGCCCGCTTTTCGCAGTAGTCCAGCCAGCGGCACATCATGTCATAGTTTTCTTCCAGGATCTCCCTGTTACCGTAGGCCTGATAGAGGGCCCAGGGCACCAGCACGCAGGCGTCGCCCCAGCCGGCGGAGCCCTGCAGCATGTTGGAGATCATGCCGCCGGCGTCGTTTTTGGGGGCAATGTTGCGCACCAGGCCGTCCTCGCCCTGGGCCAGGCGGCACTCCCCCAGCCACTTGCGCAGCACGGGGTAGCAGTCCATCAGGTACACGGCGGTGGGGGTGAAGGCACCGGCGTCACCGGTCCAGCCCGCCCGCTCCCGGGTGGGACAGTCGGTGGGGATGTCACAGAAGTTGGAGCGCATGCTCCAGAGGCTGTTGTGGAAGAGCTGATTCACGTCCGCATTGCCGCAGGTGAAAAAGCCCACCTGGGGCATCTGGGAATAGACGGCAACGGCGGTAAACTGCGCGTCCGTCAGGTCGACGTCCGTCTCGACTTTTGCATAGCGGAAGCCGAAGATCGTGAAGCTGGGCTTCCATACGTTTTCCCCGTCCTTGCAGATATAGTCCAGCCGCTGGGGGATGCCGCCGTTTTTGTTCCGGTCGCCCGGGTCAAAGTTTTTCTGGGTGAAATTTCCGTTTTCGTCCAGGGTCTCCCCGTGCCAGAGCGTGATCTTCTGCCCGGCCTTCGCCGTCACGTGCAGCTCGGTGTAGCCAGCCAGATTCTGGCCAAAGTCGATCACCGTCTCCCCGTTGGGGGCGGTAAACAGCTTTCCGGGAAAGCGCTCCTGCTCCAGAACAGGCACGCTCTCGGTGGGAAACAGGTTCGTGTAGCCGAAATGCCGGGCTGTGACGCCGTGCCAGGCCTGGATCTGTTCCCGGCGTGCGTCGTATTCCTCGCCCTTTTCCAGATCGTTCAGGCGGGTGGGTCCCTCCTGGCTGGCCTGCCAGCTCTCGTCGCTGCAGAGGACGGGCCTTCCATCCAGCTCCAGTTGGCAGAGGAGCGCCAGGTCCTCGCCGAAGAGGCAGCTCAGGCCGTCGATGCCGTTGTTGCCACGGTACCAGCCGTCCCCCAGGGTGACGGTCAGTTCGTTCTCTCCCCGGCGGAGCAGCTCGCTCACGTCATAGGCCTGCACGGTGAGGCGCTTGTTGTAGTCCCCCACGCCGGGGGCCAGCACAAAGTCCCCCACCCGCCGGCCGTTGAGCCTTGCCTCATAGAGGCCATGGCAGGTGATGTACAGAACGGCGTTTTCCGTCTCCTCCAGAGGAAAGCTCCGGCGCAGCACGGAAGCGGGCTGGCGCTCTGCCTTCTCGTGGGGAAGCTCCGGGTCGATCCATTTGGCCTGCCAGCAGGCAGGCATTTTCTCTCGAATCAGGCTCATATCAGATATTCTCCTTCAGCCATTTGGCGCTGCGCTCCAGGCTCTTCACCGGGTCCCTGTCGATCCAGTTTTTGTGGCTTTCCAGTACGACGGCTTCGATGCCGTTTTCCAAAGCGATCTCTTTGAGCCCCTGCAGGTCCATGTTCCCGGTGCCAAGCTCCATGCTGTCCGCTTTCAGGATGGGCGTCATGGCGCTCCCCTTCTGGCGGCTGCCCCGGTCGGTGACGTGCCAGAGCTTCATCCGGCTGCCCAGACGCCGCATCCAGGCTTTCGCATCGGCGCCGCCGTCGGTGAACCAGTAGCTGTCAAACTCGAAGTTTACATAACTTGGATCCGTGTCCCCGATCAGGATCTCGTAGGCCCGCAGCCCGGGCTTCACCTGCAGCAGTTCCACATTGTGGTTATGGTAGAGAAGTTTAACTCCCTGCTGTCTGAGGCTCTCCCCCGCCTTGTTCAGGCGCTGTGCAAGTTCCCTTACGGTTCCTTCGTCGGAGTAGTCAAAGCGGTACATGCCGGTGATGACCACCTTGTCCGTGCCGAAGCTTTTGGCCTCCTCTGCCACCGCGTCTCCATCCCGCTCCAGGGAGCCCAGGTCCGCGTGCAGGCTCGCCACCTCCAGGCCGCTTTCCTGCAGCAGGCCCTGCCAGTCCAGGCTGCCGCCCTTTCCGGTGGGCATGCCCGCGGCCCGGGTCATGAGCCGGACCATCAGGGAGGAGGGATGGATCATGAAGCGATTGAGTTCAAGGCCGTCGTAACCGGCGGCCTTGATTCTGTGTAAAGTTTCCCGGGCCTGTGACTCGCTTCCGGTCACCGTGCCCAGCATGATCTGTTGTACTGCTTTTTTCATCTTCTCACCCGATGCTGTTCAGATACTCCATGAGCTGCGTTTCCATCTCCGGACACCACCACTCGCGGTAGCCCGCCTTGGTGGGGTGGATGCTGTCGTTCATATACAGCGCGCGATCCGCATCCGAAATCGCGTTGAACTCCTCGCTCGTCCACAGATCGAGAACGCCGATGCCCCATTTGTCCTGCAGCTCCTTGAGCCGCTGGACCATGGCGTCGTACTCCGTGCTGTCATACCGGGCGTTGGTATAGAACACCACCGGGCAATCCCAGGTCTCCCTGGCATAGGCGATGATGTACTCCATAGCCCCGGTGACGGTGGAGGTGTCGAATGCGTCCTTGTCCGTCCCCTGCCCGATCTCGCCCAGGGGCAGCTTCTTGGTGGCGTCATTGGTAGACAGCTGGCACACCGCCAGGGAGTAGGGCACGGCGGGATCCACATTTTTCAGCAGCCGCTGCACATAGGAACTGCTGCCGTTATCCACCAGGGTAGTGCCGCTGACGGCCTCCTTGGTGATCTCGCAGCCCAGCCGGGCGGCAAAGTATTCCGGGATCCCTTCCCGCAGAGAAGCCGCGCCATAGGTAACGGAGGAGCCGAGGAACAATACCTTCTTCCCCTCCAGGGGGTTTCCGGGCAGGCGCTCCACCGCGTCCATGCCATAAGTCTGCGCGTTTCCGGGGAGCTTCCCCATGCGAATGTCCCCCAGGCCCTTAAACGGGCCCCAGCTGAAGCGGTAGCCGATAAACAGATTCTGCAGCAGCAAAAATACCAGGATGATCGCAACGATCCACACAGTCTTTTTCCTTTTCATCATGACAGCCTCTTGTTTGTTTTATTTCTTGATCCCCTGCAGCACGCGGTTGAGCTGCTTGATGCTCTGTTCGTCCGCGCCGCCCTGCTTGAGAAGGCTCAGCATGGTCATGCGGCCCATCATCCGCTGCAGCGCGGGATTGTCCTTCACCGCGTCTGCCACGTCGCCCCGTTCGGAGGCGCCCTTGGCCATCATGGCGTCCACGATGGCGCCGGCCTGGGGATGCTGGCGGATCTCGCCCAGGGTGTCCTGGACAGAGAAGCAAGTGGGATCAATGTCGTCGGCGTCGAACCAGTTGGTGACGGAGGCGGCGGCCTTGTTGAAGATATAGCTCTCCTCCGGCTGGTCGACCCGGCGGATGCACATGCTGTCGCTGCAGCCCGCGGCCTCGGCCCGGATGAGATGCTCGCCCAGCAGAGGGATGCGGAAGCGGAAGACGGTCTCGCCGCTCTGCTTTCCCATGAGGGTGCCGTCCACATAGAGGCTGACCTCGCTTTGATTGGAGTAAACCTTGATCTCGGTCTCCTCCTCGCAGCGGTTGACATAACGTTTTCCGCACAGGTGGACAAAAGGCTCTTTTTTGTTCCAGGCGGCCTTGTAGAGATAGAAGGCGTCCTTGCGGAGAGAGCGGTCAAAGGTCACGAGCCCCTTCTGGTTCTCGCCGTGCTTGCCGCCCTCGTCCCGCCCGTCGGCGGCAAAGTCGAAGAGGTTCCACACATGGGTGGCCCAGAGGTAGGGCCGGGCCTGGATCATCTTGAGCATGTGCTCGTGATAGAGGGCCTGGTACTCCTCGGTATAGTCGCCCTTCTCGGGATGGCTGCTGTGGAAGGCGGGGTTGGCGTCGGCGCCGTACTCACTGAAGCCGATGACCCGGTCGGGGTACTTGGCGTGGTATTCGTCAAAGAACTCGTCGGTCTGCTCCAGCTCTCCCAGATACCAGCCAAAATACAGGTTATAGCTGTTGATGTCGGGGATCTCCAGGATCGGGCTCTCGATCTCCAGCATGAAGACATCCGCCATGGTGGTCAGGCGCGTCGGATCCATGCGGTGGCAGAGCTCGTTGAGGGCCCGGTGGTTCTCCAGCAGCTCCTCGTTCACGGCGCTGGCGGCGGTGATTTCGTTGGAGAGGCCCCATACCGCGATGCAGGGGTGGTTATAGCACTGGGTGATGAGCTCCCGCATCTGGTCCAGCGTGTTCTGCCGTCCGTCGTGCATGTGCATGGTGATATAGGGGATCTCGGCCCAGACCACGATGCCGTTTTCATCGCAGAGGTCGTAGAATTCCTGGGCGTGCTGGTAGTGGGCCAGCCGCAGGGTGTTGGCCCCCAGCTCCCGGATGATGGCCATATCGGCCTTGTGGTCCTCGTAAGAGAGGGCGTTGCCCTTCCCTTTCAGGTCCTGGTGGCGGCTCACGCCCCGGAGGGGGTAGCTGCGGCCGTTGAGGAAGAAGCCCTTTTCCGGGTCGCAGCGGAAGACACGGCAGCCGAAGCGGGTGGAAACGGCGTCTCCGGAGGGGAGCCGTGCCTCGGCAGTGTAGAGGAAGGGGTCCTCCACGCCGTCCCAGAGGTGCACGTTCTCGATGAGGAAGGTCGCTTCCCTCTCCACGGTTTTGGTCTCGCCGTTTACAGTTATGTCAACCTTTTTCCCGTTGTGCCAGGTCTCCACCGTGACGGCGGCGCACTTCTTTTCCAGGTCCACCACCGGGGTCACCTTGATGCCCGGGGTGCCATCCTTGAGCAGTTCGAAGTGCTCTTCCGGCACGGCGATCAGGTTCACGCTCCGATAGAGCCCGCCGTAGAAGGTGAAGTCCGCCTTCTGGGGATACACAGTGGTATTATCCTCGTTATTGACGGAAATGGCAAGGACATTTTTCTCCCCCAGCTTTCCGGTGAGCTCCACCCGGAAGGTGGAATAGCCGCCCCGGTGGCAGCAGAGCTGCTCGCCGTTGAGATAGACCTCGGCGGTCATGGCCGCGCCGTTGATTTCAAGAAACAGGCGCTCGCCCGCGGTCTCCTCCGCCGTCAGCTCGCGCACATACCAGCATGTACCGCGGTGATAGTCGTTGCCGCCGTCCTGGCCGTCGATGGCGTTCCAGGTGTGGGGAAGGGTGACGGCCTCGCCCCGGGCGGCGTATTCCATGGCTTGCGCCGCGGGGATGGCGGCTTTCAGAAACCGCCATCCCTGGTTGATGTTTGTGACTTTACGCATTGATCTGTAGTCCTTTCGGATTATTCGGCAGCGAGTTCAGCCTTGGCAGCCGCCTTTTTGTCTGCGATACGCTTCTGGACCTCTACCATCTCAGCCTTGCCCAGGTTGCACTTGCGCATGGCAAGCAGGGTGCAGATAAAGCCCAGGACCGCCAGGCCGTAGCGCAGGAACATGGTCATCCAGAACACGCCGGAGGTCGCCTCGTCCGTGGGCTGAGGCATGGTGGTGGTGTAGCCGATCAGGGCCACGCAGCCGGTGGCGATGGCGGCAGAGAAGGAGGAGACGATCTTATCCACCAGGCTGTAGGTGCCGGAGACCACGGCGGGGATGTACTTGCCGCCCCGGTCCAGCTCATAGTCGATGAGGTCGGCCATAAAGCCGGTGTTGGCGGTGGTGACGCCCATGGCAAAGCCGTTCACCGCAAAGGTCAGAACGATGAAGAGGATCTTGAAGATCAGGGAGCTGGAGATCGCGGTGGTGCCCACGGTGAAGCGGGTCACAATAAAGAAGGCGATCATGGCGATGTTGGCATAGATGCTGTAGCGGGTCCAGGCCACGATGGACTCCTTGTTGCCGTGCTTGCCGGCGTAACGGGCGCCCAGGATGGCAAAGATGATGGAGGGGAACATGCCGATCATGCTGAGGGTGGTGGCAAGGCCCATGTTGCCGATGAGGATGCCGTTGAGCATGGTGCTCACGATGGAGGCGGAGGAGGCCTGCTGGGCGATCTTGTCGGAGGAGGCGGAGATGATGTAGCTCTGCAGGGGCTTGTTGTTCTTCAGCACATCCCACATATCCTTGAATTTCAGCCGTTCCCGCTTGCCGATGCCCTTGAAGTTTTCGGGCTTGTCATAGGCGGAGATGCCGATGCACACCAGCACCACGCCCACGAAGGAAAGGGCGATGCAGACCCAGGTGACCACGTTCAGGAATTCCTGGTTGAAGCTGCCGCCGAAGGCGGGCATAAGCTTGGTGTAGACCACGATGTTCAGGGCCATGGGGGTGATGTAGTTCAGGGCCGTCTGCCATACGCCCACGGTGGGGCGCTGCTTGGGGTCGTTGGTGAGCAGGGCGGGCAGGGTCTGGGCGGTCATGTTCACGATGGTGTAGCCGATGACATAGAGCATGTAGCAGGCCAGGAACACCGGGATGCCGTGGCCCTTGCTGGAGAAGACGTTGAACATCAGCAGCACGCCGGCACTCTGGATCGCCCAGCCCAGGATCATCAGGGGGCGAACCTTGCCGAAGGGAGTGTTGACCCGGTCATACAGGAAGGCCAGCAGCGGGTCGGTGATGGCGTCAAAAATGCGGGTGAAGGTCAGCAGGCCGCCCACCACCAGGGTGGCGATGCCGTAGCCGATGCTGGCGGAGTAGCTGGCCAGACCGATCAGGAAGTACATGGCCATGCCGTTGAAGGCATTGAAAGCCACCAGGATGATCTGCCACAGTTTTGCACGGCGATAATCCACGCCGTCGATCTCGCTCTGGGTCAATTTTTCCTTTGCCATAGCTTTTTCCTCTTTTCTCAGTTTTTGGGGCTTTCCCCCTGTTTCTGCGTCCATTGTAATGAAAAGTGAGAAACCCGTAAACTCAAAAAGTCGGATAAATTACAAAAATTCAGGGAGTTTCTTGTCGCCGCCAAAGAACCGTGATAGAATACGAAAAAGGGGGTGCTCAGATGGACCAACAGATGACCCGTGGGGAGCAAAACCTGCTTTTGCTGCAGTCCCTGATCTCCCGGGATGAGAAGCTGTACGTCTGGTGCTATGACGCCGAGGGGCAGTTTGTGGCCTCCTCCTGTCCGGAGGAAGAACGTGAGGTTCTGGAACAGGCCTTTGTGATCCTGGGCGGCAGGGAAAAGCTGCTGCAGTACGCCGGGGAAAAGGACAACACCAGTCCCCGGATCATCGGCTCGGCCATCGGGATGCAGTGGGCGCTGAGCTATGAGTCCGAGCGCAGCCGAAGGCTGATTTTTGTGATCGGCCCGGTGTTCTACACCGCACCCACCGAGCGGCAGCTGCGCCCGGCCCTGCGCCCCTATACCCACAGCCGGGAAAACGCCGCCTGGTCGGTGGAGCTGTTCCGCCATCTTCCGGAGCTTCCGGTGATGTCCTACGCCATTTTCACCCGCTATGTGCTCCTGGTGCACAACACCCTCACCGGCCAGCAGCTGGGTCTGGACGCGCTGGTCGACGGAGACCCGGGGCATGGGCAGGGCCCGGCGGGACCGGTTTTGCAGCGGGATCGGAACAAGATCTATCTCGCGGAGCGGGCCATGCTGCAGATGGTGCGCAACGGAGACATCAACTACCAGGGCATCTTTCAAAATGTTGTCAGCGGCAGTCCCGGCGTGCCCATCCAGGGGCAGGATCCCCTGCGCCAGGTGAAAACCAGCATCATCGTCTTTACCTCCCTGGTATGCCGGGCCGCCATGGAGGGCGGGCTCAGCCCGGAGATCGCCTATCCCCTGGGGGATTCCTACATTCAGTCGGTGGAGGACTGCCGGGATTCCGGGGAGCTCTCCGCCCTGGCCCACACCATGTACCACGATTTTATCTACCGGGTCCACCACCTGCGGGTGAATCCCAACTACTCCCACGCCATCCAGAAATGCTGCGACTATATCGAGCTGAGTCTGGATCGGAAGATCCGTACCGAGGATCTGGCCGCCCTGGTGGGCTACACCGAGTATTATCTCACCGAGAAATTCAAGAAGGAGACCGGCCAGTCCCTCAGCAGCTATATCCGCTATGCCAAGGTGGAGCGGGCCAAGGTGCTGCTGGAATCCACGGAGCTGAGCATCCGGGAGATTGCCGAGCAGCTGGCCTTCAACACCGTGAACTACTTCATCCAAAGCTTCCGGGACACCACGGGCTACTCCCCCGCCCAGTACCGCAAGCGCTTCGGCGCAGGCTAAACAAAGAAAACGCACAAAGGAGATGCCGACGCGGCACCTTTGTGCGTTTCCGTTATGCGCTTTGTGCTAAGTAAACGCTGATTAAATCGTCTGCGGCGCCTCCCGGAAAACATGTGCTCTGATTTCGTCACTTTTTCTTGCAATACACAAAGTATTCCTGCGAAAAAGTGCCATCATCAGAACGCATATTTTCTCGGGATTCGCTCTTGCCGATTTAATCATCGTTTACCTAAATGGCGCAGATCCCGTCTTCTACAGGTGCCAAGGCGTCTGATCTTTCTCTTTCCATCTGTGCCTTATAGTCGCTGCCCCAGCTTTCCATAGCCTTGATGATGGGGCGCATGGATTCGCCAAGCTCCGTCAGCGAGTATTCCACCCGGGGTGGGACCTCCGGATAAGCGGTGCGGAGGACGATCCCGTCGGCCTCCATGGAGCGCAGCGCCTCGGTCAGGGCCTTCTGGCTGATGCCCTCGATGCTCTTTTGCAGCTCGTTGAAGCGCCAGGAGCGCTCCAGGAGATTGCGCATGATGAGCAGCTTCCATTTGCTCCCGATCAGCGAAACGGTGGTGGCTACCGGGCATTCCGGCAGGATCTCTTCCTTTGTTCTCATGGGACGCGCCTCCAATACTTTCAAATTGAATGTTACACGCAAATCATACTGCAATGCAGGTGCGGGCACAAGTGCTTTTTCAAAAAATCGACAGTTACAAAAAGGTGCGTACTTGCCTCGCCGGTCGATCCCCTTTATACTGAACGCAGCAAACCCAAGGAGGCACAAACCATGTTCAACAGAAACACAAAGAAGAAAACGCGCTTTTCGGATTTCCTGTCCGGGGAATACGCGCGGGACTATATCAATCAAGACACGCCCTATCCCGAGCAGATCGAACGGGCGGCAAAGCTCATCCGTCAGGCGGACTATGTCCTGATCGGAGCCGGAGCCGGGATGAGCACGGCGGCCGGCGCGGAATATGGCGAAAAATTCTTTGAAGAAAACTTCGCCGAGTTTCAGCAGGTCTACGGCAAAGGGCCCTACATGCAGGACATGTACTCCGCCGGCTTCTATCCCTTCCCCGATCAGGAGAGCAAGTGGGGCCTCTGGTCGCACCTGGCGCTGCTGGCTGGGGCGGATTTGGACGTGACGCCGCTGCATAAAACGCTGCTGAACGCGCTCGCGGGCAAGAAGCTCTTCCTCTTGAGCACCAACGCCGACCATCAGTTTGAAAAGGCCGGGCTGCCGGCAGAGCAGATCTTCCAGACGCAGGGCAGCTATCATCTCATCCAGTGCAAGCGCGGCTGTCACCCCAGGACCTACAACGCGGTGGAGCTTTTCCGGCAGATGGAACGGGCGCGGCAAAACGGCAAGATCCCCGGTGAACTGGTTCCCAGGTGCCCGGTCTGCGGCGGCGATATGGCCATGAATCTGCGGGTGGATAACTTCTTTGTCGAGGACGAGAACTGGCACGCCGCCGAGGAGCGCTTCAGCCGCTTCCTCTCCGCGTGTATTGACGGGAAAACCGTCCTGCTGGAACTGGGCGTGGGCTTCAACACCCCCACGATCATCCGCTTCCCTTTTGAAAAGCTGACACGGGAGCATGAGAATCTGAATCTGGTGCGCCTGAGCCGCAGCAAAGCCATGGTCCCGGCCAGTCTTGGGGAGCGCGCCGTGGGCATCAACGCCGACATGGCCCAGAGCATCCGGGACATTGCCGCAAAGCTCAAGGAGGCAGACAAGGCATGATCCTTCAAACCGGGATGCGCACGGACATCCCCGCCTTTTACTCCCGCTGGTTTCTCAAACGCCTGCTGGAGGGCTATGTTCTGGTGCGCAATCCCTATGATCCCCAGTCCGTGACCCGCTATCGGCTGGACCCGGCGGTGGTGGATCTGATCGGCTTTTGCAGCAAAAACCCGGCTCCCATGCTGCCCCATCTGGATGCGCTGCGGGACTACGGCCAATACTGGTTTGTGACCATCACCCCCTACGGGCGGGACCTTGAGCTCCATGTGCCGGATAAGGAACAGGTGATGGAGAGCTTCAAGCGCCTCTCGGACCGGGTCGGCCCGAACGCCATGGGCTGGCGCTATGACCCCATCCTGGTCAATGAACAGTACCCGGTGGAGCGGCACCTCCGGGATTTCGAGCACATGGCCAGGACCCTATCCGGCTATACGGAAAGCTGCGTCATCTCCTTTCTCGACCTGTATGAGAAGGTGAAGCGCAACTTCCCCGAGGCCCGGGAGGTCAGGCGGGAGGACCGCATTGCCCTGGGCAAGGCCTTTGCTCAGATCGGGCAGAGCTATGGAATGACCATCCGCGCCTGCGCCGAGGGGACGGAGCTGGCCCCCTACGGGGTAAACTGCGAGGGCTGCATGACGGTGGAGATCTATGAAAAAGCCCTGAGCTGCAGTTTGAAAGTGCCCAGACGGAAAAACCAGCGGGGCGGGCAGTGCGCCTGCCTGCTGGGTACGGACATCGGCGCCTATGACAGCTGCGGTCACCTCTGCCGCTACTGCTACGCCAACAGCGACGCAGATCTTGTGCGGCGCAATCTCCTCTGCCACGACCCGGACTCCCCCTTCCTGCTGGGCGGTCCCCTGCCGGGGGACAAGATCCATGAGGCCCGGCAGGAGAGCTGGCGGGACGATCAGCTCCGATTGGAATTATAATACTACTTTCAAATAGAAATCTTTAAAGTCTTGTGGCCAGAATTGTGCCATACTTCGTTGAAGCCCTTGAACATATATCTCCATTATGCTCTGCGGCCTTCGCCTCGTCTGGCGCAATTGAAGTCTCGCAATCCTTTTTAAAGCTTCTTATTTGAAAGTAGTATAAAAAGCAGGTTCTGCCCCTTGCTGGGACAGGACCTGCTTTTTCATTTTTTCTTTACCGGTAGGCGCTGCCGTTATAGCGTTCCTCCGTCACCACGGAGAAGTGGAAGATGGGCCGGTCCACCCGCAGGATGCGGATGGCGTGAGGCAGCTCCGGCGGCAGGAAGATCAGGCTGGAGCGGGTGATGGTATGCTCCTCCCCGTCCAGCTCCACCCGGATCTCGCCATGCAGCTCGTGGGGGTCTTCCGGATCGGAACCGAAAAAGCCGATGATCTCCGCCGCGGCGTGCCGGTGCTGGGCGAAGATAGGGTCCTTCTCCGGGACCTTGCAGTACCAGGAGACGTTCATCTGAAAGGCTCCTGGCACCAGATCCCCGTCGATCCAGAGGACCCGCTTGGCAAAGCGCCGGTAGATCTCCCGAAAATCCGGGGACATGGGCGGCTCATACTGGAGATCTGAAAGAATCAGATGCTCATATTTTGCGGCAGCTTTCTTTTCTTCCATCTGCGTTTCACCGTTCCGATTCGGTCTCGTAAAAGCGGATGTGCAGACCTTCCTCGTCCCGGATCCCCTCCCCGATAAAGCAGTTTCGGTGAAGCAGAGGCGCCAGGGCTTCGGAGTCCGTCAAGAAGCCGGGGACGGAGTGCCAGGGTTTGGGCCTGGCCCCGTCGGTGAACCAGCCCTCGTTCTGCACAAAGATCTGGCAGGGAGTTCCGGTGTGGTCTGTCCCGGTCAGCATATAGCGGGCGGACATGTGGCGCACCTGGGCGGCGTTGGTGATCTGGGTATCCACGGCGCCGGGTTCGATAAGGCCCTGAAAGAGGGGCCCCGTCGCCGTGCCGGAAAAGGGGATCATGCGCACCCGGCAGCTCTCCCCCTCCAGTTCCACGGTCTTCTCCGGGTCAGTTTGGATCAGCAGCTCCAGGATGGGGGTCGTTTCCGATGCTTCCTTCATTTCTCAAATATCCAGGGCGGCGTGGTGGCCCTGATAGGTGGCCTTGGTGATGGTGCCGACGGCGTTGGCGTCGCCGATCACGCGTACCCAGGGCGCGCAGTCATAGAGCTCCTGGGCTACGTTCCAGCGGGGACGCTGTCCCAGCGCGCAGATGATCGTCGTGCCGGGGACCAGGACCTTTTCGCCCTCCTTGGTCTGGCACCAGATGCCCTCGGCTGTGACTTCCAGACCCTTGTAGCCGGTGTGCACGGTGACGAGCTTGTTGAGCTTCTCCAGCAGCAGCGGGCGCTGCCGGATGACGGAGTCCAGCGCCACGTCGTCGCGCATCTCGACGAGATGCACAGTTTTTCCTTCCATGCCCATGTGGATGGCGCACTCCACGCCGGAGATGCCGCCGCCGAAGACCACCACAGAGTCCGTGATGGGCTTTTCGTGCTTGTACTGGTCGTTGACCAGGATCACGTTCTCGCCGTCCAGACCGGGGATGGGCGGGCGCAGCGGGGAGGAACCGGCGGCAATGATGATGGCGTCGGCGTGATAGGCCTCGGCAAATTCCTTGGTGACCTCCTGCCCGGTGACGATCTTCGCTCCGGCCTTCTCGGCCAGGCGCTTGTAGGTCTCGCCCAGCATGAACATCTCCTGCTTGAAGGGCAGCACTTCCTCGCTCTTGAGGATGCCGCCCACCCGGTCTTCCTTCTCGCAGAGCAGCACGTCATGGCCGCGTCTGGCTGCCGTATAAGCCGCGTAGAGGCCGCCGGGGCCGCCGCCCACCACGAGGACGCGCTTCTTCACGGGTGCCGGGGTGATCTCCATGCCCTCGTCCTCGCGGCCGATGATCGGGTTGATGGCGCATCTTCTGGTGCCGGTGGCAGCGCGCTCGGACATGCAGACGAAGCAGCGCATGCAGTGGACGATCTCATCGTCCCGGTTCTCCATGACCTTCTGGGGCAGGAAGGGATCGGCCAGCAGCTGGCGGCCCATCTCCACGATGTCCGCTTTGCCGCTTGCGATGATCTCCTCCATCTGCGCGGGATCAGAAAGGCCGCCGATGGTGGCCACGGGGATAGAGACGTGCTTCTTGATCTCCGCCGCGAGATACACGTTGCGGCCGTGCTCCTCAAACATGGAGGGGTGGGTGATGCCGAAGGTGCGCTGGTAGGTGCCCGCGGTCACGTGCAGCAGGTCCACATAGGGCTCGAGGATCTTGGCGATCTTGATGCCCTCGTCCAGATCATAACCCTCGGGGACAAACTCCGCGCCGGAGAGACGGAACTCGATTGGGAAGCCAGGGCCGACCGCGGCGCGGACAGATTTCAGAATCTCGATGGCGAGACGGCAGCGGTTCTCGGTGGAGCCGCCGTATTCGTCGGTGCGGTGGTTGAACATGGGGGACAGGAACTGGTTGATGAGCCAGCCGTGGCCGCCGTGGACCATCAGCATCTCAAAGCCCGCCCGCTTGCAGAGGCCCGCCACATGGCCGTAGGCCGCCACGATCTCGGCGATCATCTCCTTGCTCATGGCCTTGTAGGGCACGCCGTCAGCTCTCACGCCGTCGTCGGCGCTCCACTGGTTCAGGCCGTGCTGCTTGTTTTTGTCGGTCATGTACGTACCGGCGAACATGCCGGAGTGAGAAAGCTCCGCGCTGGGGATGGCGCCGTGGCGGCGGATGGCGTCGGCGGCGTAGGTGGCCTTGGGCAGAGAGTTCAAAATGCTCTCGTCCAGACGGTAGGCGTGGCTTCCGTCGCTGGGGTGCACCATCAGCTCGCTGATCGTGACCGCCGCGCAGCCGCCCTTGGCGCGGTACTCGTAAAAGGCCTGGGACTTGGGGCCGATGCAGCCGTCCAGCTCGATGTCCGTGCCGCCCATGGGGGTGGAGAACATGCGGTTGCGATACCAGACGTTGCCGATGCGGATGGGCTTGCAAAGATTGGGGTACTTGCGTTCCATGGCGTTTTCTCCTTTATTCTTCGTTGATCTTTCGGTTTTCCCGGATATCCCGCAGCAGGGACCTGTAGCTTCTTTCATGCCAGGCCTCCCCTTCTTTGGTGAAGAAGCAGGCCGGGACCCCGGGCGTTTGGAAGCGGTGGTTTGCCACGCAGGCGGCGCAGTTGCCGTGCCGGGGACAGTTTCGTGTGCAGGGGCAGCTTGCTTTTATTGTATCATCCATAGGGCCTCTCCTTCAAGAGAAAAATCCCCGCCTCGGGAGAAGCGGGGATTTTTTCAGTTTATACTACTTTCAAATAGAAATCTTTAAAGTCTTGTGGCCAGAATTGTGCCATACTTCGTTGAAGCCCTTGAACATATATCTCCATTATGCTCTGCGGCCTTCGCCTCGTCTGGCGCAATTCTGTCTCGCAATCCTTTTTAAAGCTTCTTATTTGAAAGTAGTATTACGCCTCTTTGCCCATATAGAGGAGCTTCCCGTCCTCGTTTTTCGAGAACTTGCTGAGGAACTCGTCATAGGCGATCCAGCTCTCCCGGGGGTAGTTGGCATGGGTCATGCCGGAAACTCTGCCCACGGTGAGCATGGGGACGCGGTTCTGGTTCAGGAACACGAAGTAGCTGATCTCGCCGCAGGTATACTGCAGGGGCTCCTCGTCCAGGCCATAGAGCTTGATGAGGTTGCGGAGATAGGCGGCGATGGGGGCGGTGACGCCAAAGGCCATCTCGCCGTGCTCCCGGTCAGCCACCAGCCAGTCCCGATCGCCGAAGAGGAAGAGATAGGGCACCTGGGGCTCCATCTTCTCCGGCAGGACCAGGTCGTGGTCCGGGTCCACCAGGGCGGACCAGGGGGACACAGCCGCAAAGACCTGGGGCGCTTTTTCGGCCAGGGCGGAGGTCATCATGCCGCCGCTGGACTGGCCAGTGGCGTAGACGCGGCTCTCGTCGATGGCATAGCGGGCCTTCACGTCCTCCACGACCTTCAGCAGGAAGCTCACATCGTCGATGCGCTTGCCCTCGTATTCGCCGTTCCACAGGAGGGTGTTGCGCACGCCGCCGGGCCGCTGCTGGTAGACCCCGGCCTCCGGGAAGACGGCGATGAAGTTCCGCTCCTCCGCCACCCGGCTCATGCCGGAGAGGGAGAGGAAGGAATCCGCCGTGCCGCCCCGGCCGTGCATGCAGAGCACCAGGGGCGCCTTCCTGCCGCTTGCGCGGACGGAGGCGGGCACATACTCATACCACAGGCGGGTGAAGCCCTCGTGCTCCATGGTATGCATCTCGAAGCCGTAGGCCTCCGGATCGATGCGGTTGCGCAGCATCTTGTGGCCGTAGCCCCGGTGGCGGCAGGCCTTGGAGAGGAAGCCCCACACCGCGTCGGCCAGCTCCCGGCTCATTTCACCGGCAAAGCCGTTGGTGACACGGACCTGAGAGATCTTCTCTTCATTGAGCTGGCTGGACTTGCAGACGGTGGAGGGGAAATAGATCTCATCGGCAAAGGCGTTGGAGAAGCGCTCGGCCTCGGTGTCGTTCTGCTTTTTCCAGTAGGCGCAGACCGCGGCGTTGTCGCCGGTATTCTCCTGCCAGCCCATCCACACCGGGACCTGGACCTTGGCGGCGTTGATGGAGAGCTCGGTCTTGCCGGTGCTCTCGCTGCCGTGGAGGACCTCGGCGTTCAGCAGGGCCTTGTCGTTCAGCTCGCCGAAGCTGGCGAGGCCGGACCACTCGCTGCTCATTTTCATGACGGCCTGCTGGGCAATGACCGCGCCCTCGCCCAGGCCCAGGGCGTAGATGTTGTCCTGCATGGTCACATAGGCCTGGCGGGACTGGATCTGCATATAGACCTTGTTCATGTAGTCGGCGTCCGCGCCGCTCAGATCCCAGGCGCCGTTTTCCGGGATCAGCACGTGCAGGAACAGGTCGTGGTCCTCGGCGAAGGAGAGCAGGCAGCTCTCCTCCAGCCAGGTAAGGACGGATTCGGAAGCGGGGGGCGCCACCACCAGGCAGGGCTGGTTATAGTGGAGACCCGGCTTCAGGTAGGTATAGAAGCTCCGCGCACCGCTGTCCAGCTTGACCGTTTCTTCGAACAGCCCGGAAAGGAAGCACTGCTTCGCGTCGGCGCGGTTGACTTCAAAAACGCTCATGTCTTGGGGAAAACGCTTCACTTCAAGCATGGTATTTCCTCCGATCCGATAATGATTATATGCTGGCGAAAAGCCCAGCAGCTTTTCGCCACGTCGCTTTGCGACGCGGCAAAACAGCACAGCTGTTTTGCCATATATTCATTGCAATGAGCATCAGGCGAATGATTCTTAGGTAAACGATGATTAAATCGGCAAGAGCGAATCCCGAGAAAATATGCGTTCTGATGATGGTACTTTTTCGCAGGAATACTTTGTGTATTGCAAGAAAAAGTGACGAAATCAGAGCACATATTTTCCGGGAGGCGCCGCAGACGATTTGATCAGCGTTTACTTAGCATCATTCGCTGCCAAACTTCTCGTTTGGCAGCGAAATCAATCGAATCCTCGATTGATTTCGCCATCTGATGGTCATTATCAGGGGTACATGGGGAACACGGTCATGATCCAGAACACGGAGATGACGCAGAGGATGGCCGCCGGCAGCAGAGACTGCTTGATCAGGCTCTTCACATCGTAGCCGCCCATGCTCATGCACATGGGGACGGCGGGGGTGGCCATGGGGGTCATGAAGGAGCTGAGGCAGGCGGACTGCACCAGGATCATGATGCCGATGGGGTTGGCGCCCAGGGACTTGCAGGCCAGGATGGCGATGGGGATGAAGACGATCATGACGGTGCGGTTCATCATCACCTGGGTGAGCAGGAAGGGCACGATGAAGAAGACAAAGCCGATGAGGTAACGGTTGCCCAGCTTGTTGGCAAAGCTGGCCAGGAAGGCGCCCACGACTTCGCCGGCGCCGGTCTCGGTGAGGGCGCCGCCCATGGCGAAGGAGCCAACCAGCAGGAAGGCCATCGGCCAGTTCACGGAGGCAACCGCTTCTTTCTCGGTGAGGACGCCGAAGAGGACCATGGCCACAGCGCCGGTGACGCAGATGACCCAGGTGTCGATGCCGATCTTGCGCTGGAGGATCAGGGCGATGGTGGTGAGGATGAAGATGATGTAGCCGGCTCTCTCTTTGAAGGGAGACAAGGCCTCGCGGTTGTCCTGACGGGTCTGGACTTCCTTGACGGCGACAACGGGCTGGTCGGGAGCAAACTTGGAGGCGAAGAAGATGCAGTAGATGATGACGCCGATGAGCATGGGCAGGCGGGCCTTCATCGGATCGGTAAGGCCGACCACATATTCGGTGTACTCATTGGCCTGCAGGTAGCCGTTCAGCTCGGCAAACTGGGTGGCGCCGGCGCCGAGAGGCAGGGCGGAGACAGTGGCGATGCTGACGATGGCCATGGGGAAGAGGGCCTTGGAGGGGCTGATGCCCAGCTCTTCGCAGCTGGCGATCATCAGAGGGGCCATGATGCCGAAGACGATGACGGAGCTCTGGATGAACTGGGACAGCAGAGCCGCGATGAGGACGTAGCCCAGCATCACGCGGGTCAGGGAGCCCTTGGCGATCTTGTTGACGCTGGCAGCACAGTTTTTCACGAATTGCGTGCGGTTGAAGCCCGCAGCCACGATGAACATGGCCACGATCATGATGCCGTTGGCATTGCCGAAGTAGGCGG
>CAMOXK010000010.1 GCA_946629065.1 uncultured Clostridia bacterium
CCCCCGCCTCCACGGTGTTCGTCTTCCCCAACAACAAGAACATCATCATGGCGGCCGAGCAGGCCGTGCCTCTCACGGAAAAGCACGTCATCGTCATGCCCACCAAGACCGTGCCCCAGGGCATCTCCGCCCTCTTGAACTTCAACCCCGACGAGAGCGAGGAGTCTCTGGTTGGCGCCATGGGCGAGGCCATCGGCAAGGTCCACACCGCCATGATCACCTATGCCGCCCGGGATTCGGACTTCGGCGGCCACGCCATCCACGCGGGCGAGTATCTGGCCCTGCTGGACGGCGCCCTCATCGGCAGCTACACCAACATCAAGACCCTCTTCAAGGAGCTGAGCTGGGCCTTCGACGATTACCATCCCGAATTTATCACCGTCTACTACGGCGAGGATGTGCGGGCGGAGGACGCAAACCAGGCGGCGGCCACCATCGAGGGCAACTTCCCCGATGCTGAGGTCAGCGTGGTGGAGGGCGGCCAGCCGGTGTACTACTACATGATCTCCGTGGAGTGATCGTTTTTCGTTTCCAGTTTTTCGTTATAGAAGAAGCGCCCCGGCTTTCGCCGGGGCGCTCTCAGACTGTACGCCCATGCGGCAACGCTTGGACACGCATGGGGGGATTGTGAAGGGGGGAGGGCGAAGGGATGCCCCCCTTCACGTTCAATCCGCGCAAAAATGGGAACTTTTTCGGTAGTTCCCATTTTTGCGTTTCAAGCTGTCGACACTTTGTCGACAGCTTGAGCGCCCCGGCTTTCGCCGGGGCGCTCTTCTTTTGTCTTTCAGTTTTTCGGCGGGGTCACGTCCGTGCGCCAGTTTTCCTCCCGGAAGATGTCGTCATGGACGGAGAGCCAGGGGGCGGGCAGGAAGGTATTGCCCGCGTTTTCCTCCACATCCCACAGGTAGGAGGTGGAGACGTAGAGCTCCGGGGCGTATTTGGCCGCGTCGCTGAGAGGCTTTCCCGTGAAGGGATTGACCGGATCCGCGATCAGATCCCGGGTAGCCAGCAGGGGCACATCCGCGTTGGTCATAAAGCGATCGTCCCGCACCATGGGGCCGGAAGCGCCGAAGTCCTTCACCAGAAGCAGCGGGTTATAGCTGGTGACCTCCAGCTCCCCGTTGCGGAAGCAGAGCTCCGGCATCAGTCCGTCCATGCCGCGGCCGTGGTCGGAGACCAGGATGATGCGGGTGTTGTCATAGACCCCATTGGCCCGCAGATCGTCGAACCAGCGGCCCAGCAGCAGCATGCTGGCCATGTTTGCCTGATAGTGCAGGATCTGATTCTCGGTCTCCAGGGCGAAGGAGCGGCCGTCGATCGAGTAGCGGAGGGGGTGGGCGGCCTCATAGGCGCTGTTGTCCACCACGTCGGCGGGGACGTAGTCCGGCTCCTGGAGCAGCATGGGCTCATGGGTGCTGTCGTTTGCCAGCAGGAGAAGGGTGTTCTTTGCCCCGTCCTCATAGGCGGTGATCTCCGGCAGGGCCTCCAGCACGGTATAGGAATCCATGAACAGGGAATTGACGCCGACGGAGTGGGTCAAGTCCGTCCGGGACTGGAAGGGGCGGGAGAGCTGGGCGTTGGTTTCGCTGTAGGTCCCGTTGTCATAGAGGAAAGGCTGGGCAGCGAGCGGAAGGCTCTTGAGCAGGCCGTAGCAGAAGAAATTGCGGTTCAGCTGCCGGGTGGCGTTGGCAGCTGCCTCCTCCGCGTCCTCCACATAGCGGCCCTTGGTGATAAAGGTCCGGATCTCCGGGTACTCGTCATAGATGGAGAGATCCGGGATCCACTGGTAGCCCGCGTAAGGGGGATCGCAGACCGTAACGGTAAAGTCCGCCCGATCAAACAGCACGGGCATGACCTTCAGGGCCTCGTCGTGCTTGTCCTTCAACAGCTCTTCGCTGCGCCGGTCGATCTCCGTGGGCATGTACTCATAGCCGCCGAAGAGTCCCGGCGATCCCAGGTTGGTATAGGCGCCGAAGGAGAGGGTATTGGGGTAGTAGACAAAGCCGGAAAACTGCTCCTGCAGCTCGGGCTTTTCCTGGAGCAAATAGGGAACGAAGCCGTTGATGGCCCGGTCCAGCATGATGACCACCACGTTTTTCCCCTCTTTGCTCAGGGGAATGTCCGGCTCGCCCCGCAGTCGGGTCAAAAGATCCCGCTGCTCCTCCTCGTTCCGGGCCAGGACCGTCTGCCGCAGCTCCCGGAACTGGCTCTGGGTCTGAACCAGATTCAGCACCGACATGCAGAGGACGGCGGCCGAGGCCGCCAGGAGGACGAAGCGGGGGAGCTCCCGCCGCTTTTTCCAAACCAGAAGCAGCAGGGCGGAGAGCGCCAGCAGCACCAGCAGATTCAGCAGGATCTCCTTTGCGGAGAAGCTGGGCGTCAGCTCAAACTGCAGCGTGGGGGAGAGGAGCCCCAGATCCCGGCCGAAAGCCATGTAGTCCACCAGGGCCCAGCCGGAGCCCAGCCAGACTCCCAGCTCCATAAGCCGCTTTCCCCAAGGGCCGGAGAGGGCATAGAAGACCCCCAGCCAAACGAGGAAGGTCCCCGCCGCCAGCAATCCCGAGGCCAGCACATAGCCCAGCGGGGAGCGGAGGGTATAGACATTGATGAACTCCGCCGGGGAGGAGCGGACCACCGCCGAGGGGATCAACAGACCCATCAACAGCGCGAGGAACAGGCAGCCCAGGCGGAAGATCCGCCGGTCGGTGCCGGTGATCTCCGGTGCGGGAAGGGTCCTGCTCCGGCGCCGCCGCAGCAGCGTCAAAACCAGGGGCAGCTGCAGCAGAAGCAGCAGCATGACGGCATAGAGCTGATGCCGGGTCGTGTCCATGGGGCGGACAAAGAGCACCAACACCAAAAGCACGGCACTCACGGCGGAAAACAGGCCGCAGAGCACCAGGCGCGGGTTTTTCAGCTTGTAGAAGATGTTCTTGACCAGAGAAAAGACATTGTTCAAGGTCCAGTAAAACACCAGGCCTGCGGGAGAGTCATAGAGGAAGAACAGGAAGATCAGCGCCATACCGTAGAGCTGCAGCTTGCTTTTCAGCGACATGCCCCGGGTATAGATGGCGCCGGAGACGAAGTTGACAGCGGTCATCAGGATGGGCAGCAGGTTCACCCCGAAGAGCAGACCGTCCGGCGCGCCAAGGTCCCGGATGGGGCCGAAGGAGACACCCTGCAGCAGCTGCAGCCCGGAGAGGAAGCGGTAGGCCGCAATGAAGAAGGGGATCTCCAGCAGCAGGGAGAGGGAGCCTTTCAGGGCATAGGCAGGCTTGTAGTTGTTCTGCCGGTAATAGGTCTGCAGCATCATGAAGCGCTCTTCCCCGGAGAAGGTCTTCTTGATATGCCTGACCCAGGGCTGCAGCCGCTGCTCCAGCTCCCGCTCCTCGGCCTGCATGGCATCCGCCTGCCGGTAGAGGGGCAGCACCAGGAAATTCATCCCCAGGCTCAGCACGATGATGGAGAGGCCCTCGTTGCCCAGGATCCGATAGCTCAGGGAATAGAGCACATCGAAGAGCAGCTCCAGGGGGCCGATCAGGATTTGATAAAGAGCAGAGAAAAAGGACATGGTTTGCTCCTTTTCCGCACCGGAAGGGCTTCCGGGCGGGAATACTCACGAAAGGTTCCCTCGCAGCAGCAGCGCCTCAAAGGAGGCGCTGCATGCTTTTGCCGGTTTTCAGTCCGCCAGGTCCAGATAGCCGGAGGCGCTCTCCGCGCGCACCTGGTTCAGGTCGATATAGAAGCCGGACCAGACCTTGGACTCCATGTTGATGTTGGCCCAGCCGGAGAAGAAGGCGTTGGAGTAGCCGCTGTGGCGGCTGAAATCCGTGCCATAGGCGCTGTAGGGCAGGGCGTAGCAGTCAAACACCGCGGATTTGGTGGCGGTGGCCTCCTTCAAAGGCGCCCCGTCATAGCCGAAGTCGTTGGTGTGGCTGTAGTGATAGTTCTTGGTGTCCACGTCCAGGGTGTTGTAATACACGTCAAAGGAAAAGCTGAAGTCCACCCGATAGTCCCCGCCGCCGATCACCTGATCCAGATATTCATCCCGCAGCACCACGCAATAGGTCTGGCAGACTTGGGCGATGACGCCGGCGCTGGTGATGGAATAGAGGGGGATCTCCCGAAGCTGGAAATAGGTCTCCCAGTTGGCAAGGCTGATCTCCACCCGGTGGGAGGGGCGGGTATCCGGCGTGGGCGGAGGTGTGACGACAGTCTCCTCCCCCTCCGGCGTCAGCAGGGCCACCTCCGGCGTGGGGATCACCGGCAGCTCCTCCGGCGTTTCCGTAGGGGCCGGTTCCCCTGCTTTTTGCCCGCAGGCGCAGAGCGACAGGCCCAGAGCCAGGGCCAGGATAATACAAATCAGGCGTTTCATGGCATTCTTTCCGTTTCCTTGGTTTTCCCTTGCGTTATAGATTATTATAGTCCCGGAGGACTTCCCCCGTCAACTGTGGAAAATATTGCGCCAGCCCCGGAGATCCACAGGCTCGAAACGGCGCTTGAGCTCCCGGACCAGGTGGTTGTGGTCGGCGCTTTCGATGACCACGTCATACTGCCCGGGGATGGAGCCGAAGGTCACGGTCTCCCTGGGCTGCAGACGCTGCTGCAGCTTCCGGAGCATCGTTCGACGGGAGACGGCGGCGTCATAGATCTTCAAGGTGGAATAGCCCGGGAAGGGCGAGGGCGCCAGTACCGCCCGATAATCCCCGCTCCAGTTCTCCGCCAGGAAGGCACGCAGCTTTTCCTCCAGCAGCTCCGTCTTCTCCAGGATCAGCAGATAGAGCAGGTCCCGGTCCAAGTCCGCGGGGGAGTGGACATAGTTGCGGTAGGCCGAGCGGCGCTTTTGCTCAAAGAGCTGCTCCATGGCGGGGTTTGCCAGCTCCTCGTAGCGGATCACCAGCAGATTCTCCTCCACGCTGTTGGAGAAGAAGGGCAGGTTCTCCCCATGGGCCCAGTTCACCAGACGCCGGGCCTTTTCGCCGCTCATGGGCATGGTCTCCAGATACTCCATGGTCTTCATGTCATAGAGGGCGGCGCCGTCCATGGTGATCACCGGCAGCCGCAGCTCCACCCCGGCCAGCAGCTCCCGCACGGTGGCCTGGGTCTCGGAGGTGGCCACGGTGAACATGGCCCCGTCCTGCAGCAGGCGGTTCAGCTCCACCCTGGAATAGGGCGCGAGCTGCCGGTCCGGTCCCAGGATGGTGTCCCCGATGGAGGAGACGAAGAGGATGTCCTTGTTCCGCAGCCGGGGCAGGTGGAGGCGGTTTACGATCTCCGCCACCGCCACGCCGATGACGGTGTCCAGGGTGCGGTTGAAGGCATAGACATAGGGGCTCACGTCCTCGGCGTGCTTGATGCAGATGACCATGAACACCACCGCGGAGAAATAGGCCGTCTCGCTGACCTTGAGCAGCACGGTGAAATACAGCACCATCCCGGTGAAGAGGCCCACCAGGGAAAAGTGCAGCCAGGGCTCCTCGTGGCCGAGGGTATTCAGCCACTGCTCAAGCAGCAGCAGGGCCAAGCCCCAGAAGGCGCCCACCAGGGTGCCGATGATGCGCTTGCGGGCCACGGTGCGCATGGTTTTGGTATAGGGCTGGATGCACTGGAGCACCGCAAGCCCGGCATAGAGGGGCTCCCCCTGCCGTCCCCGCAGCACATAGACCAGCAGGCACAGCCACACCGCGATCATGGTGCGCAGGATCCGCTGGCCGGGGATGGGGAGCTTTTTCAGTCGATCCATGATGACCTCCGGAAAAATCATGGGGCTATTATAAACGCTGGCCGGGCAAAGCGCAAGCTTCCCTTTTGCCCCCGGCTGTGGTAGGATGAGAAAAAAGGAGGCGAGGGAACATGAAGATCCTGGTCACAGGCTTTGAGCCCTTCGGGGGCGAGGACATCAACCCCTCCTGGGAAGCGGTGGAGCGGCTGCATGCGCCGGAGGGGACGGAGCTTGTCCGGCTGCGGCTGCCGGTGGTCTTCCGGGAGGCGGGGGAGCAGCTGGCCGCCGCCCTGCGGCGGGAACAGCCGGATCTCGTCCTCTGCATCGGCCAGGCGGCGGGCCGGGACGCCATCACCCCAGAGCGGCTGGGCGTGAACCTGATGGACGCCTCCATCCCGGATAATGCGGGCTTTCAGCCTCAGGAGGAGCCGGTGATCCCCGGCGCCCCCACGGCCTACTTTGCACGCCTGCCGGTGGCGGCGCTGGCCGAGGCCATCCGGGCCGCCGGCGTCCCGGCCCAGGTCTCCAACAGCGCGGGGCTTTTCGTGTGCAACGCCCTGCTCTACCGGCTGCTGTACGAGATGGAGACGGGCTATCCCCACATGCGGGGCGGCTTTCTCCACGTCCCCTGCCTGCCGGAGCAGGCGGAAAGGCTGGGAAAAGAAAAGCCGCTGCCCTCGCTGGAACTCTCCCGGATCGTCCGCGGCCTCCAGGCCGCGCTGGACTTCTTCGGAGAGAACAGAGAAGCGTGAATCGGGAAGAAGCGGGGCGTCCCCTGTCCCATATTGTTTCCCCTGTCCCATGCTGTCCCCTGTCCCATGGCCCGTTGACATCGTTTGCCGCTATCGGTTATAATATGCTTGTCTGGCGGGATTGACGCCGGATAAAATGACGGACATCTGACAATCAAACAGGGAGGATGAAAACATGAAAAAACTTTTTGCGCTCCTGCTGACCTTGTGCCTGCTGCTAAGCCCGATCAGTGCTTATGCTGAGCCGGCAGAAAGCTTGGAAGAACCCCTTTCCGTTACGCTGGACGTTCTGAACAGAGGAGCGGACGCGTTCTACGGATGCGATGTGAACATTTCAATCCAGGATTTTATCGCGCTGGGCTTTGAACTTGGTGACGCCTGTGATGTTGTTCTGGAAAATGATCTGTACCGTTACGAATTCAAATCCGTTCCCTTCTATAACGGCTATTACACAAAGACAGGCGATCCGCTGCTCTGCGCTTACGGCTATGCCGTGAAAGAAAACAGAGGAGAGGATTATCAGTACACAAGAACCGATTATCCCTATCTTCGCTTCTGCTTCAACAACAGGGAAATGTGGAACCTGCTGCATCTTACAACTGACATGAAATGCACCATCACGCTGGTTGAGCAGGGTGGATACGAATATGAACAGAAGCTCGTAGGCGGCCTGACCTACAGCAAGGACTTTGAAGACTACGAGGCGAAAAACGGGATTACGAAGGAAGAAGTTTTCGCAAACTTCCGGGCTGTCAAGTCCGACGCCATGAAGGAAAACGTGCTGTTCCGCTCGGCTTCTCCCTTTGACAACGCCAATAACAGAGCTCCCTACGTAAACGAACTGGCGAAGGCAAACGGGATCGATTACGTTTTGAATCTGGCGGATTCCCAGACGAAGATCGATAAGTATAAAGAGTCCGATGTATGGTCGGAACTGGACTATTCTCAGAAGCTTCTGGACAACGATCGGGTCTGTCTGATGTCCATGTCCGCAGCTTATGAA
Source organism: uncultured Clostridia bacterium (assembly GCA_946629065.1). Classification (GTDB taxonomy): domain Bacteria; phylum Bacillota; class Clostridia; order Oscillospirales; family Oscillospiraceae; genus Limivicinus. Next base: position 7,475 of record CAMOXK010000010.1, read on the forward strand.
GGCGCAGCCTATCAGGCGGCGCTTGTCAAAGGACTGAACAGTGCGCTGGAGCACAATGCGACAAAGATCCTGTTCCACTGCACAGAAGGAAAAGACAGAACCGGTTTTGTGGGCCTGGTCCTGGAGAGCCTCTGCGGTGCTTCCTATGAGGAAATGCTGTTTGACTACATGGTGACCTACGATAACTATTACAACCTCACGGAAGCGTCGGACAAAACGGCGTATGATTATATTGTGGAGCTGAAGTTCAACGATATGGTCAATTATCTTCTGACCTTCGATCCCTCCCTGGAGGCGAAGGGAGACGGCACCTATGATCTGGCCGGCGTGACACCGGAGAATTTTGCAACAGCAGCCAGAAATCTTCTGGCAAAAGCCGGAATGAGTGAAGACAACCTTCAGGCTTTGACTGCATTGCTGAAAAAGTAAAATCCCCGCATGTTCAGGGGGACAGGGAGGCTTCCCTATCCCGCCGGACCCGGCACAATTGAATCTATAATCCGCTTTGCGGGGACCTCATCCACCGCATACCCGCAGGGCACGCAGAGCGGTCCCCCTATCCACCTTGCGGTGCCCGAAAAACACTTCGGGCTTACGCTTTTCCTCGTGTTTTTCGACCGCTGCGGAAAAAGAGCCCTCGCTTTTTCTGCCACAGGCAGCGCGAGGACTCTGTTCCCCCTTGCGCGGGGAAGGCTTCGCAGCACCCCGAGGGCAGCCCTCGGGGTGCTTTTGATGTGGCCAGGCAGCCCCGCCTTATCATGGCTTCGCGCCATGGAAGGAGCCCGGCGGCGCATAGGCCGGATTTAGGTAAACGATGATTCAATCGGCAAGAGCGAATCCCGAGAAAATATGCGTTCTGATGATGGTACTTTTTCGCAGGAATACTTAAGTGAGCGTCCAAATCTTTGATTTGGCTAACGCGAACTTATGCATGCGAGCAAAGCGAGTCGTATTGTGTATTGCAAGAAAAAGTGACGAAATCAGAGCACATATTTTCCGGGAGGCGCCGCAGGCGATTTGATCAGCGTTTTCCTAGATTCAAGAAAAGGGTCGGCGAATTCGCAGATTGTACGAATTCGCCGACCCTTTCGCTGTTATATCCCGCTGCGCGCCGGGCTGTCGAGAGGGCCAGCTCCTATAGCGTGGACGTGAGTTCAGGCGCAGGAGCGTTCTTCCCCCAAGCGGGGAGGATGTCGCTCCGCGACAGGTGAAGGAGAAAAAGCAGGCTCGCCTGTGCGAAGAGGCCCCACAGGTTTTCCGCTGCCACACAAAAATCCCGCAGGCTTTTGCCTGCGGGATGAATGCGATTATGGGATGCTGCGAGTGCAAGCCTCATTCGCCCTTCTTGAGCTTGGCGCGGACGATGGTGAAGGCGGGGATCACCAGGCCCAGGATGCCGGCGTAGCCGATATAGCCGGTGACCTTCTGCGTCAGAACGCCCATGCCCAGGGAGGCGCCGAAGGCGGCGATGCCCAGCAGGATCGCGGTGATGACGGCGCGGCGGAGCTGAATGTTCTTGATGAAGGAGAAGAGCTTGCTGAAGCGGACGCAGCCGGCGTTGGCGATGCCGGCGGCGCTGGTCAGCACGGCGAGGGTCATGAGGATCGCAAAGACCCAGACCAGCCAGGGCATGCCCAGACCCATGATCACGGCCATGATGGGGTTGGAGTTCTTGCCCAGGTTGATGATGTCGGGGTTCACGGGGATGTAGCCGAAGAGGGTGACGGCGATGGCGATCATCAGGATAACGGTGATGATGTAGCCGGTGATGACGGCCTTCTTGGTCTCGGCACGGCTCTCCAGCAGGTCGGAGACGGACATGACGTTAAAGGCGATGGTGGACTGGAAGCAGCCGTAGAGGATGGCCTTCCAGATGGCGTTGAGCAGGGTGTTGTTCTGCTCGATGGGAGGGGCCTTGAAGGCGGCGGCATAGTCGGGCTTGCCGGAGGCGGAGCTCAGCACGAAGATCAGCAGCACGATGATGACGATGGCGTACATCATGTACTTGGAGGAGCGGGCCACCAGCTTGGAGCCGTAGAGGCAGAGCAGCGCCGCCACGATGATGGTGGGGATGGCGGAGGCCCAGAAGCTCATATGGAACATGTTGCCCAGGATCGTGGCCTCGCCGCGGATGGCAAGTCCGCCGGCGCCGATCACCGTGCCCACAAAGAGGATGTCATAGAAGATGACCATGATCTTGCCGAAGGTATCCTCGCCAAAGGCGGCCTGGACAAAGGAGCGGTAGTTGGTGGTGCCCTTGCTGCGGGCAAACTCCACCATGTAGAACATCACGCCGCCGGTGAGCAGCATGGCCAGCAGCGGCATCAGCAGGCCGATCACGCCGTACTTCTCATAATACTGGGCGGAGAAAACGCCGGTGGCAAAGCCGGGGCCGAAGTGGCCGCCCAGCCACACAGAGGCTACACCGATGAACGACGCGGCAAAAATACTTTTTTTCTTCATGTTCGTTCCCTCTCTTTCTTATTTGTGGTCGAAGGAGGTCCTGCCGATGAGGGCGTCTTTCAAATCGCCGGCCATCTGCAGGTGCAGGGGATGGGTCAGGTAAGGCTTGAGGAACTCCTCTCCGTCCAGGTCGATGACCGCCATGATGTCGGCATTGGAGTCACGCTCCACACAGCTGCGGAACACCCGGGGTTCATGGAGGAAGGGCAGGGTCTCATCCAACTCCTGATAGGTCTTGCGCACGCGCTGCTCCACGGCGTCCAGATCGGTGCCCGGAGCAAACTTGAGCAGAACATAATGGGTCAAAAAGCAACTCCCCTTTCCGATGGTTTTTGCCGCGGTGTACAGCCGCGCAGGGACCGCGGCATCTGATGGCTTCACTATACTACAGAAATAAAGCTGTGGCAAGTGATATTTTAATAAACTGTGAACAAGCCTCCGGGCAAAAGAAAGCTCCCATCGCCGCCTTTCCGGGGGGACGATGGGAGTCATTCAGTCAAAGTAGCGCCGGTAGAGGAGCCCCACCATGGGGTCCAACTCCTTTCGAACGTCGATATTATGCTCGGCAATGAAACTCCGGATGTGCTCCCGATGCAGACGGAAGCCCTCGGAGTGGTACAGCCCGTGCCGGATGTGCAGCCGGGCCAGGTTTTCGATCTGCTCATGCAGATCCCGGATCACAAGTTCCCGCTCCATGTATGCCCCCCTTTTCTGTGATCGTGCAAACGTTTCCGTCCTCTTTTTCTATACTTTATCATGGAAAAAGCCGGGAGGACAAGATGGGATTTTTGCCAAAAACTGTAACCGGAAATTGTCAGATTTGTCGGTATTTCAAGATATTAAAACAAAAATATGAACTTTTTGGCCCTATAGAGCCTTTCGACAGCGGAAAATGCCGTCGGCTTCGCCGACGATCGGGGCTTCGTCCGCAAAGCGGACACCATAGCTTTTCACTCTTCACTCTCCACTATTACCGGGATCTCCCCCAGGTTCCGGACCAGATAAGTCTCCCGGCCAGTGGCCTTGCCGGGACTCTGGGGATCCAGCAGCAGGATGCTGCCGATGCCGGCCCGCTCCGCCGCCTCGATATCCAGGCTCCGGTCCCCCACATAAAAGCAGGCGTCCCGCTCCAGGCCGTATTTCTCCATCAGGTAGAGGATGGCATCCGGCTCCGGCTTCCGGGGAAAGCCCGAAAGGGCGGTGACGATCTCGGTGAAGTAGTCCTCCAGCCCGTTTTTCCGCAGGATGGCTTCGCAGGAGGCGCCCCGGTGGGTATAGACAAAGCTTTGGTGTCCGGTCTGCCGCAGGGCCTCCAGACAGTCCCGCGCGTGAGGCATAGGGCGAATGTCCCCGATGCGGCTGTCGTTGCGCAGGGCAAAGTCCGCCTTCACGGCGGCGGCGTCCAGTCCCCGCTCCCGGGCGATACGCTCCAGCAGCGCGCCCACAGAGCTGGCGATGACCTCCCGGTGGATCGCCTCCGGCTCCAGGTCCACGCCGAAGAGGGCCAGGGTCTCCCCGGCCGCGGGCACGATGGCGGGGTAGGAATCCACCAGAGTCCCGTCCATATCCCAGATAAAGGCAAGCTGCTTCATGTTCTTTCCTCCAACAAACGATGCTTTCCTCCGTATTGTAGCATAAATCCCCACCGGGGAACAGTCCGCTCTTGACGGCGGCGGGCCCAATGCGTACAATATTCTCAACCTAACATTGAAAGGGGACTCACCATGAAGATCTATCCTGTCACCGATCCCTCCTTCCGCCTTTACGGCGAACCCATCACCCACGGCTACAACGTGAGCGAGCTGCTCCGCGCCATGGAGGCCATCCCTCTGCCCGAGGAGGGCACCGCCTACGAGCCCGCCATCGAGAGTCTGGAGGCCTGCTCCATCTTCTCCCAGTTCCAGGACCGGGCCTACGGCGGTCTGCCCATCCAGCTGGGCATGTGCTGGGGCCGCAACACCAAGCTCAACTGTCTGGAGTATCACCGGGACAGCGAGGTGAACCTGGGCACCGGGGAATTCATCCTGCTGCTGGCCAAGCGCCATGAGGTGGTGGAAGGGGTCCTGGACACCAAGAAGGTCCGCGCCTTCCGCGTTCCCGGCGGCCTGCCCGTGGAGATCTATGCCGACACCCTGCACTTTGCCCCCGTCCATGTGGACGAGAAGAAGGGCTTCCGGGTGGCGGTGGTCCTGCCCCGGGGCACCAACACCGATAAGCCCGCCATCACCCCGGGCAATGCCGAGGACCGGCTTCTCTGGGCCCGGAACAAGTGGCTGCTGGCCCATCCGGAATCCGCCCAGGCGGCCCAGGGCGCCTATGTCGGCCTGATGGGCGAGAACCTGGATCTGCGCGATCAGCTGTAACCGCACAGCGAGGAAAAACGGCGGGAGCAAATTCCGAACGGATCTGCTCCCGCCGTTTTTGTTATACTACTTTCAAATAAGAAGCTTTAAAAAGGATTGCGAGCCAGAATTGCGCCAGACGAGGCGAAGGCCGCAGAGCATAATGGAGATATATGTTCAAGGGCTTCAACGAAGTATGGCACAATTCTGGCCACAAGACTTTATAGATTTCTATTTGAAAGTAGTATCAGGCTTTCCCCGGCAAAACAACGGGAGAGGCCCCCTCTGAAGCTGGAAATTTTGTGCAACGAAAAGGCTTGCGCGGCTCCCCTTTCTCAGCGTATAATAAGGCATCAAAAATAAAGAAATCAGGGGGTAAACGCTATGGCAAACAATGTCCGTCCCGAAACCATGGAGCGCATCACCACGCCCGAGCTGGCCCGGGCTTTCATCGCTGAGCAGCTGGACGCGCTGCGTGCCCAGATTGGGGATAAGAAGGTCCTGCTGGCCCTGTCCGGCGGCGTGGACTCTTCCGTGGTCGCGGCTCTGCTCATCAAGGCTGTGGGCAAGCAGCTCACCTGCGTGCATGTGAACCACGGTCTCCTGCGCAAGGGCGAGCCCGAGCAGGTCATCCGGGTCTTCCGGGATGAAATGGACGCAAACCTGGTCTATGTGGACGCGGTGGATCGTTTCCTGGATAAGCTGGCCGGAGTCTCCGAGCCCGAGCGCAAGCGCAAGATCATCGGCGCCGAGTTCATCAGGGTCTTTGAAGAGGAAGCCCGCAAGTTGGACGGCATTGAGTTTTTGGCCCAGGGCACCATTTACCCCGATATTCTGGAGAGCGGCCCGGTGAAGGCCCACCACAACGTGGGCGGTCTGCCGGAGGATCTGCAGTTTGAGCTGGTCGAGCCGCTGAAGTTCCTGTATAAGGACGAGGTCCGCGTGGTGGGCCACGAGCTGGGCCTGCCCGACAACATGGTGTACCGCCAGCCCTTCCCCGGCCCCGGCCTGGGCGTGCGCTGCGTGGGCGCCATCACCCGCGACCGGCTGGAGGCCGTGCGGGAGTCCGACGCCATCCTCCGCGAGGAGTTTGCCAAAAACGGCCTGGAGGGCAAGGTGTGGCAGTACTTCACCATCGTGCCCGACTTCAAGTCCACCGGCATCAAGGACGGTCTGCGCACCTACGACTGGCCCGTGGTCATCCGTGCCGTCAACACCCGGGACGCTGTCACCGCCACGGTGGAGGACGTGCCCTTCGCCCTGCTGCAGCACATCACCGCTCGCATCACCAGCGAGGTCAAGGGCGTGAACCGGGTCCTCTTTGACCTGACCCCCAAGCCCTCCGGCACCATCGAGTGGGAATAATACACTTCAGTATTTTGAAAAGTGCTGGATGGTCAGTAATGGCTTGAAACAGCAGGCATTCTGCGGAATGCCTGCTGTTTCTTGTTATCAACACTGATAACGTTTTGACAGTGAAAAAAACATGAAAAGAACCAAGTGAAATCTCCTGATACGATATGGCAGAGATAATGATTATCAACCCTGCAATTGTTTTTTTCTTTGCGCATTGATTTTCGCAGAGACATCATATATAATTGTTTTGCTAATTTGCGAAAGGAGCGTAACCCAGTGATTAACAGAGAGGTTATCCGCTGATTAACTGAATAAAGGCGCAGAGCATGATTGAGGGGTATACCCCTCTGGATTAGTGCGCCATTTTTGAGGTACTTTCGGATAGTGGGAACCGCAGGACGCAGCCACGACGGGAGCTGCTTCGCTGCGGTATTTTTGCGCCAATTTTCAGGTACCGACGCCATATAGGAACGATTCCATATCAAATCTTATGTTCAAGGAGAAAAACCAATTATGATAATCAAACTGGAACCGATCAATGAGAATAACAGAGATGCTGTTTTGGCACTTTCCGTGCGGGAGGATCAGCCCTTCGTCGCCCCGAACGATTATTCATTAAGCGAGGCAGATGAGGCCAATGCCAAGGCGCCCGGCACGGCGAGACCGTTTGCGATCTGTGCTGGGGAAAAGATTGTCGGCTTCTGTATGCTCGCTCTGGACCCCGAGGATGAGAATCCCGTCGACAGATACTGTCTCTGGCGTTTTATGATTGACAAAAACGAACAGGGCAAGGGCTACGGTCAGGCGGCACTTCATGAGATCATCCGGTATTTCAAAGAGAACGGCGTGGACACGGTCTATCTGTCTACTGCGCCTGCGAATGCGCGCGGACTGCACGTGTACCATAAGGCCGGCTTTAAGGAAACAGGAGAGATAGAAGACGGAGAAGCTATTTTTGTTTTAAAACTCTAAATTCCGGCTTGCCGGGACAATGAAATCGATCCGGGCGTCCTGACGCAATCGGTCAACGGCATATTCCTGACGCCGAGGGTCGTGTGGGCAGCATGAATATGTGCCATTTTATTCACGCTGTTGTCCCAAGGCATGTGGAGACGGTAGTATTAGTGACAAAGAAATAAACAAATCGAGATTTACGGAGGACAATAATAGTGATAAAGCTTGAAACCGAGAGACTGATACTTCGCAACTACACGATGGACGATGTTCCCGCGGTGCATGAATACGTTTCGAGCGAGGAAGTATCGCGGTATGAGGATTTCTGGCCTCTAACGGTCGAAGAAGTTGCGGAAGGGCTTTCCGAATGGAAAGATATGGACAACCGCATGGCGGTCGTACTGAAGCAGACCGGCGAACTGATCGGAAGCGTCGGATACTGGGATGATGAGGAAGACGAAAACGGAGAAACGGAATATTCCATCGATTTCGACTTCAACCCGAGATTCTGGCACAGGGGATACGCCTTCGAGGCGGCAAAAGAGGTCGTGCGACATCTCACGGAAGACCTGCACGTAAAAGAGATCTGGGGGGATTGCGACGAGCGAAACACCGCGTCGTCAAAGCTCCTTGAACGGCTGGGCTTCCAACTTGTCGAAACGGTGGACGACGCGTATAAAGAAGATGCGGATGGGAATCCCATAATGATCAGATCCAGAGTATATAAATTGACCGCATGAATCCCGGTCTGTCGATATTCAACTTACTGTCTCGACCCTGACCGATACCGGGGAATTGCCCATTCCTTCATTGGGATGAGCCAGTGGGGCGAATACAAGTCTTAGTATTTGACCTGCGGCTCCAAGGCATGTGGAGTGCGAGACATTGATGACAAGGAAATAAACAAATCGTAATTTACGGAGGTCAGCATTATGATACATCTTGAAAAGCTTACCTATGAGAACTTTGACGACGTCTTTGAACTCAAGGTAAAAAAGGTTCAATACCCCTTTGTGGCGAGCAACTGTTACAGCATTGCCGAAGCGTATGTTACCATGATGTGCGGCGGGCATGTATTTCCTTTCGCAATCTACAATGACAAACGGCTTGTCGGCTTCATCCAGATAGGCTACGGTGAGAACGCGGATCAGGACGGAGTGAGCGTCGAAAAAGACAATTACGAGATCTGGCGTTTTATGATCGACAAGCGTTATCAAGGCCGTGGTTACGGCAGAGAAGCGCTGAAGCTTGCACTCGATTTCATCAGGACGTGGCCCTGCGGCAAGGCGGAGTTCTGCTGGATCTCCTACGAACCCGAGAACGAGATAGCAAGAAAGTTGTACGCCTCGTTCGGTTTTGAGGAGACGGGCGAGATGGACGGCGATGAGATCGTCGCAGTGCTGAAGCTGTGAACAATAACACAAATTCAAATTTGGCGAGACAATGAAATAAATCCGGGTATCCTGACTCAACTGGTCAACGGTATATTCTTTACGCCGAGAGTCGTGACTACAGCGTGAATATGTGCCTTTTTATTCACGCTGTTGTCCCAAGGCATGTGGAGACAGTAGTATTGATGACGAAGGAATAGACTAACCGGAATTTGATGAAAGCTTTATACAGAAACCGGAGGAGCATGACAATGAAGTTTTCAGAAATACAATATCATCGCCCCGATCCCGAAAGGTTGAAGGCCGAATTAGGCGAACTGATCAGGCAATTGAAAAACGCAGGCAATTATGAGGAAGCCCGCCTGATCTTTCTCGCGTGGGAAGAAAAACAAAAGATCACCAAAACGATGTCCATTGTGTCGTTCATACGCCGCAACATGGATGAGGACGATGAGTTTTACAAGGAAGAGCGCGCTTTCTGGCGTAGCTTCGATGCGGAACTTGAGGGGTACAGCAAAGCCTGGGCAGAGGCGATGCTCGATTCTCCGTTCCGGGCAGAATTTGCAGCCGAGTACGGCGATATGATGCTTCTGAACGCCGAATTCGACAGGAAAACCAAGTCTCCGGAGATCGTTTCTGATCTGCAGAGGGAGGCAGAACTGGTCGAGAAATACGAAGAGTTCGAAGTTGAGGAGTTCTGCTTTGAGGGCAAAACGGTCGGTTACGATGAGATCGGTGAGTTGGAGCAAGACGAAAACGGCGCACGTCGTTTCGCCGCATACAAATCCGAAGGCGCAGGCTGGCGTGAGATTGCGGAATCCCTCGACAACGTTTTCGGAGAACTCGTGCGTCTGCGCGAGAGCATCGGTAAGAAAATGGGTTTCGACGGATACATCCACTATGAATACTGCAGGCTGAGACGCACCTTTACAAAGGATGACGTGGCGAGGTTTCGTGAGCGGGTGGTGAAATACGTAGTGCCCATTGCTGACGCCATCAAGCGTCAGCAAGCCAGGCGGATTGGCAGCACCTACCCCATGCCCTATTCGGACAACGAATTCTTTTTTAAAAGCGGCAATCCGCATCCCGCAGGGGATGATGACTATCTGGTAAGTGAAGGGCAGAAGCTCTTTGATTCGCTTTCCCCGGAGGCAGGCGAATTCTTTCGTCACATGACAAAAAACGAGATGATGTACCTTCACGCAGGCGGAGGTGTCGATCTGTATCTGCCGCTTGCCGAATCGCCGTTTATCATGGTCGATCTGAACGGCTCGGGTGATTCCGTGCGTTCTTTCATGCACGAGGCAGGGCATACCTTCGCCTACTGGATGAACAGAAAGCGCGTCCCGGTGGATTACGTTCAGCCAAGCGAGGACATTACAGAGCTGCATTCCATGTGCATGGAGCTGATTGCGCTACAGAACGCGGCAGGGTTTTTCGGTGAAGACGCACAGAAATATACATACTCCCTCATCGGAGAAAGCATAGCATTTATCACCTACGGTACGATGATCGATCATTTTGAGCATTCCGTATTTGAGAATCCGGAGTGGACGTTTGCAGAGCGCCGCGCAGAATGGAACCGGCTTGAGGCTATCTACGAGCCGTGGATCAAATTCGACGGCGAGATCCCATACTACGGTGAGGGTATGCTTTGGCAGCAGCAGGGGCATATCATCGAGGAACCTTTCATGTATATCGACTATGTGCTGACAGGCGTGGTTGGACTGGAAGTCTGGGCGATCATGCAAAACGATCCCAAGGAAGCATGGGATCTTTATATGGCACTCGTTTGCCAGGGCGGCACCCGTCCTTTCGTCGAGCTGATCAGGAACGCCGGCTTACATTCACCGTTCGACGAGGATTGTTTGAAGCGAGTAAGTGAGGCGGCAAAAAGGTGGCTTGACAGCTTTGATATCACAGGGATCGAATGAGGCGCAGCTTGCCGAGATGGTAGGGACTTCCGCTCCGTACATCAGCAGGCTCATAAACAAGAAGGACGGCATCATTAACAAGGTATTCGTGGAGATGCTTGAAAAGCTGGGCTACGATATCCAGATCACGTATGTGAAGAAAGAAACAGACTGACAAATCGAGATTTGAGGGGGAAATGAAAATGCAATACGAAATCATACCCTGTGTAGATGGCGATGCGGAATACATCGAAGAGCAGGCAGATCAGGCGATCAACGCCATCGTACCGCCGGAGGAAGGTGCACAGGAAGAAGTATTCGTTTATCAAGTCACAGACACGGAAGGACGCTTTCTGGGCGGGTGTATTCTGGTTACAGAGGAATGGAAGACCGCTGTGATTTATGACCTGTGGGTGGAAGAAGCCTATCGTCATCAGGGAATCGCCTCCGCGCTGATCCGGGAATCCGAGCGGAAAGCCCGGGAAATGGGATGCTATCTTATGCTGATCGGTACCTTCGATTTTCAGGCGAAGCCCCTCTATGACAAGCATGGCTATGCGCTGATCGAAACCATGACGGATTGTCCGAAGGGGCATGAACACTATTTCCTGCAGAAGCGGCTTGACCTTTCTTGCGGGGAAGCCGCCCCTCTGGATCTCGGCCGTTACAAGATTACGCTTGCAGGAGAAGAACTCGCAGAAAAGCTCTCTGCCAGGCTGAATCGACATGACGAAGCCTGTGTCCCGCGCAAACACGCTTACATCTCCATTTGCAAAAAGGCAATCGACAAGAATGGGAAACTCATCGCCGGGATCGTAGGAGGCGTGGATGGATGGGATAATCCGGATATCGATGCGCTTTGGGTGGACGAAGCCTGCCGCAGGCAAGGGATCGCTTCCGCGCTTCTCCATGCGTTCGAGCGGGAGGCAAAGGAAAACGGTGCCTACCGGCTGGGTGTGGAACCATTTGATTGGAACGTAGGTTTTTTCAGGAAGAACGGTTACGAAAACGTCACCGGCGTGCTGGAGGATTATCCGAAGGGACATACCATGTACTGCATGGAGAAGCCTCTTTGACTGGCCCACTGATAAATTCCGGTTTACAGAGGCAGGATAATCATAAACGATCCCGACAAAACGGGATTTAAGGAGGAAATGAAATTGAAATACGAAATGAAACCGCTGACCGATGAGGAAGCGGAAGCAATCGGCAAAAAAATAAGCGAATACGCCGATTCCATGGCGCCCAATGAGCCTCACACCGAGGAGGAACAGCTTGTTTTTAAAATTGAAAACGAAGAAGGCCGGATGATCGCCGGCTGTGTGCTGAACATTCATTTGTGGGGACGCGCCGTGCTTGCCCAACTCTGGGCGGATGAACAGTACCGCGGTCAGGGACTCGGCTCGACGCTCATTCACACAGCGCAAAAAGCCGCGAGGGAGAAGGGCTGTTATTACCTGTGCTTAGGTACGCTTGACTTTATGGCGAGACCGCTTTACGAAAAGCACGGCTTTAAAGTGTTTACGGAGAATATTGATTTGCCGAAAGGACATACGGGGTGGTCTATGTCAAAACGGCTTGATAAAGAGATTCCCGACTACATACCGACAAACAACAGCGCCGCACAGCGTTTTAAGGTCCTGCACGGCACAAAGGAAGACGCAAAAATCATTGATGAGGGGCTTGACCGTTACTGTGATCGTTTTATTGTTACGCCCGAGGATAACGATATTCCTTTGGGCAGAAAGCTCGTTGACAAAGGCGGAAAAATGATCGCCGCCGTGCTTGCCGAGCTTGACGCCGATGAGAGTACGGATATCAACGGCGTATGGGTCGAAGAACCGTACAGAAAACAGGGCTTAGGCTCCTATCTTCTTGGTAAAGTTGAAAAAGAGGCGAAGGACAAAGGTACATATCTTTTTATCGGGAATGCGTGCGACTGGAATATCGATTTTTTCAGAAAAAACGGCTATACCGTCAGAGGCGAGCTTGAGGATTACCCGAAAGGTCACACGGCATACGAGATTGAAAAACGAATCTGACGAAAATGCCGCTGCCCGATAGATTCGTGTTATTGTGAACAGTGAAATCGATCCGAGTGTTCTGACCCAACTGGTCAACGGCATATTCTTGACGTCGATAGTCGTGGCAACAGCGTAAATATGTGCCTTTTTATTCACGCTACCCACCCAAGGCATCTTGAAATTGTCCTCTGTTCCGGTATAATAACAGCACTATTATCCATAGCAATTCCACTCCACTGTTATCAACGCTGATAACAAAATGATAACGGGAGGGGTGATAGGCTGGATAATATGGACAGATCAAATAATCAAAGGAACTACGAACAGGTCGAACAATAATTCCTAAACGGAATCAGTTAAGTCCTGTCGAGTGGGAATAAAAAACCTCCTCTCCGTATTCTATCGACAAATCCAGAATCTGATTCTGGATTTGTCGATTTTCTTTTCTCCTGCGGTTTTCCCTCATAGGCCCGCCGGTTTTACCCGGCGGGTCTTGTGCTGTCATGCTACAATAGAAAAAACATTTCCCGAAATCCTGTAAGATTTGCTCCCCCGTCCCGTGATACAGGGTGAGGCGGAAAGGAAGTGACGCGAATGGAGGACAGCAGAATCATCAGCCTGTTTTTTGAGCGCTCAGAGCAGGCCATTGAAGAACTGGACCGTAAACACGGGCCTGCCGTGAAGAGAACGGCAGCCAACATCCTGCAGGACCGGCTGGATGTGGAAGAGTGCGTAAGCGATACCTATCTCAGGACTTGGAACAGTATTCCGCCTCAGGCTCCGAATCCCCTGGCAAGCTACGTTTGCCGCATTGCCCACAATCTGGCCATCGACCGCTACCACGCCAACCGGGCCGAAAAGCGAAACGGCAAGTATGATCTCGTGCTGGATGAAATGGAGGAATGTATCCCCTCCGGCATGAGCGTGGAAACCGAGCTGGAGGCGAAGGAACTCGGCGCTTCCATCAACCGTTTTCTGGGCAGTCTGAGCAGGGAGGACCGCTTTTTGTTCGTCCGGCGCTACTGGTATGCGGATCCTGTCCGGGATCTGGCCGCCATGACCCACAGCAGCCCCAACCGGATCTCCGTCCGTCTTTTCCGCCTCCGTGAGAAATTGCGGAACACTTTGACGAAGGAGGGCCTGCTTGTATGAATCGGGAACTGTTATCCAGTGCGCTCTGTCAGATCGACGAGCGCTATATCGCCGAAGCCTACCGTCCTGTACCCGAGGCTGCATCCGGCTCCTCGGAAAGGATCGTACCCATGAAAAAGAAACGGATCATTACTTTTGCCCTGGCCGCGGCGCTGATTATTGCGCTGGGTGTGACGGCCTACGCCATTGGCGTGAGCATCCACCGCCGGCGGCAGGAGGAACTGCGCGAGCAGCTGCAGATCGACGAAAACCAGGTGGCGGATTACGTGGAATACCCCGTCGCAGAGGAGCCGGAAAAGGCTCCCGCGGAGGGCGTCACGCTGCTGTCCGCCATGAATGACGGCGAGTTTCAGCGGTTCTGGGTGGTGCTCAACGGCGTGACGCCGGAGATGATCGAACGCCTGGAGTCCTCAGAGCAGGTAGACTGGGAAGGAAAGGCGCTTCCCGCAAACGGTCACCGATATAGCTTCATCTATGCCACCATGGACGGAGAGAATTACTTTGACGCCATGAACCCCCTGAGCTTCCGGGATGGCTACGACCTCGAAAGCCAGACCCTGACCACAGAATGCTCTATCCCCCTGCACGAATTGGAACCAGGGCGAAAGATCGTGCTTCGCTTCGTGATGGCAGATTGCATTGACTATGAACTGGACCACAGCGAGGCTGAGCTTGTGTGCGAGCTTGGCAGCGCAGAGGTGGAACGCACCGGCCAGGCCATCCGCACCGTCTGGTTTTCGGAGCCTGTTTCCTTTTCCAACGGCGCGTACGGCAAGGGCGAGTTTCTCGGCGCGGAAATCTCCGCCTCCGGGGTGAACTGGATCCTGCGGCACGACGGCGTCAGTCAGATGTACCGCAATCATGAATTCACGGATGAAGCGCAGCGGCAAGCTTATCTGGAACTGGAGCGGAGCTGGCTTGCCGCCATCGAAGACGTGGAGCGAACGGCAGCGGTAAACTTTGCCGATGGCACCTGTCGGGAAGTGGGGCTGCCCCTGAGCAGCAGCGAGCCGGAAGGCGATATCGTCAAGGACGCCTGCCTTTTCAGTGGCGGGACGGTCCATCTGGATCAGGTCGTCAGCATCACGATTGGAGGAAAGACCTTTCCCGCTGCATAAGCCTGTGTATTCTATCGCGCAAGGCGCAGCATCAAGCGTAGGGGAGGGGCTCGCCCCTCCCGGCAGCATAAAGCGCTGTCATGAAAAAGGTTCGGCGAACTCGCAGATAGTGCGAATTCGCCGAATCTTTCTTGCTGTCAAAGCCTGCTTTCGCCGGGAGGGGCCCCTATCGGCCTTCGGCCACTTCCCCCGGAGGGGGAAGCAAGCCTTCCCTGCGGCGCTTACCGGGACGCACGCATTTTACGGTACGCCCCCGCTGCCTTCTTTTGCCGGCCACAGACAAATCGGAAAGGAAGAGTTCTCCCATCCTCGTTCTTGACATTGCAAAATCCAGTGTGTATGATTGCGAAAAGAGCGCCGCTGCGGCGTACAAGGAGAAGGCCTATGCAGACGAGAGCTTTGACCCACTACAGTCCCGCCCTCGGGAAAGACATGCACATGATGATCTACGGCCAGGCTGGTGTCCCCTTCCTGGCCTTCCCGACCCAGGACGGCATGTGCCGCCAGCTGGAGGACTTCGGCCTGATCGAGCAGATCCGGGACTATATCGAGGACGGCCGCATCCAGCTTTTTGTGGTGGACACGGTGGATACGGAGAGCTGGTCCCTCCGGGAGGGCGACAAGGCAGCGCGCGCCCGGCGGCAGGAGCAGTATTACCGCTATCTCACGGAGGAGGTCGTCCCCCTGATGCGTGAGGAGAACGACGCGCTCCCCTTTACCTTTGGGATGAGCATGGGGGCAGATCACGCGGCCATCACCTTCCTGCGCCGGCCCGAGCTCTTCCGGGGCATGCTGGCCCTGTCGGGAGTCTACGACGCGGACTATTTCTTTGACGGCTACATGGACCCCACGCTCTATGACAACTCCCCGGAGCGCTTCCTGCCGAACATGCCCGCGGATCACCCCTACATTGCCCTCTACAACCAGCGGAAGCTGATCTTCTGCGTGGGGCAGGGCGCCTGGGAGGAGGACGGCGTGCGCACCCTCCGCCACCTCCAGCGCGTTTTTGCAAGCAAGGGGATCCGCGCCTGGTGCGACTTCTGGGGCTATGACGTCAATCACGACTGGCCCTGGTGGTTCCGGCAGGTCCGCTATTTCCTGCCCTTCCTGCTGAACGACTGACCCTCTATAGAAAAAGGAGAATACCCTGTGAATTTTGTTTTTATCTCCCCCAATTTTCCCCATACCTACTGGCAGTTCTGCGCCGCCCTGAAAAGAAACGGCATCCGGGTCCTGGGCATCGGCGATTCGCCCTATGACAGTCTGGAGGCGCCGCTGAAGGCCGCGCTGACGGAGTATTACCGGGTGGACAGCCTGGAGGACTACGACCAGGTCTACCGCGCCGTGGCCTACTTTGCCTTTCGCTACGGCAGGATCGACTGGATCGAATCCATGAACGAATACTGGCTGGAGCAGGATGCCCGCCTGCGCACGGATTTCCACGTGACCACGGGCATCCAGTCCGACCGGATCGGCTTTATCAAGGAAAAGTCCCTGATGAAGCAGCTCTATCTGAAAGCCGGGATCCCCACCGCCCGGCAGAGCCTGGTCTCCACCCGGGAGGCCGGCCGCGCCTTTCTGGAGGAGGTGGGCTATCCCGTGATCGTGAAGCCCAACATCGGCGTGGGCGCCACCGACACTTGGAAGCTGGAAAACGATGCGGACTTCGAAGCCTTCTACGACCGTCTGCCGGAGACCCCCTACGTGATGGAGGAGTTCATCGAGGGGATCATCTGCTCCTACGACGCCATCCTGGACGCGGACTGCGAACCGCTTTTTGAAAGCATGACGGTGTGGCCCCCGGTGATGGACATCGTGAACAAGGACCTGGACCTGATGTACTACACCTGCCCCGAGGTTCCGGAGAAGCTTCGCAGCCTGGGCCGCAGGACCGTCAAGGCCTTCGGGGTGGACCGGCGTTTCGTGCATCTGGAGTTTTTCCGTCTGACCAAGGCCCGCAAGGGTCTGGGCCAGGTGGGGGACTTTGTGGCGCTGGAGGTCAACATGCGCCCGGCGGGCGGCTACACGCCGGACATGATGAATTTTGCCCACGAAACGGATGTCTACCAGATCTACGCGGATATGGTCGCCTTCAACAGCCGCAGAAAAGCGGAGGGTCCGGAGCATTTCTACTGCGTCTATGCCAGCCGGAAGGACGGGCACAGCTATTCCCACACCCATGAGGAGATCATGGCCCGCTACGGCGGGGACCTGGTGATGCAGGAGGAAATGCCGCCCATGAACTGGCCGCAGATGGGCCGCTATATGTATACAGCCAGACTCAAAAGCTTTGAAGAGGCCGAAGCGTTCATCCGCTTTGTCCAGGGATAAGCAGGCCTCGACAGGCGTTCTTCGGAGCGCCTGTCGATTTTTTCAAAAATCTTTGCGGACCCTGTCACATTTTTGCAGCATGACGTGTCTATAGAAATGAAAACCCACGGAGAGGAGTGAGAGTATGAAACAAAAGGCGATCCTGCCGTTTCTTTTCTGCCTTGTTTTTCTGGCCGCCTGCGGAGGAAGTGCCGCAACCGCCGCAGATGCAGGCGCAGACCCCTGGCCAAGCCACGCGCCGGAGGCCACCCCCTATGTGCGTCTGCAAACGGAGCCTGCCGCGGCCCCGCCTTCCGAGGAAGGAGAGCAGCATGAAAGCTGGGAGGAACTGCTCCAGAGCATGTATACAGAGGAAGGCGATTTCTACGGCAAAGACTGGGAAATGCAGATGTTCCGGGAGCTGCCCCAGGACGAGCCCTATGCCTTCGTGGTCCGCACCAACGCCATGCTCCAGGGCGCGGACACCCTGGACGATCACATTGCCCTGGCGCGGAAATTCATCGACCTGGGCTGCGAGGCCAGGGTGAAGGAAATGCGCAGCGTGGAGGAGGGGCAGGAATATACCGCCTGGGTGACCGTCATCACCACAAGCCCCGCCCACATCTGGGAGATCAGCGATAGCCTTGGCGAAACGCTGCACATCGAACAGCTCTATAAGAGCGTGGACATCCGCTTTGACAAAGTGGTCTGGCCGGAGTCCTGAGGAGGCGGCGATGAACGATGCAAAGATGCTCCGCCGCCTGCGGCGGGGCGACGAAACGGTGCTGCCGGAGCTCATCGGGCAATACAGCGCCTATGTCTATGCCATTGCCTCCAACATCCTGTCCCACGCGCTGGGGGAAGAGGATATCGAGGAAGTGGTCTCCGACTCTTTTCTCAGCCTCTGGGAGAACCGGGAACACATCGAAACGGAGATGCTGAAAGCTTATCTGGCCGCCATCACCCGCAACAAGGCGAAATCTGCCCTGCGGAAGGCCCGGGCGGAGGAGCCCCTGGAGGACGACCTGATCCAGATCAGCCTCCCGAACCAGCCGGAGCAGAAGATCCTGCTGTCGGAGCTGCGGGAGATCACCCGCGCCGCCGTGGATTCTCTCGGCGAGCCGGATCGGGAGATCTTCCAGCGCCACTATTTCCTTTATCAAAAAACTGCTGACATCGCCCGGGCCCTGGGCCTGAAGGACGCGACGGTCCGGGTGAAGCTGGCCCGGGGGCGCAAGCGCCTGAAAGACTACCTGGAAGAAAGGGGGTTTTGCTGTGAAGACACGCATTACTGATCTTGCGGCGGACTGCTGTCCCGATAAGATCGATCTTGGAAAGCCCAACGAAGCCCTGGCCCTGCGCATCACGAACCGCGTTCAGGGGAGGCTTGGCATAGACGCCGCCCCGCGGCGCCGGCGCAGCAAGCTGCCCCGCGCCTTCCTGCTGGCGGCGGCGCTGGTGCTGGCCTTCGGCACCGCGGCCTTCGCCCTTGCCGGATACGGCATGAGCCTGCGAAAGCCCACGGCGGAGGACACCCTCGTCACCGGCTTCCGCTATGAGGTGGTGGTAGACGGCAAGGTCTGGAACAGCGAGATCCTGGCCTATCCCGACGCGGGCATGGTCTTTACCTTCGCCTGTCCGGAGGAGAGCAGCAGCACGGCGGAGTTTCGCTGCTTCTGGCTGCCCCGGGAGGCCACCGAGGGCACCACCGACGCCGAAGGCTGGACCAAGCGCCTGTTCTGCGACGGGGGAAGCAGCATCCCCTACTGTATCTCCACCTTCGATTCCCTCCGGGACGGCTTTCAGCTGGTTTTGAGCGGGGATGTAAGCGTGGTGAAGGAGGAACACTGGGGCGGCTGGAAGGTCCTTGAAGTGACTTCCGATTATACGAAGCTGCCCGTTTCCGCCTATGACCGGGCCAACTACATCCTGCTCTTTGACGAAAGCCGCGGCTTTCTGGTGGTGATCTCCGGCGAGGAAACGCTGGAGACCCTGGAGCACATCGCCCGGGAGATGGAGATCCGGGAAAGCGCCACAGCCAAGGGCGAGCATCCCGACGCGGCCATGATCGGCCTGCTCGATCTGGCAAGAGGATGATCCGCACAACCAAATACATAACAGAACAGGGGCTGTTGCAAAACAGCCCCTGTTTTCATGATTTGACGCCGATGGCGTCATGATTTCTCGCTTCGCGACCTGATTTGTGCTTCGCACATGATTTGAATTGCGCCTTGATGCTCCGCAGAGCAATTCATGTGCGCAGCACAGTTCATGCCATCAGGCAATTCATTGGGCGTGTTGCTTTTTGCAACACGCCCTTTTTTCTTCCCGGCTAAGGCGCAGCACCCCTGCCTTCTCCCTGAGTAAACGCTGATCAAATCGCCTGCGGCGCCTCCCGGACAATTTGTGCCCTGATTTCGTCACTTTTTCTTGAAATACACAAAGTATTCCTGCGAAAAAGTGCCTTCATAATTTCGGCTTTCGATTTTCAGCTTGAGAAGCAAGCTGAAAATGCACAGCGTGGGCTGTGCTAAGCAAAGCATCGCTTTGCTGAAAGCCGGAATTACACGGATTCTTCGGGGCGCGATGCGCCCTTTTTGTGGACCCGTGGCCCACAAAAAGCAAAAAACAAGATTGTTTTTTGCCGAAGAAGAGTATCAGAACTCAAATTCTCTCGGGATTCGCTCTTGCCGATTTAATCATCGTTTACTTGAGGAGAAAAGCGTACTGCCGCTGCCGGTGGCAGAGGAAGGCAGTGCGCTTTTTCCGCAGCGGTCGGAAAACACGAGGAATAGCGTATGCCCGAAGTGTTTTCCGGGCACCGCAAGGCGTGAGTGGCTTGCCCCGATCTCACACGAGGGGCAAGCCGGATGAGGTGGAAGGGCCGTCCCCTATGGTAGGGAGGAGGCGGAGCGATCGGGGGATCGTCCGCTGCCGGAGGGAAAGCCCTCGTTGAATCTCCCGCACCGACATGGTATAATCCCCACGAAATGCTCAGTCACCACTGCGAAAGGAACGAAGTCATGCCCGCCTCCACCAAATACCGGAAAACCCTGCTGGCCTGCTATCTTGGCTTTGTGACCCAGGCCATCGCGGCCAATTTCGCGCCGCTCCTGTTCCTGACCTTCAAAGGCCGCTACGTTCTGTCCCTGGAGCAGATCTCCGTCATCCCGCTGTTCTTCTTTTTTACCCAGCTCCTGACGGACCTGGCCGCGGCCCGATTCGTAGACCGGATCGGATACCGCCGCTGCGTGGTCGCCTCCCAGCTTTTGTCCGCCCTGGGTCTGGTGCTGCTGGCCCTGCTGCCGGAGCTGCTCTCCCCACTGCCGGGGATCCTGATCGCCGTGATCCTCTACGCCATCGGCTCCGGCCTCATCGAGGTCCTGATCAGCCCCATCGTGGAAGCCTGTCCCTTCCCGAACAAAGAGGGGATGATGAGCCTGCTGCATTCCTTTTACTGCTGGGGCTCTGTGGCTGTGATCCTGGGCTCCACCCTGTTTTTTGTGCTCTTCGGCCTGGAGCGCTGGCGCATCCTGGCCCTTCTCTGGGCGGCACTGCCCTTCTATAACGCCTTCAATTTCCTCCGCTGCCCCATCGAACGCCTGGTGGACGAGGGGGAGAGCATGGGGATCGGGCAGCTTTTCCGCACCCCGCTCTTCTGGCTGCTGGCACTGCTGATGATATGCTCCGGCGCTTCGGAGATCTCCATGTCCCAGTGGGCCTCCGCGTTTACGGAATCCGCCCTGGGGGTGAGCAAGACCGTGGGCGATTTGGCGGGCCCCTGCCTCTTTGCCCTTCTGATGGGCCTGACCCGCAGCTTTTACAGCAAGAACAGCGCCAGGCTCGACCTGACAAAGATCATGCTGGGCTGCGGTCTGCTCTGTATCTGCTGCTACCTGCTGGCGTCCCTTGCGCCCTGGCCGATCCTGGGTCTCATGGGTTGCGCTCTCTGCGGCGTCTCCGTTGGGATCATGTGGCCGGGGACCCTCAGCATTTCGGCCCAGCGCTGTCCCCGGGGCGGCACCGCCATGTTTGCGCTGCTGGCCCTGGGCGGCGACCTGGGCGGCTCCCTGGGGCCGGCCCTGGTGGGCGCCGTTTCCGGCGCGGCGGGCGGAAATCTGAAACCCGGCCTCCTGGCAGCCTCGGTTTTCCCGGCGTTCCTGATCCTCGGGCTGTATCTCTTGAAAAAGGCCGTCCGGCCCTGATCGCTTTTATCAAGTCAAATGCATCGCCCCTTCATTCGGAAGAGCGATGAAGACTTGAGCCAAACCCAGAGCAAAAAGCCTCGCAGAGTTTTTCGCGTCGCAACGCGAAAAATCATTCAAATCCGTTTTTTCCGGGGACATGTGCCTCGGAAAAAACACTTCTCAGCCTGCAAGTGTGCGAGCGTCCCCCGCAAGCGAGTGCGCGCAGCAGGCTGCATCCCCTCTGTCGGCAAAGCCTTTCGGCTTTGCCGACAGCTTACATCGCCCCTCCGAATGGAGGGGCGATGCTGCGATACGGAATAAGACTTGACAAGTCCGGAAAAAAATCATGATAATGGAGAAAACAGGAAGCAGCGGAACTGGCTCCGCGGGGGAACGAGCATGAAGCAGACCATCACCGACCTGCAGAAGCGGCGGGCCGACAATATCATATGGACCTGCGCCGGGGACTACTCCTTTGTGCCGGACTTCAAGGCCTACGACGCCGCCGGCAATGTGGATCTCTATTGGAACGTGATCTTCGGAGCCGCCCGGCGGCACTATGACTACCGGCAGCTGGAAGGGCTCTTCGCCATGCTGGACAGGTACCGGGACGCCGCCTTTTACCAGACCCTGTTCTGGAACGCCCTGGAGCCGCTGCTCTTTCGCGCCGAGCTTACGGAGCGCCCCGCCCTGGCCAGGCTTCGCCCGGAACCTCCGGAGTCGGAGCTGCAGCTGGACGCCGCCATGAGCACGGGCGAGATCGTGGAGACCGCCCGGGCCTTTTTCTACGAGCGCTACGGGCTCTATGGGGACGGGCGGATCCGCCTCCCCTACCGCCTGCGTCATTTCCGCCGCCTTTCGGTGGATAGCTTCCTCCAGCGAGGGCTCATCCTCTTCCACGAAAAGGACCTCTACCACGGGGACGTGGCCTCCTGGACCAGAGAAAACACGCTGAGCAGCAAGCTGACCGAGGCGGAAATGCGGGACTTTCTGGAGACCAAGTTCGGCAAGTCCCTCTACCCTGCCGAGCAGGTGCTGCAGCTGGAGCGGAAGCTCTGCACCGGCAACCACCGCTTCACCCATCTGTTCTATACCCGCGGGGAGATCGTGGAGCTGCGCGGGGTCTATAACACTTTCGAGATGCACCAGCGAAAACGCCGGCAGGAGCTCATCGCCGGAAACCGGACCTATTACAAGGCAAACGAGCGCGCGAACCGGGTGCAGATCGCAAAGCTCGCCACCCGCATCATGAACTCCGTTCTCCTGCACATGCAGCCGGAGCCGGTGAAGGCCAATGCCGGTGCCATCGACCCGGCCCTGGCCTGGCGGGGCGCAAAGCTGGACGACGACAGGATCTTCCGACGCCTCGCCAACGAAAACGCCGGCGACATGAGCGTGGACATCCTGCTGGACGCCTCCCATTCCCAGGTGGCCAAGGCCGCCAAGATCTCCTCCCAGGCCTATATCATCGCGGAGGCTCTTTCCCGCTGCCATGTGCCCTGCCGGGTGATGAGCTTCTGCTCCATGAGCGGCTTTACCGTGCTGCGCCTGTTCAACGACTACGCCGCCGGGGACAACAGCGGCATCTTCGACTACAGCACCGAGGGCTGCAACCGGGACGGGCTGGCCCTTCGGGCGGCGGGGGAGCTGATGCTCCGCGCCCCCTACGAGCACCGGATGCTGATCGTCCTCTCCGACGTGAAGCCCCTGGACATCGCCAAGATCCGACGCAGCGAAGGGGAAGTGGGCCAGAGCTACGACGGGATCCGGGCCCTCACAGACACCGCCCAGGAGGTGCGCCGCCTGCGGGCCGAAGGGCTCTCGGTGATCTGCGTCTTCACCGGGGCGGATCTGGATCTCCCTTATGCCAGGATGGTCTACGGCCAGGATTTCGTCCGCATCCGGGACCATTCCCAGTTTGCCGACGCGGTTGGCAAGCTGATCCTCAACCAGATGAAGCAATACGCCGATTGAGGTCTTTCCCTTTTCTGTTGGAGATGGTATAATACGGCAGTTAAAACTCTCGACCCAAGGAGGGTGTGTTTATGAGCAGCAATTCCCCCGCCCCGGCGCTGAACCGGGAAGCCGTCATCGTCCGCACCAGTGTCATCGGCATCCTCACAAACGTCCTTCTCGCGGCCTTCAAGGCCTTCGTGGGCATCGTGTCCCACTCCATCGCCGTCACCCTGGACGCGGTGAACAACCTCTCCGACGCCCTGTCCTCCATCATCACCATCGTGGGCACCAAGCTTGCCGGGAAGCTCCCGGACAAGAAGCATCCCCTGGGCTACGGGCGTATCGAGTATCTCAGCGCCATGATCGTCTCAGGCATCGTGCTCTACGCCGGCATCACCTCCCTGGTGGAATCGGTGGAAAAGATCTTTCAGCCGGAGACCCCGGACTACAGCACCGTCTCCCTCATCATCATCGCCGTGGCCGTGGCGGTGAAGATCCTGCTGGGCCGCTATGTGAAGGCCCAGGGCCAGAAGGTGAACTCCGGCTCCCTGGTGGCCTCCGGGTCCGACGCCCTCTTTGATGCCATCCTCTCCTCCTCGGTGCTGGTCTGCGCCATTCTGTTTCTGACCACCGGCCTCTCCCTGGAGGCCTATGTGGGCGTGGTGATCTCCGGCTTCATCATCAAATCCGGCATCGAAATGATGATCGAGACCCTGAACGAGATCCTGGGCATGCGGGCCGACAAGGAGACCACCGACCGCATCAAGCATCTGCTGGCGGAGGAGCCGGAGGTCCGGGGCGCTTTCGACCTGATCCTGCACAACTACGGGCCGGACAAGGACCTGGCCTCCGTGCACCTGGAGCTGCCGGACACCATGACCGTCCGGGAGGTGGATCAGCTCACCCGCCGGGTGGAGGCCAAGGTCTACAAGGAGACCGGCGTGATCCTCACGGGTGTGGGCGTCTACTCCTTCAACACCCAGGGCGGGGAAACCGCCCGCATCCAGAACGAGGTGCGCAAGATCATCCTGTCCCACGACTGGGCGGTGCAGTTCCACGGCTTCTATGTGGACACCGAGGCAAAACACATGTCCTTCGATGCGGTGATGAGCTTTGAGATCCCCGCACGGGAGGGCCTGCGGATCCTCCAGCAGGAGGTCTCCGCCGCGTTCCCGGATTATACCGTGGAGATCACCCCGGACGTGGACGTGTCCGTCACCGAACTATAACAGGAAAATCGACCCTGCGGCCTTTGGCCGCGGGGTCGTCTGCATGAAGGAAAAGAAAGGAGCACGCGCATGGACTATCGCTTTCACCTGGATTCCCCCCTGGGCGGCATCACCCTGGCGAGCGACGGGGAAGCCCTCACCGGGCTCTGGTTTGACGGGCAGAAGCACTTCGGCGCAGGCCTGTCCGGGCGCGCCGAGGAGCAAGCCCTCCCGATCTTTGAGGAAACCGAGCGCTGGCTGACCCTCTATTTCGAGGGCCATGCGCCGGACTTCACTCCGGCCCTGCGCCCTGTCGGCACGCCCTTCCAGCTGGAGGTCTGGGAGCTGCTGCGGCAGATCCCCTATGGCAGCACCGTGAGCTACGGAGATCTTGCCGCCCGGATCGCCCAGCGCCGGGGCCGCGCCCGCTTCTCCGCCCAGGCGGTGGGCAGCGCCGTGGGCCGTAACCCCATCTCCCTCCTGATCCCCTGTCACCGGGTCCTGGGCGCCGACGGCAGTCTCACAGGCTACGCCGGAGGCGTGGAGAAGAAAGCTGCTCTGCTGCGGCTGGAGGGCGTTCTCCTGCCCTGAGCCGCTGTGCACAAAACTTCCCCAAAAGTGCCGAAAAGAATTGCCATCCCGGGAGATTGGGGATATAATGATCCTATCGAATACAACACGAAAACATACAGGAGGAACAACATGAGCAAACACTATGACGTGCTGGTGATCGGGCCTGTTTCCCTCGACCACAACATCGACTATCTCGGAAACGAGCGCAAAGAGGTAGGCGGCGCGGTGGTGGCCTCCGGCTTTGCCGCGGCCCGCTCCGGCAACGCAACGGCCCTCTTCACCAAGCTCAACCCCGCCGATGCGGATGTGGAAGCCCGCTTTGCCGGTTCCGGCGCGGACCTGTACTGGAGCCCCTCCAAGGCCACCTGCTCCATCCGCAACCAGTATTTCACCGCCGACAAGGAGAAGCGCGCCTGCACCTCCATGGGCGTCTGCGATCCCTTCCGTTTTGAGGAGCTGCCCCAGATCGACACCGCCATCTATCACTTTGCGGGCCTGGTCTACGGCGATTTTGACGGGGAGCTCTTTGCCGAGGCCAGCCGCCACGGCAAGGTGGCGGTGGACGTGCAGTGCCTGCTGCGCCATGTGGAGCCGGACAAGACCATGGCCTTCCACGACTGGGCCGAGAAGAAGCAGTATCTGCCCTATATCGACTATCTGAAGACCGACGCCGCCGAGGCGGAGATCCTCACCGGTCTCACCGACCGGGCCGAGGCCGCCAAGCTCCTCTACAGCTGGGGCGCCAAGGAAGTGCTCATCACCCACAACACCGAGGTCCTGGCCTATGACGGCAAGCAGATCTACACCTGCCCCATCAAGGCCCGCAACCTCTCCGGCCGCACCGGCCGGGGCGACACCACCTTCGCCGGCTATATCACCGAGCGGCAGCGGGCCGGCATCGAGGAGGCCCTGCTCTACTGCACGGCCCTGGTCTCCCTGAAGATGGAGACGCCGGGTCCCTTCCAGGGCACCCGCCAGGACGTGCTGGATTACATCAAGGAATTCTACTGAGGAGGCGTGGAGATGGAAAGCATGAGAAAGCGTCCCCTGGTGCTGGGCCACCGGGGCTATTCCGGTCTGTACCCCGAAAACACGCCCCTGGCCTTCCGCAAGGTGGCGGAGGTCCCCGGAGCCGACGGCATTGAGACCGACGTGCACATCTGCCGCAGCGGCGAGCTGGTGCTCTGCCATGACGAGGCGGTGGACCGCACCTCCAACGGCCACGGTCTGATCCGGGACATGAGTTACGACGAGCTGATGGCGCTGGACTTCGGCTCCTGGAAGTCCCCGGAATTTGCCGGGGAGCATATCTGGACCCTGCCGGAGCTGCTGGACTTCTGCAAGGAGACCGGCCTCAAGCTGAATCTGGAGCTTAAAAACGGCATCGAGTTCTACCCGCAGCTGGAAGAGCGCTGCCTCCACGAGATCACCTCCCGCCACATGGAGGATCAGGTCTTCGTCTCCTCTTTCAACCACGTGTCCATGCAGCGTTTCAAGGAGCTCTGCGGCGATAAACTGGAGACCGGCCTTCTCTACGAGGCACCGCTGCAGGACATGGCCCACTATCTGGACCACTGCAACGCCGACAACGCCCACCCCTGCTTCCACGTTTTCGACTATCAGCCGGAGCTGATGGAGCTGTTCCATAGTCGGGGCATGAAGGTGAACGTCTGGACCGTGAACACCGAGGAGGACGCCCGCAAGC
This sequence comes from uncultured Clostridia bacterium, assembly GCA_946629065.1. Lineage (GTDB taxonomy): Bacteria > Bacillota > Clostridia > Oscillospirales > Oscillospiraceae > Limivicinus. The sequence goes on from CAMOXK010000010.1 coordinate 34,127, forward strand.
TCATCCGCCTGGGTGTGGACTGCATGATCGGCAACTACCCCGACCGCCTGGTCCGCGCCATCGAGAGCGTCTGAGGAAAAAGGGAAACACGCTGTCTGCAGGAAGCTGACAGTCCGCGGAAAGCTCGGCAGAGGGCGTAGGGGAGGGGCTCGCCCCTCCTGGCAGCATAAAGCGCTGTCATGAAAAAAGGTTCGGCGAATTCGCAGTTTGTGCGGGTTCGCCGAACCTATTATTTGGAACAGGTCCCTGCCGCCGGGCGGGGACAAGCCGCCGCCCCTACGGCGAGGACGGACATGGTGCGTAGGAACAGCCGTTGAGCGAGAAAGGGAGGGAATCTCTCTCCGCGCAGGGAGCGATCCCCCTCGCTCCGCCGCTCCAGAACGGGATTCGATCACGGCGGGATGAAGGCATCCCGCCCTACGCGTTCCCTTTTCCCTCTTCCCTAAGCGCCAGGGCCAGCTTTAGCTTTCGGGTGGTGATGCTCTTCACCCCGGCGCGGAGGCAGCGCCGCAGGGCCTCTTCCTCGTTCACCGTCCAGAGGGAGAGGGCGATCCCGGCCCGGCGAAAGCGTTCCAGAAAGGCCTCGTCGGCAAGGCCGTACCAGCTGTTCACCGTGTGGATGCCAAGCTCCCGGCAGAGCCGCACCGCCTCCTCCGCCGCCTGCTCCCGGCAGGCGGGATCTTTTAGCTGCTCCTTGTCAAAGTCCGGCAGCAGCTCCTCGATATTGGCCCAAAGCGACGCGGTTTCGTGCAGTTCGGGGTGGGCAGCCCAGCGCCTCATGTCCACCGTGCCGGTGAGCAGCACCCGGCCGGCAAGGCCCCTTGCCTCTGCCAGGGCGCACACCGCCTCCTCCAGGCCCGGCTCCTTCAAGTCGCAGTTGATGCCCATGCGGGGCGTCTCCGCCAGCAGGGAGAAGACCTCCTCCAGCGCGGGCAGGGCCGCGTCGGCTTCGTCGTGGCCCAGCATCAGCTTTCCGTCGGCGCCACGGCGTACGTCAACTTCCAGATAATCCGCTTCTGAGGCCAGGGCATAGCGCACATAGCTTAGGCTGTTGTCTTCGAAACCGTCAGCCCCGGAATGGGCGGTGATCTTAGGCAGCATGATACAGTCTCCTTTTCGCCGGGGGTTCTCCCGGCACAAGAATGGGCGCGTTGCAAAATGCAAGAACCCGTCATTCCGAACCAGTGACCGATGTCACTGGTGTGGGCGTAGGGATCCGTATTCTTCGATGCAAGAAAACGGATTGCCACGACCAGTTCGCAAACTGGTCTCGCAATGACAATGCATTTTGCAGCGCGCCTTTTGTTTTCCTTCCGGCTCGATCTCCGGACTTACTTCTCCCAATCCTTTTCCTTCAGGTTGGTGTAGATGTACACGAAAGCCGACACCGAACAGATCAGGAACATGATCACCGAAAGGGCCGCGGAGCGGTTGTATTTCAGGTACTTGTTGAACTGATCAAACAGGGCGATGCCCAGCATCTTCGGGTGGTTGCCGCCCATCAGGTAAGGGGTGGTGAAGGAACCCACGTTGGACATGAACACAAAGGTGGAAGCCACCACCACGTCCTTGGCGGACAGGGGGAAGATCATGGAGGTCAGCACCTTGAGTTTGCCGGCGCCCACGTCCCGTGCACCCTCGATGATGGAATCGGGGATGGCGCCCAGGCCCGCCGTGATCATCAGCGCCGCAAAGGGGATGTTGAACCAGAGGTTCATGGTGATGATACCGCTGGCATGATACATCATGCCCAGGTGGATATCATGGCCGAAGAGCAGGCCGATGCGGTTGATGAGACCGGAGTCACGAATGATGGTGATCATGGCGTAGACCGCGCACATGGCCGGCACAAAGCGGGGCAGCAGATAGAGCGTACCGATGGTCTTGGCGATCTTCGACTTGGTGAAGCGAAGATAGAGCGCCAGCAGGTAGGCCACCACAATGGCGATCACCACGGTCAGCACCACCACCATCAGCGTGTAGAGAATGTTCTTCAGCTGATTGGGCTCCGTGAAGAAGTAGGTGTAGTTATCCCAGGTGAACTCGCCTGTCTTCTCATCCTGAAAGCTCTGGATGACTGCCGACACGATGGGGTAGGCAACCGTCAGCATGACGATCAGGAAGGCGGGAAGGACAAGTCCGTAGGCTGCGATCCGCTGTTTCTGCTTTTTGCTCATAGAATCCACCTTCATTCGTAGAAGTAAGAAAACTGCTTTTTCATTCCCTGCGCGGCCAAGGCCGCGCAGGGTCAGGGTTCAAAGGGAATCAGCCGAGGGTAGCGATCTCGTTGTCCCAGCGCTCGTTGAAGTTGGTGGACAGACCGCCGATGGACTGGATACGGAACGCGGACACGTCCAGACCCTGCAGGTCCTCATAGCCGGTCATATCCATGGTGGAGGCGTCGATCAGGGGGATGGCCGCCATGTCGCGGACCATGATCTCCTGGGCGCGCGGGGAGAGCATGTAGTTGATGAAGGCATAGGCGCCCTCGGTGTGAGAGCCGAAGGTGGGGATTGCCAGGGTCTGCAGAGAGCCGGTGAGAGCGGGCTGGATCTGGGTGATCTTGATGGTGTCCTTGATCTCGCCCTTGGCGCGCTGGCTCAGAACCATGTCGGCCCAGTTGGGGCACATGTCGATCTCGCCCTGGTTCAGCAGGTCCAGCGTGCCCTGGTTCTTGGCAGGATACACGATGGAGCCGCCGGAGGTGTACATGTAGGGATGGATCTCCTTCAGGAAGTCAAAGCCCTGATCCCATTCGGCGGTCCACTTCTCGTCGTCGGAGGTGAAGGCCTCCTCGGGCAGGAAGTTGTAAACAGCGGAACGCGCGAAGGAGTCGCCGGCGCCGCCGGTGCCCGGCTGGTTGTAGGCGAAGCGGCCGGGATGATCCTTCATCCACTGCACCAGCTCATCCATGGTGGCGGGAGGCGTGGGAACAGCCGCGGAGTCATAAGCCAGGATAACGGTGGTGCCGCGGTAGGGCTGGCAGTATTCGGGAGAGACGGAGCTCTTGGCGGCGACGGAAGCGGCATTGGGCATCTGGGCGCCGTCCAGCTTCACGAACTGCTCCTCGCCGATGAGGGAGACGACCTTGGACCAGTCGTCGCCGGAGAAGTCGACCAGGTCATAGTCGGTGTTGGTCTGCTTGGCTCTGGAAGCGGCGGTCAGCATATCGGCCAGAGACTGGGTGCCGGTGCCGGAGAGCATGAACTGCAGCTTCACTTCATACTGATCGTTGCTGGCGTTGAAGTCAGCGGTCAGGGTCTCGAAGATCTGACGGACGTTGTCGGAGCCGGTGGCCCACAGGGTAACGACCGTCTTGCCGCCGGCGGCGGCCTCTTCCTTCTGGGCGGTCTGGGCTTCGCCGCAGGCAGCCAGGGCGAAGACCATGCAGAGAGCCAGCATGAGTGCCAGGAATTTCTTCATTTTCACTTGTCTCCTTTTCATAATTGGTGGTTTGCGCGTTCGGGGATATCGTCACGGGAGCCTGCACTCCCATAAGCGAACCTGCTTACTGCTCCACGGGGACAAAGCCCTCTTCCTCGTCGAAGATGGAGCACTTGTTGAATTTCAGGGTGACCTTGTCGCCGATGCTCAGCCGGTCGCTGAGCTCCCGGTCCACGTTGCACTTCACAACGTTCCCGCCGCACTGGACGTTCAGCACCACATAGTGGCCCAGGAGCATCACCGTACGCACGGTGCCGTCCAGGTCGTCCCCGGTGCCGGGGCGGACGGAGATGTTCTCGGGACGGACGGCGATGGTCTTGCCGTCCCGGTTGATGAAGTTCATCTCGCCGATGAAGGAGGCCACGTGCAGGGTCTGGGGATTGTCGTAGATCTCGGCGGGGGTACCCACCTGCTCGAACTTGCCCTTGTTCATGACCACGATCCGGTGGGAGAGGCTCATGGCCTCCTCCTGGTCGTGGGTGACGAAGATGACCGTGATGCCCAGGTCGCTCTGGATCTTCTTCAGCTCCTCGCGCATCTGCTGGCGGATCTTGGCGTCCAGGGCGGAGAAGGGCTCGTCGAGAAGCAGCAGGGAGGGCTTCAGGAGCAGGGAGCGGGCAATGGCGATACGCTGCTGCTGGCCGCCGGAGAGCTGGCCGGGATACTTCTTTTCCGAGCCGCTCATGCTGACCAGGGCCAGGCCGTCCTTCACGGCCTTGTCGATCTCGGCCTTGGGGACCTTGCGCAGCTTCAGGCCGAAGGCCAGGTTTTCATAAATGGTCATGTGGGGCCAGAGGTTATAGCTCTGGAATACCATGGCCGTGGGGCGCTTTTCGGGGGGCAGGTGGATGATGGACTGACCGTCCACGGTGATGTCGCCCTCGGTCACGTCCAAAAAGCCGCCGATGGTGCGCAGGATCGTGGTCTTGCCGCAGCCGGAGGGGCCCAGGAAGGTGACGATCTCGCCCTCATAGATCTCCAGATTGATGTGCCGGACGCCGTCTCCATTGTCATAGAGCTTGGTCATGTCCTTTATTTCAAGCTTGACTTTCCGTTCGTTACTCATGGCTCGTCTCTCCTTACTTCATCTTAAAGCCGCCGGAAATGGCCTCCGGTCCGATATACTTGCGCATGGCAAAGATCATGACCACCGAGGGGATGATCAGCAGGATCGCAAACACCGCGCCGATCTGCACGGCGGAGGAGTCCAGCACGATGCCGTACATGGCGACAGGCATGGTCTGGATTCGGCCCATGCCCACCAGCATGGTGCCCTGGGCCTCTTCCATGGAGCCCAGGAAGGTGTACAGCGTTGCCACCGAGATGCCCGGCATGGCCATGGGCAGCGTCACCTTGAAGAAGGTGCGGATGGGGCCGGCGCCCACGTCCCGGGCGGCTTCCTCCTGCTGGCGGTGCACCGAGCGGAAGGCGCTGGCGGGCAGCCACACCATGAACATCATGGAGTTGATCATATGGATCAGCACCACGCCCACATAGGTGCCCATCAGGTTGTACTTGTAAAACAGCACCGCGATGGAGGTGTAGATGCCCAGCTTCGGGAAGGCGTTGGTGAGCAGGAAGGAGAGCATGAAGAGCTTCCGTCCCGGATACTTGAAGCGGGCGATGGAGAAGGCAGCGGGAATGCACAGCAGCATGGACACCGCCGTGGTGATGATGGCCACCACAAAGGACTGGATCATGGAGGTCACCAGGCTTTGCTGCTGGAAGATGTAGCCCCACCACTTGAAGCCCCATTGCTCGGGCAGAATATGCGGCACGCTGTACTCATTGGCGAAGGCCAGCATCACCATATTCAGCAGGGGTCCATAGAAAAACAGGATGAAGACGGCCAGCAAAATGAATTCCCAGAATTTCTTTCGTCCCACCGCATGGTAGAAGCGCCGCGGATTGAGCATCTTGAACAAATTGACCCACTCCTCTTCTGTAGCTCTCCCTCTCCGAAAGCGGAAAAGGGGCCGTACCGGCAAGAAAACGCCCATCGGCTCCATCTGCCGGTCCGGCCGCGAGAGACGGTATCGATCGATCCCGGAACCGGGATCTCCTCCATACCCGAGGGCCTGCAGCTTCTTTCCTGCAAGGCCCTGGATGATATGTGCGTTTATCTTATCACTCTGCTGTAGTGTTAGCAAGGGAAACTTGGCAAAGGCGCCGAAACTTGTTGCAAATGTAGGAATATTTTTTCAAAAATTTGTATGATTTGCACAAGCATTCGCAGGTATGTAAGCGCTTTCCAAATCCATCCTTGCTTTATGCCTCTCCCCGGGTATAATGGTTGGGTAAAAACACCGCGGCCCATTCCGGGCCGCCACCCCGGAAAGGAGACGCATCCCATGCTCACATTGGAACAGGCCGCCGCCCTGAACGGCAGCATGGTCACCCAGGAAAATCTGCTGCTCCACGCCAAAAACGTCAGCTACGCCATGGGCGCCCTGGCCCGCCACTTCGGCGAGGACCCGGAGCACTGGCAGGCCGTGGGGCTGCTGCACGACTATGACTACGAAAAGTACCCGGAGGAGCATCTGCAGCACACCAAAGAGCCTCTGCTGGCCGCCGGCGTCCCGGAGGAGGACGTGCGGGCCATCCTCTCTCACGGCTGGGGCCACTGCACAGACGTGAAGCCCGAGACTAACATGGAAAAGAGCCTCTACACCGTGGACGAGCTCACCGGCATCATCCAGGCCTGCGCCCGGATGCGGCCCCAGGGCATCCGGGATCTGGAGGCCAAGAGCGTGCTCAAAAAGTTCAAGGACAAAAAGTTTGCCGCCAAGTGTGACCGGGAGCTGATCCTCCGGGGCTGCGAGCTGCTGGGCCTGGAGCTGCGGGAGGTCACCGAGCTCTGCCTGGAGGGCATGCGTCCCCACGCCGAGGAGCTGGGCCTCCTGGGCACGGAGGGCTGAGTTTCGCGTTTTGAGCCTTGTGTTTTGAGAAGGAAGACCACGAAAATGGCTGTGCTGCAAAACACGAAGGCGAGCGCAAACCCCTGGTCATAACGTAGGGGAGGGGCTTGCCCCTCCCGGCAGTACATCGTTTTAAAGCAAAATGAAAAGTACGGCGAATTCGCATCTCTCTGCGAATTCGCCGTACTTTTTCACGGAGTTAGAGCTTGGTTCCGCCGGGAGGGCACATACCCGCAGGGCACGCAGAGGCCCTCCCCTACGGCTTACACCAAGATTTCCGCATCTGTTTCACATTTTGCTGAAAGCTCTTCTGTGTTCCCTGCTCTAATCTCAAATCTCAAAACCGGTCAATTGAAATACTTCCCGCTGTCCCACATAGCGGCGCAGGCGGCCAGGGACAGGAAGGCCTGCTCCGGCTCGTCGGAACGGGAGCAGATGGCGATGGGTATCCTGGCTCCCACCAGGATACCGCAGCCGGTGGCCCCGGCGTTGCGCTGCAGCACCTTCACCATCAGGTTGCCGGAGATCAGGTTCGGCACCACGATGCCGTCAAACTCGCCGCAGAAGGGGCAGTCATAGCCCTTCAGGCGGGCAGCCTCCTTGCTCATGATCAGGTCATAGGCAATGGGGCCAACCAGGTTGCAGTCGGCAACGGGACGGGAGGCGTGCTGGTGCACCATGGTCTGGTCCTCCACGCTGTCCCGCATCTGGAAGCTGGGGGTCTCCACCAGGGACAAGAGGGCGATGTTGGGCTTCTCCACGCCGAAGACCTTCAGGGCCCGGACCATGTTGGCCACGACCTTCTTGCGCATCTCGATGGGGGGATTGATGAGCAGGGTCACGTCGGAAATGGCCAGCACCCGCTCATAGCCGGGGACCTTCAAAAACACCACGTGGGTCACCAGGGCGTCCTCCCGGATCAGGTGATTGGCCTTGTTCAGCACCGGCATCAGAAAATCCCGGGTCTGGGTGTTGCCGCGCATGAGGCAGTCCGCCTCCCCGGCGCGGATCATCTCGATGGCATACTGCACGGCGTCCACGGAGTCGTCGATGCCCTGCAGCCGGTAGGATCGGCCCTCCAGGCCCAGCTTCTTCAGCAGGGCGCTGATCCGCTGCTCATTTCCGACGAGCACAGGCTCCACAAAGCCCTCCTCCTGGGCGTCAAAGATGCCACGCAGCATGTTTTCCGCGTCTGCGCCGGCCACAGCCACACGCATGGGCTTTTTCGAGGCCTTGGCCTTCTCTACGATCCCGTCAAATTCCTTTGCATAGTTTTCGTTCATATTTGTATCCTCCTTACCGGATGATTATTTCTCCAGATAGGCCCAGAGCAGCTCGAAGCAGGCGCGAAGGCCCTCGATGTGGGTCCGCTCGTAGCCGTGGGAGTTGGCGGTGCCGGGGCCGATGGCCGCGTGGCGCAGATCGTAGCCCGCGGCGATACTGGGGTCGCAGTCCGTGCCGTAGTGAGGGGTGAAGATATCCATCACATAGTCCACCCCTGCGTCGATGGCGGCCTGCCGCAGCTCGTTGGTCAAACCCCAGTGGTAGGGATAGCGGGAGTCCTTGGCGAAGATGGAGACCTTCCGCTCGTCGGAGTTCTGATCCGGCCCGGTGGGGGCGATGTCCACAGCGATCATGTCCTCCACGTCCTCGGGCAGCACGGTGGTGCCGTGGCCGATCTCCTCATAAAAGGCAAAGTAGACGTAGACCTTGCGCTTGAGGGCGACGCGCTCTTCTTTGATGGCCTTCATCAGGGCCAGCAGCACGGCGGCGCAGGCCTTGTCGTCCACAAAATGGCTCTTGAGGTAGCCGTTTGCATAGACGAAGCGGGGCTCCAGGGCGATGCTGTCCCCGGTCTCGATGCCGAGGGCACGCACGTCTGCGGCGCTCTTCACGTTCTCGTCCAGCACCACGCACACATTCGTGCGGAAGTCCGGCGCTGCCTGGCGCAGCTCCTCCTCCGTCACATGGATGGAGTTGGGCGTGCGGCAGACGCTGCCGGTGTAGACCCTTCCCTCCCGGGTGTGGACGCGGACATTCTCCATCATGCAGTAGAAGGGATAGAGCCCGCCCACGGGGCACACGTTCAAGGTGCCGTCGGCGTTCAGGTGCCGCACCATAAGGCCGATGTCGTCCAGGTGGGCGGTGATGCAGAGGGCCTTGCCCTCGCCGCCCAGCTCCGCGATGACGCCGCCCTTGCGGATGCGGCGATAGGGGATCGCCAGCTCCTCCAGCATGGCGCAGAGCTGGTTCTCGCTCTCCTCATAAAAGCCGGTGGTGCTGTCCACCGCCAGCAGCTTTTCAAAGTAATCCAGACAGGTCTTTTCGTCAAAACGTCCCATATCCATACCCTCTTATCCCAAATTCCCGGTGGCGTACATCACCGCGGTCAGCGCCACCACCGGCGCCGTCTCGCAGCGGAGGATCCTTTCGCCCATGGAGCAGATCCGAAGGCCGGTGATCCGGGCCAGGTCCGCCTCGAAGGGGGCAAAGCCGCCTTCGGGCCCGGTGATGAGGGCCAGGGTCTTCAAATCCCGGCTGCTGTTCAGCACCGCGTCCAGCCCTTCCCGCTCCCCGGTCTCATAGAGGAACAGGCCCAGGTCCTTCTGCACAGCCTCGTTCAGAGCCCCGGCGAAGTCGCCTACCCAGCCCACCCTGGGGATGATGCCCCGGCCGGACTGCTTGGCGGCCTCCTCACTGATGCGCTGCCAGCGCTCCAGCTTCTTTTCCGGCGCGTCCGGCCGGGCCACGCAGCGGTCGGAGAGGAAGAAGAGGATCTCCTCGGCACCGGCCTCCACGCATTTCTGGATGATATACTCGGTCTTGTCTCCCTTGGGCAGCCCGCAGAGCACCGTGACCTTCACGCTGGGCTCTGCCGGGCAGCGGACCACCTCCAGCACCTCCATCTCGGCCTGCTCCTTGTCGGCCTGGACCAGGCGGCACTTGTAATCCGTGCCCTCCCCGTCACAAAGGGTCACATCCTCACCGGGGCGCAGGCGCAGCACCTTCACATGCTCCGCATCCCGTCCCCGGATGATGGCTCTCCCACCGGCAATGTTGGTTCCCGCAATGAAAAATCTGGCCAAAACGCATCCCGTCCTTCTCAAAATCGTTCTTGAAGTCCTATGTAAACGATGATCAAATCGTCTGCGGCGCCTCCCGGAAAATATGTGCTCTGATTTCGTCACTTTTTCTTGCAATACACAAAGTATTCCTGCGAAAAAGTGCCATCATCAGAACGCATATTTTCTCGGGATTCGCTCTTGCCGATTTAATCATCGTTTACCCATATTTTCGTAGTTTATATTATGGCACAACTCACACCTCTTTGCAAGTGCGCGCATAGGCTGGAACGGGAGAAAGGGGCGTGAATCATACGGAAAACCGAAGGGATCGGGAGCTGCGGCAAAAGCTCCGGCACTTTGAATCGGTGTGGGAGCGCGTCAGCGCCGGGCGGCGTCCGAAAGAGGCGGCGGAGGCCAGAGGCGTCAGGCTGATGCCCCGCAAGTGCTGCCGCAAGCGCTGGCGGTAAAAAGGAAATGAAGAAATGATCCCCCTTCCGACCTCGCCGCAGGCGGCTCGGCCACCTCCCCCATGGGGGGAGGCAAGCAGGTGGCCCCTCGCTTCCCCCTCGGGGGAAGTGGCCGAAGGCCGATAGGGGGATTACCATCCCGCAAAGCGGGACACCATAATTCCTTCCCTGGCCGCAGGCCCTTCATTCCTTCATTTCTCTTGACCCGGGCGGGATTTGGATTATAATAGGAAAGAAAAGCGAAGTTCCCACCATATACAGACAGGAGAGACGCCCTATGCCTACCACCTGGAATCGCTCCCCCGAGGAGTTTCACAAGATCTATCTCGCCAATACCGACGCCTTCTACCGCATCGGCAGCAGCCAGCTTGCCAAGGATCTGGATGATTTCATGACCCGCTGCGCCCTGGGTCTCTGGAGCCGGGCGGGCAGCATCACCGAGCGCCATGTGGAGATGGCCAATCAAATCTATTCCAAGGGCCAGGCCAAGCCCACCTGGCTTCTGTGGAACCTGACCAGCGCCGCCTGCCAGGAGGACGTGTTCATGCCCCCGGTGTTCTTCTGGAACCTGGCGGAGAGCGACGCCCGCCGGGGCACCGAGACCTCCCGCACCTTCATCCGGATGCTGACCAACATCCTGCT